>DXAR01000004.1 GCA_019116945.1 Candidatus Janibacter merdipullorum | reverse complement strand
CGCGAGGGCTCCTGGCAGAGCCCGGTCACCGTGGTCCAGAAGACTCGTGCCGAGCGGATCGCCGCGAGCGGGAGGTCGTCGTCGGTGAGCATGAGGTCGGGCGCCGTCGGGTACCGGTAGAAGTACAACGGGAAGTCGTCCGGCGGGTGCACCTCGCAGAAGGTCACCGGCGTCGGCGGCCCCTCCCCCTCGATGGGGGTGATGAAGTCGCCGGACACACCGAGGCGCTCGGCCTCCGCCCGGACGTAGCGGCCGAAGGCGTCCGCGCCGGTCTTCGTGATGAGCGCGGCGGCCCGCCCGTGCCGCGCGGCCGCGACGGCGACGTTGGTGGCCGACCCGCCGAGGAACTTCTCGAAGGTCCGCACCTCCTCGAGCGGCACCCCGTGGTCGAGCGGGTAGATGTCCACCCCGGTGCGGCCCATCGTCACGAGGTCGAGCACGTCAGCCCTCCTCGCCGTCGGTCCGGGCACCGGCGAGCCCGGAGGCCACCTCGCCCAGGTGGGCGATCGACGTCCGCACGTCGGCGACGGGGTCACCGGCCCCCTTCGGCGTGGCGGGGTCCTCCGGGTCGCCGGCGAGGATCGTGTCCTGCTCGAGGACGTACCACCCGGCATAGCCGGCTCCCTCGAGCGAGGTGACGATGGCGGTGATGTCGACGTCCCCCTCCCCGAGCGCGACGTACATGCCCGCGGCCACGGCGTCGGTGTAGCTCGCCGCTCCCTCCTGGACCTTGCGGGCCCAGGCGAGGTCGACGTCCTTGAGGTGCATGTGGGCGATCCGGTCCGGGTGCTCGACGGCCACGCGCACCGGGTCGCCACCCCCGATGAGGAGGTGGCCGGTGTCGAGGCAGAGCCCGATCCGCGATCCGGCGAGGACCCGGTCGGTCTCCTCGCCGGACTCGACCATCGTCCCCACGTGCGGGTGGAGCGTGGCCGTGAGCCCTTGTGCCGCAGCGGCGTCCGCGATCCGGTCGAGGTTGCCGAGCAGGGTGGACCAGCCGGCGTCATCGAGCTCGGGACGGGCGTCATAACCCTCCTGCCCGGTGGCTGCTGCGATGACGACGGTCGTGGCGCGGGCCGCGACGAGGCCGGCCATCGCCGCCTCGACGACCGGAAGGGGGTCGACGGCGGGGTCGTGGAGGACGACGGGGACGAACTGGCCGACCGCGGCCAGGCCGTACTCGGCGAGGGTCGCCGCCTTGCCCTCCGCCGAGTCGGGCAGGAAGCCGTCGGGGCCGAACTCCGTCGCGGCGATGCCCAGCTCACGCATCTGGGTGAGCACCGTCGGGGGCTCGTGCTGCCAGCCCCACCCCGGGACCTCGCACACCCCCCAGGAGATGGGGGCGGCGGCGATGCGCTCGGTGAGCGGGGTGCGCTCGGTCGTCGAGTCGGTCATGTCAGGGTCCTTCGATCTCGGAGAGGGCGACGGGGCGACGCTCGGCCCGGGAGAGCTCGCAGGCCTCGGCGGTGCGGAAGGCCTCGAGCGCGTCGGCGATGGTGCAGGGACTGGGTGCCCGGCCGGCGGCGACCTCGAAGAAGGCGGTGAGCTCGGCCCGGTAGGCGGGGAGGAAGCGCTCCATGAAGGACCACTTCTGCGGTCCCCGTGGGAAATCGACGTCCGGCTCGGCGCTCGTCATCGCGAGCGAGTGGTCGAGGCCGGCGGTGATCGTCCCCTTCTCCCCCATGACCTCCATGCGCACGTCGTGCCCGCCGCCGTTGTAGCGCGTCGTCGACATGAGCACGAGGGTGTCGTCGTCGAGGGTGAGGACGGCGGCACCGGTGTCGACGTCACCGGCGGCGGTGAAGAAGTCGGCTCCCTTGTTGGCGCCGACGGCGTAGGCGGAGGCGATCTCCCGGCCCGTGACGAAGCGGACGGCGTCGAAGTCGTGGACGCCGCAGTCCCGGAAGATCCCGCCGGAGGTGGGGATGAACTCCGCAGCGGGCGGCGCCTGGTCGTGGGTGTTGGCCCGGATCGTGTGCACGAAGCCCAGCTCACCAGAGGCCACCGCCTCGCGCGCCCGCCGGAAGCCCTCGTCGAAGCGCCGCTGGTGACCGATGTGCACCGGGGTCCCACTCGCCGCCTCGAGGCGGGCGAGCTCGATGGTCTCGGCGAGGCTGCCGGCGACGGGCTTCTCGCAGAAGGTGGGGACGCCCCGCTCGAGTCCGCGCCGGATCCACTCGGCGTGGCCGTTCGTCGCCGTCGCGACGACGAGGCCGTCGATGCCGGCGTCGAGGAGCTCCTCGGGGTCGCAGACCTCGACGGTGGTCCCCGGACCGACCTCGCGCAACCGCGTCGCCACCTCGTCCGCCACACCGGGGCGGGCGTCGGTGATGACGAGGGTCTCCACGGCCGGCAGGCCGACGAGGGTCTCGGCGTGGAAGGCGCCGATCCGGCCGAGGCCGACGAGTCCGATCCGCATGGGCGGGACGCTCCTTCGCGTGGGTCGGCGGGGTGCCCCTGCCGAGTGATGCCGGACACTCTCCCCCACCGGCGAGAGGCATGTCAATACTTTGTCAGGACATACTTACGTATGTCCTCGGCGGACCCCTGCGCGTATGCTCCCCGCATGTCAGCGATGCAGCTCGACGTCGTCATCGAGCGCGAGTCACCGGTACCCCTGTACCACCAGCTCGCCCAGCAGCTGACCGCCGCGATCGACGACGGCCGGCTCGAGCCCGGCGACCCCTTCGAGAACGAGGTCGCCCTCGCCGGACGGCTCGGTCTCTCCCGGCCCACCGTCCGTCGGGCCATCCAGGAGATGGTCGACCAGGGCCTCCTCGTCCGCCGTCGCGGGCTGGGGACGACGGTCGCCAACCGCAAGGTCCACCGCCGCGCGCGGCTCTCCTCCCTCTTCGACGACCTCGAGGCCGACGGCCGCGAGCCGCACACGACCGTCCTCGCCCTCGAGACGAGCACCGACGAGCGGGCCGCGGCGGCCCTCGACCTCGAGCCGGGCACCGAGATGCTCTCGCTCCTCCGGGTGCGCTCTGCGGGCGACCAGCCCCTGGCGATCATGCACAACTGGCTGCCGCCCGCCCACGCGGACATCAGCCGCGAGGACCTCGAGGAGCAGGGTCTCTACGCGCTGCTCCGCCGCCGGGGGGTCAAGCCGGTCGTGGCCCGGCAGTCGATCGGGGCCCGGATGCCGCGAGCCGACGAGCGTCGCGCACTCGGGCTCCGCACCGGCCAGCCCGTGCTGACGATGACCCGGATGGCCTTCGACGCCGCGGGCGCCGCGATCGAGTTCGGCGACCACGCCTACCGGGCCGAGGACTACACGATCGACCTCATGCTCGACGAGCGCTGACCGGGGAGCTCCCCCTCCCCCTTCGGGCCCGTCACCAGGGCTTGTCGACGCCCCCGGGGTTGCCCTCGTTATCGGCCTCCTTCTGCCGCTTCCGGTCCTCGGACTCCGACTGGCCCTGCTTGTTCCGCTCCTCGAGCTCCTTCTGCTTCGGGTCCTTCTTCTCGCCGGACTGGCCCGAGTCGCTGTCCTTGTCCTTGTTCTTGTCGTCCTTGTCCTCGCCGCCGTCGTCCTTCTTGGCCTTGCCGGCCTGCTCCTCGAGCTGCTCCTTGGCCTCCTGCTGCTTGCGGCCGGCGTCACCGCCGTTGCCGTCGTCCTGCCCGTCGAGGCAGCCCTCGGGGCCCTCCTCGATGAGCTTGAGGCCCTCGTCGGCGAAGGACTTCTTGGCCTTGTCGTCGCCGTCCTTCTCGGCCTTCGTCGCCTGCTCGGAGATCGTGAGGACGAGGTTGGTGCGGACCGTGCAGTCGTCCTGGGGGTCATCGGTGCGCTCGAGCGCGAGCTCGAGGTCGGTCCGTCCCCCCTCGAGGTCACCGGAGACGGACTTGCCGGTCCCCTCGACGAAGGGGGCGCGCCACCGCTCGACGATGTTGAGGATGTGCAGCTTGTCCGCGGCCGAGACCATGCCCTTGCCGTCGTCGGTGCTGTGGGCGTCCTGGGCCGAGCCGATGTACACCGGGAGGGTGAGGAAGCGGACGGCGAGGACGACGAGGACGATCGCCGGGAGGATCGACGCCCAGATGAGGCGCCGTCGGCGGCGGAGTCGGGGCTCGAGGGGTGCGCTCACGGTGTGGCCCTCCTGAGTCGGCCGATCTCGCGGGTGATGAAGAGCAGGTCGATCGCCAGCAGCAGCGTGAGGAGCACCGCGAAGACCCAGACGACCGAGGTGTAGATCTCGATCTCCGCCCCCTCGGCATCCTTCGTCGTGCCGGGGTCGGCCTCCTCGAGCGCCGGTCCGATGTCCCCACCCTCGCGGTGGGTGTAAGGAACCCCCAGCTGCTCGGCGAGGTCCTCGAGGTTGTCCTCGTCGATCGTGCTCACGCCCGGGTTGCCCTGGGCATCGGTGACGTCGTCGCCGGTCGACCCGTCACCCCGGGTCGTGGCCATCTTGCCGCCCTCCTCGGTGCCGTACCCGAGCACCGCGCCACCGTCGACGAGGTCGTCCCCGAGGTCGAAGGGGGCCGGCTCCTCCGATGAGGTCTGCTCGCCGTCACCGAGGTAGAAGACGACGCGTGACCGGTCGGGAGTGCGCTCCTGGGCGCCCTCGAGGGTCTCCTTCAGCTGCTCTCCGGCGACGGTGATCGAGGACCCACCCGAGTAGAGCGAGTTCTCCGGGCGCATGTTCTCCGCGGCCGTCTGGAGGGCAGTGGTGTCGGTCGTCAGCGGCATCGACACGCGGGCGGCGTAGTCGAAGGTGATGATCGAGAAGCGGGCACCGGGCATGCCCTCCTGGATCTTCGCGATGTCCTCGCGGTAGCCCTCGAGGCGGGTCTGCCCGTCCTTGTAGTCCCGGGCCATCGACGAGGTCGTCGTGTCGACGACGAAGAAGACGTTGACGTCCGAGGCAGCCTGCTTGGCGATGCCGCCGTTGACGGCCGGCCCGAGCAGGGCGATGACCATGACGAGGCTCGTCCCGAGGCGCAGCGCCCACCGCCCTCGCCGACGCTCGTCGGCGATGAGCCGCCACGTCGTGAAGCCGACGAGGAGGAGCCCGACGATGACGACGAAGGGCCACGGGATGACGGGGTGGAGGCTCATCGACGCCACCACCACAGGAGCGGGTAGAGGCAGAGGAGCCCCAGCAGCGCGAGCACCATCGGCACCGTCGGCAGGTCGGTGCGCACGTGCACCGGCGCCACGTCGGGCAGCCGGGCCGTCTCGAGCTCCTCGATGCTCTCGGTCACGTCCTCCGTGGACCCGGAGGAGTCGAGGGCCCAGGCGCGGCCACCGGTGCGCTCGGTGGCCTCCGAGAGCTGGGCGTGGTTGCTGCCCTGCGCCATGGGGTTGAGCGCGTAGACGCGCACGTTGTTCTCCTTCGCGAGGTCGGCGGCCTCACCGAGGGTGTAGACACCGGACCCGTGCACCTCGTTGTCCGAGCCGAGGATGACCGCGCGGGGGCGCTCCTCGTCGGCGTGGTCGAAGCCCTGCACGCAGCTGGCCAGCCCGTCCCCGACGAGGGAGCTCGCCGGGATCCGCGGGTTGGCGGTGCCCGTGACCGGGTCGTACTCGCTGTCGCTGTAGTACGAGAACCCGTCGGCGTAGCCCTCGAGCTGCTCGGAGACGAGCTCGTAGTCGTCGGTGAGGGGGAAGGCCGTGACCGTCTGGTTGTTGAAGAGCATGAGCCCGATGCGCTCGCCCTCGAAGTTCTTGACGATCTCCGAGAAGTTGTTGAGCACCGCCCGGTCGGTGGCAAACATCGAGCCCGAGACGTCGAGGCAGAGCATGATGTCGCGGTTGCGCTTCTCCGGGTCGATCGTCTGCTCGGTGCCCGGCCGCGCGGCGGCGATCGTCAGCGGCAGGAGGGTGACCCCGACGATGACGGCGAGGCCGACGAGCCGCATCTGCTGGCGACCGAGCGCCGCCCGGTAGGCGGGCAGACGCGTCAGGCGGCGCGTGTGCGCAACGGGCACCGAGTCCCCCTTCGCCGACTCGCGACCGGCCAGCCACCAGCCGAGGCCGGCGATGACGAGGACGACGGGGATGAGGACGAGCGGCATCCACCACCAGGCGAGATTCATCACGACCACCCCCCGACGACCTCACGCGCGGCGGTAGCGGACCGGCCGATGGTCGGACGCCCGGCCTCCTCGATCCCGAACTGGCGCGGGTAGTACTCCTCGATGACGGCGGCCAGGTGGGCCGGGCCGCGCTGACGCAGGTCGGCCGCGGTCATCGTGTCCGCCTCCAGCCCGCTGGCCCTGCTCACGAATCCGCGGACGACCTTCGACAGCTCGTGGTGCCCCCTGCGCGCGGGCATGGAGCCGGAGGTGACCTCGGCCTCGATCGCATCGACCCGAGCGAGTGCGTCCCGGCGCAACTTGGCCAACGCCTGCGGCGGAAGGGGGGCGGAGCCGTCCTCGCCCTCCGGGGGCCGGGTCATCATCCAGATGGACAGGGCCCAGATGAGGAGGGCGAAGAGGATGAAGCCGCCGAGGACCGGCCAGATGACCGAGTAGTCCTGGGGCGGGAGGTAGATGGGGTCAGCGTCCACGACGGCGCCTCTTCTCGAGCATCCGCACGATCATCGGCACGACCTCGTCGGTGTGGCCGACCCGTGCGGCGGAGACATCGGTCCGGCGCAGCATCGTCGCGACGTCGGCGCGCCGCTGGTTCTCCGCCGCCCCGAACTCGGTGGCCAGCTGGCGGTCCTCGACGAGGAGGTCGGGGAGCGCCCGCTCGGTCGTGACGTCACGGACCTGCTGCGTCGGCGACACCCCGAGCGGGTCGAGGTCGGCGACATCCACCCACAGCACCTCGTGCCGCAGGCGGAGGGTCCGCAGGGCGTCCTCCACGGCCGGGGCGTCGACCCCGTCGTCGGCGACGATGAGCAGGACCTTGCGGCCCTTGACCGTGCGGCCGACGTGGCGGAGGAGCTCCGGCAGGTCCGAAGGGGGTGAGTCCGGCTGGGAGCGGGCGACGACCTCCTGGAGGAGGAGCTCGAGGTGCCCCTCGGAGGACCGCGAGCGGGTCGCGTGGATCTTGTCCGGGCCGCGGACGACCATGGAGACGTCGTCTCCGTGCCGGACGGCGAGCCAGCCGAGGACGCCGGCCGCCATGACGGCGACATCCCGCTTGGGCTCGCCGCCGGCCGCGAGCGCGGACATCTCCCGCCCCGCGGGCATGACGATGATGAGCGAGAAGTGGCGCTCGGCCACGTAGCGCTTGATGAGCATCGAGCCGTGCCGGGCCGAGGCCCGCCAGTCGATGTCCCGGATGTCGTCGCCGACCGCGTACTCGCGGAGGTCGTCGAAGTCCATCGACCGGCCCTTGTGGACAGAGGCGTACCCGCCGTCGAGCAGCGCGACCGACCGGCGTCGGACGTGGATCGACAGCTTGCCCTTGACCTTGTTCACGAGGGAGGTCATGGCGTCCTACGGGGTGCGGACGCCGCGGACGATCGCGTCGATGATCGTCTCGACCCGCACGTCGTCGGCGGTGGCCTCGTAGGTGAGGAGGACGCGGTGGCGGAGCACCCGGTGAGCGAGGTGGCGCACGTCCTCGGGGATGACGTGGCCGCGGCCCTGGAGCAGAGCGGCGGCGCGGGCGGCCTTGGCGAAGGCGATGGAGGCGCGCGGGCTGGCGCCGATCTCGACGTAGCGGGCCAGCTCCGGCGGCATGACCTTCGCCGGGGCGCGCGTGGCCGACACGAGGAAGGTGATGTAGTCGAGGATCGCCTTGTCGAGGTACACGGACGCGGCGAGGTCCTGGAGCTCGCGCGCGTCGGCGATGCTGATCATCGCGCGGTCCGGCTGGTCGAAGACGCCGGAGTCGATGCGGCGCACGACCTCGGCCTCCTCACCGGGGCTCGGGTAGTCGAGCAGGTCCTTGAGCATGAAGCGGTCGAGCTGGGCCTCGGGGAGGACGTAGGTGCCCTCCTGCTCGATGGGGTTCTGCGTCGCGAGGACGAGGAAGGGCTCGGGCACCTTGAAGACCTGGCCGCCGATCGAGGTCTGCCGCTCCTGCATCGCCTCCAGCATCGCCGACTGGGTCTTCGCCGAACTGCGGTTGATCTCGTCGAGGAGGACGAAGTTGGCGTGGACCGGGCCCAGCTGGGTGACGAACTTGGCCTGGCTCGCGTCGTAGACCTGCGTACCGACGATGTCGCTCGGCAGGAGGTCCGGGGTGCACTGGATGCGCTTGAAGGAGCCACCGATGGCGGTGGCCAGCGCGTGCGCCGCGGTCGTCTTCGCCAGGCCGGGGACCGACTCGAGGAGCACGTGGCCCGTCGTCAGCAGACCGATGAGGAGGGTCTCGCGCAGCCGCCGCTGGCCGACGACCTTGGACTCGAAGCCCCGGTCGATCGAGGCGACGAGGACGCGGGCGCGCTCCAACTGGTCCTTGCTGATCCTGCTCGTGGGCGGCACGGCGCTCCCCTTCGGCGTTGTGGCTGAGGTGTCGCCGCCACTCTACGGACCGGATCCCACGGGAGCACTGGGGAGCACTACCCATGGGACACCGGCCGGCTCGCCCCTCAGTCGGTGATCGTCACCTCCTTGAGGGAGACCCCGTAGCGGGTGGCCCGCTCATCGGTGTCAATCCGGATGTGGCGGGCGGAGGTGGGGTCGATCCGGATGGTGTCGATGCCGCCGTCGGAGTCCGAGACCGTCTCCACGGTCGTCCATCGTTGCCCGTCGAGGCTCGACCGGACGCGGTAGGCCTTCGCGTGGGCGGTCTCCCAGTCGAGGGTGATCTGCCCGACCCGACGCGGTGTGCCGAGGTCGACCTCCCACCACGCGTCGTCACCCCACCGGCTGGCCCAGCGGGTGGTCCGCCGGTCGTCGATCGCCGCTCCAGCGCGGTAGCGACCGGTGAGGCTCCACTCCTGGCTGCTCGCCCGGGCGACCGCCCCCTTCGTCAGGTCCTGCCCCGGCTCCCACTCGGAGGTGGCCTGCCAGGTCCGCAGGTAGGACTCCGGCCCGCGCGTGAGGTCCTCGACGACCTGCCGGCCGTCGGCCCCGCCGATCGTGCGCATGTCCTGGATCCAGTCGGGGATCATCCCATAGTGGGCGACGCCGTCCCGGTTGTAGTCCCAGATCCGCTGGCCGGTGACCTGACGGTCGATGGTGCCCTTGCCGATCGCCGGGGAGAAGGGGTACTTCAGCGGCTTCTCGGCGGCGTCGTCCCGCGGCGGCGGGGTGCCGCCGAAGCCGTTCATGTCCATGCCGAAGCCGTAGCCGACGTCGTACTTCTCCCGGACCGGGTGCTCCTCGGCGCCCTCCTCGACGAAGCTGCGCGCGTCGTGCCCGTACTGGGCGATGAAACCACCGAGCCGGTAGATCCGCTCGGTGAAGTGCTTGTCCATCCACGAGTGGCTCGAGATGACGCCGGGATAGCCCTCCGCCTCGAGGATCTCCATCGTGCGCTTGGCCGCCTTGACCCCCTGGTGGTCGAGCTCGACCATGAGCCCGCGGTCCATCATCCCGCGGAGGGCGTACTCCCCGAGCTCGCTGAGACCACGGGTGTTGCAGTGCGGCCCCTCCGGGTAGATCGGCAGGACCTGCCCCTTGACGTGCTGGGCGACCTTCGGCGGGATGACCCCGCCTTCGACGGTGTTGTCGTGGAGATCGGTCCGGCACCGCTCCACCTGCCAGAACTGCCCGGTGTTGAGGAAGTTGCCGACGTTGACGACGATCCCCTGGGTGCCCTCGTCGAAGCGCACCCCGCAGAGCGCGTTGTCGAACTTGTGGCACAGGTACATCGAGCGGATGCCGAGCTCCTTGGCCTCGTCGAGGCCGGCGTCGATCTGCTGCTTCGTGCACGTGGGGAAGCCCACGGCGAGGCCGCACCCGAAGGGAGCGGACACCTCCATGCCGAGGATGACGGCGAGCTTGCCCTGCTCGACATAGGACCTCGCCTCCTCCGCCGAGTAGGCGATCCGGAACCAGCCCTTGCCGGGCCCGCCGTGACGCTTGTCGATGAAGGCCTCGAGGTCCTTCGTCTTCTGCACCTGGCGGCGGACGGTGTCCATGTCGTTGCAGGAGTGCTTGTTGACCTGGGTCGGCAGCGAGCACAGGACGTTGTTGTTCACGGTGTCGGCGACCATGACCCGCAGCCCGCCGCGCCAGGCCCGCTCCACCCAGCGGTAGTACATCTGCTGGTGGGTCAGCGAGGACCACTTCGGGGCATCACCGAAGGTCGGGTACAGGTCAGTGTCGTGCGGGTCGAGCGGCCCCTTGCCCTCGAGGTGGGTGAGGTTCTCGATGAGCCCGGTGCGGCCATCGGTGCCGTGGCTGTGGCAGTCGGTGAGCGCGTCCTCGATGCCCAGCTCGCTGAAGGTCTTGCCGCAGACGATGTCCCCGCCGAAGCCCTCATTCGACATGAGGTGGGTGTGGGCGTCGATGAACCCGCGCACCTCCCCTTCGGGCGTCGTGCCCCGCGCCGGGGCACCGGTGACGTTGAGCTCGGAGTCCGGGCTCTGCGGGTCGGTCTGCTCGTACCAGGGCGTGGACCCGGCGGTGGCTCCCGGCGTCGTCACGGCGAGGAGGAGGACCGCGGCGACGGCCATGAGCGGGAGGAGTCGGCGCAGGCGTCGACGCGGGGACGAAGGGGAGGACACAAGCGACTCCGATCGGTGGCGGCGGGGAGACGAGCCAGACATTACTCGTAAGTAATGAATCTGTATACCCGAGAGTAACTACGAGGCTCCGAGCCCGCCGTGGTAGCCATGGGCGGTGACCACCACCGACCCCGCTCCCGCCACCGCGCGGGCGCTTCTCCTCCGGTCGGTCCGTCGCCACCGTCCGCGCCTGGCCGCGAGCTTCGGTCTGCTCGCCACGTGGCACGTCTGCGAGACCCTCGTCCCCGTGATGATCGGCGTCATCATCGACGAGGCGGTCGCCACCTCCGAGGTCCGCTCGCTCGTCCTGCTCCTCCTCGCCTTCGCGGGCCTCTTCGTCGTCCTCAGCTACGGCTACCGCTTCGGCGCCCAGATCCTCGTGCGCGTCATGGAGCGAGAGGTCCACGACCTGCGGGTCGAGATCGCCGGGCACGCCCTCCACCCGCGCGGCACCCGCTCCACCCTCCTCCCGGGCCAGACCCTCTCCCTCGCCACCGCCGACGCCCAGATGGTCGGCGTCGTCCTGCGCCTCATCGGCTTCTCCGTCTCCTCGCTGCTCTCCTTCACCGTCGCCGCCGTCCTGCTCTTCCGCATCGACCTCCTCCTCGGGGTCGTCGTCGTCCTCGGCGTGCCCGTCGTCGTCGGCATCTCGCAGGTGCTCACTCCCGTGATCTCGCGCCGCACCGAGCGGCAGCAGGCCGCCGTCGCGGACGCCAGCGGCGTCGCCACCGACCTCGTGCGGGGGATGCGCAGCCTCAAGGGGATCGGCGCGACCCCGATGGCCGCCCGGCGCTACCGGCGGCTGAGCCAGCAGGCCCGCCACGCGGGCATCAGGAGCACGACCGCCTTCGGATCGATGGCCGGCCTGACGAACACCCTGTCCGGACTCTTCCTCGCCGTCGTCGCCCTCATCGCGGGGAGCAAGGCCCTGTCGGGAGACATCAGCATCGGCGAGCTCGTCGCCGTCGTCGGGCTCACCCAGTTCCTCGCCGAGCCGATCGAGATGCTCGGGGAGATCTCCGCCCACGCCGCCCGCTCCTACGCGGCCGCCGGTCGCATCGTCGACTTCCTCCGGTCGCCGCGCCTCGTCGCGGCGGGCCCGGAGGACGTCACGGCGAGCTCCCCCACGCTGGCGGTCACGCTCCCTTCGGGCCACCGGGTCAGCTCGCCGCCCGGGGAGGTCCTCGGCCTCGTCATCGCCGACCCCGCGGAGGCCGGCGACCTCGCCCGCACCCTCGCCGGGGAGCAGGACGCCGGCGCGGTGACCATCAACGCCCTGCCCCTCGACCAGCTCACGAGCGACGCCCGGCGACGGCACCTCCTCGTCGCTCCCCACCACGTCGACCTCTTCGAGGGCACCCTCCGGGACAACGTCGACCCGCGCGGCCGCCTCGACGACCAGCGGCTGCACGAGCTGCTCACCCGGTCGGCCGCGGACGACGTCGTCGCGCTCGCCGAGGAGGGCCTGGACCAGCACGTCACCCCCGACGGCGCCACGTGGTCGGGCGGTCAGCGGCAGCGGGTCTCCCTCGCCCGGGCGCTGGCCGCGGACCCGCCACTCCTCGTCCTCCACGACCCGACGACCGCGGTCGACGCCGTGACCGAGCACCGGGTCGCCGACGGGATCCGGGCCGCGCGCGCCCACCGGACCACGTGGCTCATCACGAGCAGCCCCGCCCTCCTCGCGCGGGCCGACCGCGTCGTCGTCGTCCGGCAGGGCGAGGTCACGCTCGAGGGGACCCACCACGAGCTGTCGGCCGCGGACGCCTACCGCGAGGAGGTCCTCCGATGAGCCGCGAGCTCCTCCCCACCGCCTCCCGTCGGGACACGACCCGTCTGGCGTGGTCCCTCGTCCGCGCCCACCGCGGCCCCCTCGTCCTGGCCGTCCTCGCCTTCGCCGTGGCCGGCCTGTGCGCCCTCGTCGCACCGTGGGTGCTCGGCCGGATCGTCGACCTCGTCCTCGACGGCGGCGACGCCGGGGACCTCCTCGTCGCCGCGGGACTCATCGCCGCGGCGAGCCTCGTCGGGGGCCTCGCCACCTGGGCCTCGATCGCCGCCCTCGCCCGGGCCGGCGAACCGGCGCTCGCCGAGCTGCGGGAGGAGGTGCTCGACCGGGCGCTCACCCTCGACTCCGCGCGGATCGAGGCGGCCGGCACCGGAGACGTCCTCGCCCGGGTCGGTGACGACGCCCGCACGGTCACCGAGGCGCTCACCGAGATGTTGCCCAACCTCGTCAACGCGCTCGTGCTCATCGGCTTCACCGGCATCGGCCTCTTCGCCCTCGACTGGCGCCTGGGCCTCGCCGGCCTCGTCGCCATCCCTGCCTACGGCCTCGGACTGCACTGGTACCTCCAGCGGTCGGGACCGATGTACGCGGAGGAGCGGATCGCCCAGGGCGAGCGCGCCCAGGCCCTCGTCAGCGGGCTCCAGGGAGTGCGCACCCTCCGGGCACACGGGCTGGAGGAGGCCCAGGTCGCCGAGATCACCCGGCGCTCGGACGAGGCCCGGCGGATCTCGGTCGGCGTCGTCGACATCCTCACCCGCTTCGGCAGCCGGTCCAACCGCTCCGAGCTCATCGGGCTCACGCTCGTCCTCACGACCGGCTTCTTCCTCGTCCGGTCCGGATCGATCACCGTCGGCGCGGTGACGGCCGCGGCCCTCTACTTCCACCGCCTCTTCAACCCCATCGGGGTCCTCCTCTTCACCTTCGACGCCGTCCAGTCCGCCGGGGCCTCGCTGGCCCGCCTCGCCGGGGTGGCCCTCCTGCCGCCGGTGCCGGAGGCCACGGCCGACCCGCCCATGAACCGCGGTCCGCTCGTCCTCACCGACATCGACCACGCCTACGTCACCGACCATCCGGTCCTCCGCGAGGTGAGCCTGACGATCGAGCCCGGCCAGCGGGTCGCGCTCGTCGGCGCGACCGGCGCGGGCAAGACGACCCTCGGCGCCATCGCGGCCGGAGTGCTCCCACCGACCCGCGGGGCGGTGACCCTGGCCGGTACCCCCTTCGCCGGGATGGACGAGGCCGGGCTGCGCTCGCGCGTCGTCCTCATCAGCCAGGACGTCCACGTCTTCGCCGGCACCGTGCGGGAGGCCGTGACCCTCGTCGACGACCACGCCGATGACGGCGCGGTGCGGGCTGCCCTGCAGCGCGTCCACGCCCTCCGCTGGGTCGAGGCCCTCCCGGACGGCCTCGACACGGTCGTCGGCGACGGGGCCCACCCGCTCACGCCGGCCCAGGCACAGCAGCTCGCGCTGGCCCGTGTCGAGCTCGCCGACCCGTGGTTCGTCGTCCTCGACGAGGCGACCGCCGAGGCCGGGTCGTCCGGCGCCCGGGACCTCGAGCGCGCCGCGATGGCCGTCACCGAGGACCGGGGCGCGATCATCGTCGCCCACCGCCTCACCCAGTCGGCCGCGGCCGACCGCGTCCTCGTCCTCCACGACGGGCGGGTCGTCGAGGACGACACCCACGACGCGCTCGTCGCCGCCGGTGGCCGCTACGCCCGACTCTGGGAGGCGTGGCGCACGTGAGCACCTCCCCCAGCCCCATCCAGGCCGGCCCCCGCGAGGTCCTCTCGCTCGCCGTCCCCGCCTTCCTCGCGCTCGTCGCCGAGCCCCTCTTCCTCATGGTCGACGCCGCGGTCGTCGGTCGGCTCGGGGTCGTCCCCCTCGCCGGGCTCGGCACCGCCAGCTCGGTCCTGCTCACCGCAACCGGGGTCTTCGTCTTCCTCGCCTACGGCACGACGAGCGTCGTCGCGCGGCAGGTGGGCGCCGGGTCGACGAAGGGCGCGATCGAGGTCGGCGCCGGCGGTGTCTGGCTCGCCGGCGCACTCGGCATCCTCGCCGGACTCGTCCTCGGGCTCTTCGCACCCCAGCTCGCGGGGGTCTTCGGTTCCTCGCCCGAGGCTCTCGACGAGGCCGTGACCTACCTGCGGATGAGCGCCCTCGGCGTCCCCGCCATGCTCCTCGTGCTCGCCGCCACGGGCATCCTCCGCGGGCTCCTCGACACGAAGACCCCCCTCGTCGCCGCGACCCTGGGCTTCGGTGGCAATGCCGTCCTCAGCGTCACGCTCGTCCACGGCGCCGGCTTCGGCATCGCCGGGGCCGCGTGGGGAACGGTCATCGCACAGTGGGCCATGGCCCTCGGGCTCCTCGCGGTCGTCGCCCGTCGGGGACAGGCGGCGCAGGCCTCCCTTCGTCCGCACGTCCGCCGGGTCGTCGACGCCGCCCTCGACGGCGCGCCGCTCCTCGTCCGGACCGTGGCGCTGCGGGCCATCATCCTGCTCACCGTCGCGGCCGCCGCCGGCTTCGGTGACGTCCCGCTCGCGGCCTACCAGGTGACGACGACCGTCTGGTCCCTCCTCGTCTTCGCCCTCGATGCGCTGGCCATCGCCGGGCAGGCCCTCACGGGGGCCTCCCTCGGCAGCGGCGACGCGAAGGGCGCCCGCGCCGCCACCGCCTTCATGGTCCGGTGGGGTGTGTGGGGCGGCGTCATCCTCGGCGTCGGCCTGCTCGCGCTGCACCGCGTGCTGCCGGTCCTCTTCACCGACGACCCCGCGGTCCGGTCGGCCATCGCGGCGGGGCTCGTCGTCGTCGCCCTGGCCCAACCCCTGTCCGGCTACGTCTTCGTCGTCGACGGGGTGCTCATCGGCGCCGGCGACGGGCGCTGGCTCGCCTGGTCGATGGTGCTCGTCCTCCTCGCCTACCTGCCGATCATCGGCCTCGCCCGGTGGCTCGGGAGCGGGCACGGGTCGGCCTGGGCCGTCGTCGCCCTGTGGGTCGCCTTCACCGGGTTCATGGCCGTCCGGGGCGGCTTCATGTGGTGGCGGATCCGCGGCGACGCGTGGGCCGTCACGGGGTCGGAGCGCCCTCGACGAGGGTGACCGAGGTCACATAGAGGTCACAACTCGTCCGTGGGGGCACGTCAAGCCATCGCGCGTGCCCAGACTCTGCTGTCCTCCTTCTTCATGAGAACACTCCCTCTCGTACCGTCGGCCGACAGCGGCGTCCTCGCTGACATCGAGGACAAGATCAATGCCTTCTTCGAGCCCTTCGCGACGTGGATGTCGGGCTGGGTCTTCTACGCCTTCTCCGTCGGAGGCATCGAGATCCCGATCGTCGTCCTCTGGCTCGTGGCCGCGGCGACGATCATCACCATCGCCCTCGGCTTCGTCCAGTTCCGCTCCTTCGGGCTGGCCATCCAGGTGGTCCGGGGCAAGTTCTCCCGGTCGGACGACCCCGGTGAGATCACCCACTTCCAAGCGCTCTCCTCGGCGCTCTCCGGGACGGTCGGCCTCGGCAACATCGCCGGTGTCGGTGCGGCCATGGCCCTCGGTGGCGCGGGGGCGACCTTCTGGATGATCGTCTGCGGCCTCCTCGGCATGGCGACGAAGTTCGCCGAGTGCACCATGGGCGTGAAGTACCGCACGATGAATGCCGACGGCACCTTCTCCGGTGGCCCCTTCAAGTACATGCCCGTCGCCTTCGGTCGCCTCTTCGGCAAGGCCCCGGCGATGGTCCTCACCGGCCTCTTCGCGATCGCCATCTTCGGCTTCGGAGTCGGCGGCGGCAACATGTTCCAGGCCAACCAGACCTTCGTCCAGGCCCAGGAGGTCACCGGCGGCAGCGACGGCTTCCTCGGCTCGGACGGGGCGGCGCTGATCTTCGGCCTCGTCATGGCGGGCCTCGTCGGCGCCGTCATCCTCGGTGGCATCACCTCGATCGCCAGCGTCACGAGCAAGCTCGTCCCCTTCATGGGGATCATGTACGTCGTCGCCTGCCTCTTCGTCATCCTCGGCAACATCGACCACGTGCCCGGTGCCCTCTCCTCCATCGTCGAGGGCGCCTTCACCCCGCAGGCCGGGCTCGGCGGACTCGTCGGCGTCCTCATCGTCGGCTTCCAGCGCGCGGCCTTCTCCAACGAGGCGGGCCTCGGCTCGGCGCCGATCGCGCACTCGCCGGTGAAGACCCGCCGGCCGGTCTCCGAGGGTTTCGTCGCCCTCCTCGAGCCCTTCATCGACACGGTCATCGTCTGCACGATGACCGCCCTGACGATCATCATCGCCGACGCCCCGTCCTTCCAGGCCGGCGTCGACCAGGTCATCGCCGGCGACGGTGCACCCGACGGCGTCACGCTCACGTCCGATGCCTTCGAGACCTTCCTCCCGTGGTTCCCGGCCGTCCTCGCGGTGGCCGTCGCCCTCTTCGCCTTCTCCACCCTCATCACGTGGAGCTACTACGGGGAGAAGGCCTGGGAGTTCTTCTTCGGTCACACGAGGAACTCGCTCATGATCTACAAGGCGATCTTCTGCCTCTTCACGGTCATCGGGACGGTCCTCACCTTCGGTCAGGTCCTCACCCTCACCGATGCCTTCCTCTTCCTCTGCGGGTTCATCAACCTGGCCGCCCTGTACATCCTGCTGCCGGAGATCCGCCGGGAGATGAAGGAGTACATCGCCGACCACCGGTCCGGTCGTCTCTTCGAGCTGGGCGCCGCGGACGAGACCGAGCTGGTCGCCATCCGCGAGGAGCACGGCAACACCGACGAGCTGCCCGAGATGGAGGGCACCGAGCTGCGGCACGAGAAGCCGAAGGACTGACCTCCGGCACGCGAGAGGGCCCCGGGAGCAACGGCTCCCGGGGCCCTCTCACGTGGACGGTCAGAGGACCGCCGGACGCTCGGTGTCGGCGTAGGAGTACCAGCCCTGGGCCGCCAGGGCCTCGGCGACCCGACGACGTCCGGCCGGGCCCTCGGCGGTGACCACCGCGAGCTCACTGGGGCGAAGGGGGGTGCACGTCAGCGCGCGCACGGTCACGCCGTCGAGGTCGAAGCCGGAGGGCCGCCCCGGGAGCTCCACACCGAGGAGGAGACCCAGCCGTCCCCCCGAGCGCCACTCGGCCGGCGCATCCGCACCGGAGATCTCGAGCGACAGGAGGCTGTGGTCGGTGAGCGCATCCGGCAGGCTCGCCGCGGCCCCGGCGACGGCGCCGGCCGCCTCCTCGAGGGCGGTGACCAGCCAGCGCGCCTCCCCGGGGTCCTCCTCCATGAGCTCGGTGCTCTCGACGTAGAGCTCGACGCCCAGGCCGGGCACACCGTCCGGCGCGTCCCCTCGGCCCGGGTCGCTGAGACCATCGGTCGCCACGATCCCGGAGTGGACGGTGCCCACCCGGGCATAGGAGGAGGTGCCGCTGGGCCACGACGCGGACTCGTCGACGCCGGAGAGGGGCGCCTGGTCGGCGCCCAGCTGCCCGACACCTCGCCAGAACTCGTCACGCCGCTCGCGGCACCGGGCTGTCAGGTCCGAGGAAGTCACCCCTGCATCCTGCCCCGTGGAGCCTCTCGGCGAAAGTCCCGCCTCCGCTAGTCTCGGGCGCGGACACCACACCACAGACGCAGGGAGCACCACGCATGTCCACCCACCTTCGCGCCGGACTGAGTCTGGCTGCCACGACCGCGCTGTGCCTGTCGATGGCTCCCGCGGCCCTCGCCGCGCCGACCGACACGAGCACGACGACCGAGAGCACGACGACCGCCGGCTACGACCGGACGGCCCTCCACGAGAAGATCAAGGCCGCTCGCTCCGGCGGGGCCACCGGCCTGATGATCGAGCTGCGGGGAGCCCAGGGGACCTACCGCAACCAGGCCGGCTACTCCGACATCGCGCCGCGCACCGTCACGAAGTCCACCGACCGGTACCACGTCGCCAGCGTCACCAAGTCGATGGTCGCCACCCTCGTCATGAAGGAGATCGAGGCCGGCAACTGGACCCTGGACACCCGGGTCCACGACGTCTTCCCCAACCTCTACCTCGGGGGTGGCAATGCCACCGTGGGTGAGCTGCTGAGCCACCGCAGCGGCATGCCGAACCACACCGAACACATGACCGGTGACCGCTTCTGGGAGAAGCGCTGGTACGACACCCGCCTCATCAGCATCGCCCGCCAGAAGCCCTTCTACTTCGACGGCGGGACCGACGCCCGCTACTCCAACACCGGCTACGTCACCCTCGGCAAGATGCTCGAGCGCGAGAACGACGCGACGCTGGGCGGGCTCCTCCACTGGCGGGTCTTCAAGCCGGCCGGCATGACGGAGTCCCGGCTCTCGCTGTCGAAGAACTTCGCCGGCAGCGGCATGCAGGAGATCGCCGAGATCGAGGGGCGGCAGACCCGCCTCCGGGTCAACCCCTCGCTCTTCAGTGCCTCCGGTGGCGTCGAGTCCACGACCCGTGACGTCAACCGCTTCTACCGGGCCCTCTTCACCGGGAAGCTCGTCCCGAAGGCGAGGGTCAACCAGATGACCCAGCCGAAGACGACCTCGGGCCCGCTCACCGGCTACGGCCTCGGCATCTACTCCATCCAGACGCCGTGCGGCGTCATGTACGGCCACGACGGGGCGTCGATGGGGACCCGCAACTTCGCCTTCTCCAGCAAGGACGGCAGCACGCAGGTCACCATCGCTTGGAATGGCCGCAGCTGGGACACCCAGACCGAGCCGCCCGTCAACGACCTGCTCATCGAGGCCGTGGGCCAGACCTGCTCGCCGGCGACCGGCCGGGCGCCCCGCTCGAGCATCCCGGTGGCACCGGCCCCGACCATCGACCAGCAGCACAGCCGCGTCGGCTGAGCCACGGCCACGACAGAAGGGGGGCGGTCACCGTGCGGTGACCGCCCCCCTTCGTCATCTCCCGGGTGGGCCCGGGACCCGGATCACTTGGTCGTGATGCGGAGGCGGTAGTCGGCGTGGTCCTCCTCGCCGCTGACCGAGATGCCGACCGCCGACAGCGGCTCGGCGTAGGAGCGCTCCTCGTCGTCCATCTCGTCGCCGAAGGCCTCGACGGCCTTGCTCACGTCGAGGTAGCCGATCATGCTCGCATCGTCCGCGTCGGGCACGGCGTCCTTGAAGGCATCGCTGTCCCCGAGGCCACCGTCGGATCCCACGGAGTCGGCGTAGCCGTCGCTCGACCCGACGACATAGGTGTCGTCCTTGCCGTCCTTGACGGTGATGGGAGTGCTCCCGGTGTCCCCGGTGAGGAGCTTGTCGATGACCGCGCGGTCACCGTTGGAGCGGAAGGCGACCTCGGGCTCCGGACCGTTGGCCCCGAGGGCGAGGACGGCGTCCGAGCCGACCGCCTTGGCGACGTCGTCCGGCAGGGAGATGCCGTACTGCTGGGTGAAGCTGTCCCGCGACTGGGTCCAGTCGTCACCCATGATCTCCTGGAGGCCGGAGTCGATCTCCGGCCAGACCTTCTTCACGGACTCGTCGAGACCGGTGATGCCGAAGGCGCCGATGGTGTCGGCCGGCAGGTCGCCGACGCTGCTGCCGTCCCCGGAGGGAACGCTCCCCTCGGGCAGATCGTTCGCCCGACCGGCGACCTCGAGGGTCGGCCCGTCGAAGCGCACGGCCATGGCGAAGCGGCCCTGCGCCGCGTCGGCGCCCTGGGCGCTCGCCGTGGGGGCGAGCTGGCTGGCGTACTCGCCCAGCTTTTTGCCGTCCGCCCAGGCGGTGAGGATGCCGTCCTCACCGAGGTCGTCCATGTCCTGGCTGAAGGCGTCGCTGTCCTCGAGGGACTCGTTGGCCGCATCGTTGACCGCCTTGTCGACGACCGACTGCTCCTCGCCGCAGATCGCATAGTCCTCCTGGACGGAGCAGTAGCCGCCGTCCTGGGTCGCCTTGGCCAGGCCGTCCCTGGCCGCGTCCTCGTCGGTGCTCGCGAAGGCGACGACGCCCGAGGGCTCGTCCCCGCCGTCGGCGGCCGGGACGGCTGCAACGCCGAAGCGCTGGCCGAGCCAGGGCTCGACATCCGCGGCGTAGTCGACCCCCTCGAGGCCGCCCTCCTCCTGGATGGCCTCGAAGATCTCCTTGCGCAGGTCGCCGTCCTCGTCGACCCCCTGGAGCTCCTCCTTGACGCCGGGGAACTTCCGGGCGAACCGGAACATGTCGACCTTCTGGTCGGCGGACGGGTCGAGGTCGACCTTGGCGAAGGCGAAGGCATTGCTCGGCAGGGCGCTCTCCGGCTGCGGCCCGCCGCCGTTGATCTTGCTGAAGGCGAAGAGGGCGCCGCCCCCGAGGAGGCCGACGCCGATGACGCCGGCCGCTCCGAAGGCGACCCACTTGCCGACGCTGCTCTTCTTCTGCGGCTGCTGGTGCATCGGCGCCTGGCCCCACTGCTGCCCGTAGCCCGGCTGAGCCTGGACGTACTGGGGCTGTCCGTACCCGGGAGGCGGCGGTGGCGTTCCCCCGCCCTGGTGGGGCGGCTGCTGACCGTACGGCGGTTGTGACATGGGTGTCCCCCCTGTGAGCTGGTGTCTTTACCGAGATCTTACGGTCCGGCGCCGAGGAGGGACATGGGGAGGAGTACCCATCGGCGGGCGCTCCCGCACACACGGCGAAGGGCGCCCCCCACGCAGGTGGGAGGCGCCCTTCGACCGGGTCGGGTCGGCTCAGCCGGCGACGACCTCGAGGGAGACCGTGGCCTGGACCTCCGGGTGGAGGCGAACGAGGGCCTGGGCGGGCCCGACGTTCTTGATCGGCGTCGGGATCTCGATGGTGCGGCGGTCGATGTCCGGGCCACCGCCGGCGACGATGGCCTCGGCCACCTCGCGGCTCGTGACCGCACCGAAGAGACGGCCGCTGTCACCGGCGTGCGCGGTGACGGTGACCTGCTGGGCCTCGAGGTTGCCCTTGATCGACTGGGCCTCCTCGAGGGACTTGACGGCGCGGGCGGCGCGGCCGGCGGCGAGCGCGTCGACCTGCTTCTGCGCGCCCTTCGTCCACTGCGTGGCGAGACCACGGCGGTAGAGGAAGTTGCGGGCGTAACCCGGCTTGACGTCGAGGACGTCACCGGCGGCTCCGAGACCGGAGACCTCGTGGGTGAGGATGACCTTCATGTGAAGCTCCTGTGTTCTTCGCGGCCGAGGATCAGCGGTTGGACGAGGAGTAGGGCAGCAGCGCCATCTCCCGGGCATTCTTCACCGCGGTCGCGATGCGGCGCTGCTCCTGCACGGAGACGCCGGTGACGCGGCGCGCACGGATCTTCCCGCGGTCGGAGATGAACTTGCGCAGCAGGTTCGCGTCCTTGTAGTCGATGTTCTCGACCTTCGCCGCCTTGAGCGGGTTGGCCTTCTTCTTGGGCTTGCGCACTACGGGCTTGGCCATCGTGGTGCTCTCCTTCGTGTGGATGAGAGCCCGAGGTTGGTCCTCGGGATGGGGATGTGATCAGTGCCCGGGACGACCCGGGCGGGGTGGGCGATCGATCAGAAGGGGGGCTCGTCGTAGCTGGGGGCACTGCCCCAGCCACCACCCTGGCCGCCCTGGGGCTGCGCGGGAGCCTGCTGGCCGCCGAAGCCGCCCTGCTGGGGGCCGCCCTGCTGGCCACCGGTCGCCCACGGGTCGTCCTGCTGGCCACCTGCAGGGGGACCGCCGAAGCCGCCCTGACCCTGCTGGCCGCCCCAGCCACCACCCTGGCCGCCGCCACCGCCGCGCTGGGTCTTCGTCACCTTGGCGGTGGCGTAGCGCAGCGACGGGCCGACCTCGTCGACCTGCATCTCCATGACGGAGCGCTTCTGGCCGGTCTCCTTGTCCTCCCAGGAGCGGGAGACGAGGCGGCCGGTCACGACGACGCGGGCGCCGCGGGTCAGCGACTCCGCTGCATTTTCCGCGGCCTCGCGCCACACGGAGCAGCGCATGAAGAGCGTCTCCGCGTCCTTCCACTCGTTGGTCTGACGGTCGAAGGTGCGGGGGGTCGAGGCCACGGTGAAGTTGGCCACGGCCGCACCACTCGGGGTGAACCGGAGCTCCGGGTCAGCCGTGAGGTTGCCGACAACGGTGATGGGGGTCTCGCCTGCCATGGGTTTCCTTCTCGATCGGTGATCGTCTCAGGTGAGGCTGTCAGTGGACACCGACAGCCGTGGTCGATCGCCTCAGGCGTCGACGCGCATGAGCTTGGTCCGCATGACCTGCTCGGACAGACCCAGCTGCCGGTCGAGCTCCTTGCTCGTCTCCGGCGTGCAGGTCAGGGTGGCGACGGCGTAGAGGCCCTCGGACTTCTTGTTGATCTCGTACGCGAGACGGCGACGACCCCAGTGGTCGATACCGTCCACGGTGCCGCCGTCCTTGGTGACGACGGTGAGGAACTTGTCGAACAGGGGCTGGACGGCCCGCTCGTCGCTCTCGGGGTCGAAGATGACCATGAGCTCGTACTGACGCATGCTGATAACCCGCCTCCTTCGGTCTGTGCGGTCACGGTCTCTCCGTGACAGGAGGGTTGGTGCATCGGTACCCGGCCGTCGTGTCAACGGACCCGGGGACGGTTCAGGGTATCCGCTGCGCTCCCTTCGCAGCAAAGCGTGCCCCGGGGCCGGCGGTGGGGTCAGCCGCGGACCGGCTCCTGTGGACGAGGACCGGGGCGGTACGGGGCCTGTGGACGGGGCGCCGGGTTGTCCACCGGCGTGTACCAGATGCTCCAGAGGAGGAAGCACCACGCGATGGCCCGCCCGAGGACGACGATCGCGTACCACGTCCCGGGGAGGCCCTTGTCAGCGTCGGAGGCGGCACCGATGTGCATCCACAGCGCGGTCGCGTGCACGGCCTCCACGGCCACGAAGCCCAGATGCGTGCGCCAGCTGACCCCGGCGAGGATCGCCAGCGGGAGCACCCAGAGGGCGGCCTGAACCGGGACCGCGGTGCCGGTGAGGGCGACGACGGGGACGGCGAAGGCGGCGACCTGCGCCCAGGTGGCCGGTCGCCAGGCCCGCTTGGCCATGATCCACGTCGCCCAGGCACCACCGACCCAGCCGGCGAGCGCGACGACCCGCGAGACCCAGCCGGGAAGGGGGTGGCCCACGAGGTCCGGCATCATGAGGACCGACCCGTAGCCCGCCTTCTGTCCCCACCAGGCCGTCACCGGACCGGTGACGACATCGGGCGCGAGGACGAGCAGGAGAGCCACCGCGGCCACGACCGTGAGGACGGCGACGAGCGCGGTCCGGACCGCCTCCTCCCGGTCGCCGAAGCGTCGCGCCGAGACGAGCAGCGCGAGCAGGACGATCCCCACCCAGGCGTGCCCGAGGAGGGCGAGGCCGAGGAGGACCCCGGCGGTCGTCGGTCGGTGGAACCCCCGGGCCAGCATCGCGCCGAGGACGAGCGTGACGACGACGAGGTCGCCGGAGAGGAGCACGGCCACGACGTAGATCGGGGAGAGCGCCAGCTGGGTGGCCAGGTCGAGCCGCCCGGGACGCAGCCGCGCGACGCACCACACACCGATGACGGCGCACGCCCCGAGGAGGAGGATCCACATCGTCATGTACCACCGGCTGGCGTCCAGCCAGCCGACGCCGGAGGGGACGAAACCCCCGAGCAGGGACATGAGGCCGGAGAGCAGGGGCATCTGCTCCGGCGACCGTCCCGAGGTCAACCAGCCGGTGAGACCCGAGTCGAGGCCCGCGAGCTGGTACTGCGCCGGCAGGTCGGAGAAGCACCCGCGCCAGAACTGCTCGCTGCCGTTCCACCCCTGCCGGACGCAGTGCCCCTGGCGGACGACGGCACCGGACATCGGCACGAGGACGAGCGCGGCGATGAGCGGGAGGAGATGACGAAGGGAGCGCTGCCTCGGCGCCGCCCTTCGGCCGAGCCGGCCACCGATGATCGGGCTGGCATCCTCCGGCAGGAGGTCACCGGGGACGAACTCCTTGGGCACTAGCCGGGCCCCTGACCCTGACCCTGCCGCTCCGCGCTCTGGCGGCTGCTCGACGTCGGCCGCGGCGGCCGGGTCGTCGTGGGTCGCGGTGGCCGGGTCGTCGTCGGTCGGGACGTGGTCGTCGTCGGCCGCGGCGGGGTCGTCGTCGGCCGCGGCGGGGTCGTCGAGGTCGGCCGCGTGGTCGAGCTCCGGGTCGTCGAGGAGCTCGAGGACGAGGAGCTGGAGGTCGACGAGCTGGAGGTCGACGAGCTGGAGGAGGAACTCTTCGACGAGCTCGACGAGCTGGAGGAGGAGCTCGACGACGTGGAAGTCGACGTCGGCTCCGGCTCACGGGTCGTCGTCGGCTCCGGAGCGGGCGGCTCGCTCGTCGAGGTGATCGGCGCCGGGGCATTCGACGGGGCGTCCGTCTGCGGGCGGTACTCGACATTGCCCGGTGGCGGGAGCTTGGCGACCTTCTCGCCCTCGAGCGCCCCGATCATGTAGTCGGTCCAGATCCGGGCGGGCACGGTGCCACCGGTGATCTCACCGTACTCGCCGAGGTTGACGAGCTGGTTCTTCTTCACGAGGGAACCGTCCCCCTTGTACATCCCGACCGCCGTCGCGAGCTGGCCGGGGGTGAAGCCGTCGAACCAGGCCGCGTAGTTGTCCGAGGTGGTCCCTGTCTTGCCGCCGACGGGACGACCGAGGTCAGCGACCGTGGGATAGCCGGTCCCGCCCGGCTGGCCGACGAGGCTCATCGCCTGGATCGTGTCCCTCGAGACGTCCTGGGGGAAGGCGCGCTCGACCTCCTTCTCCACCTCGTAGTCGATGTCGGACGGACCGGTGCTCGTGACCTCCGAGATGTAGTACGGCGTCGCCCGGCGTCCCTCCGCGGCGATCGTCGCGTAGGCATTGGCCATGTCGATGACGCGGACGGAATCGGTCCCGAAGACATTGCCCGGGCCGGTGGAGAGCTTCGTCTGCTTCTCCCCGTTCCACCCGATGACCCCCGCGTCCTTTGCCGACCGCGCCGTCGCCTTGGGGGTGGCCGCGAGGTTGAGCTGCGCGTAGTAGGTGTTCACCGACTTCTGCGTCGCCGTGATCATGTTGACCGGCCCGTAGGAGGCATTGCCGTAGTTGACGATGCCCCCGGAGCGCTGGATGGGAGTCGCCCCGGCGCCGTCGTAGATGAAGTCCGAGGAGTAGTAGGGGCTGGAACCGCTGTAGGTCGTCGACAGCGGGATCCCCTTGCGCAGGGCGGCGATCATCGTGAAGGGCTTCATCGTCGACCCGGCCTGCATCTTGCCGTCGACCGCGGAGTTGAAGTAGCCGTACCGGCCCTTACCGAACCGCTTGCCGCCGTACATGGCCCGGATCGCGCCGTCCCCCGGCTCCACCGAGGCCAGGCCGATGTGCAGGTCCGAAGTGCGCTCGCCCGTGGGCTGGTGCTCCTCGACCGCCTTCGCGGCGGCGCGCTGCGCCTTCCGGTCGATCGTCGTGACGATCTTGAATCCGCCGCGGTCGATCTGGGCATCCGTGAGGTCCAGGCGCTCACGGAGCTCGCTGCGGACCTCCTCGGTGATGTAGCCGATGTCCGTCGCCTTGGCCTCCGAACGCTTCGGGGCCGTCGTCTTCGGGAAGGTCGCCTTGTCCCGCTCCGAGGCGGTCATCCACCCCTTCTCGACCATCCCGTCGAGGACGTACTCCCACCGCTCCTCGGCGCGCTGCTGCTGCTCCTCGCCGAGGGCCGGGTCGTAGAGGGAGGGCCCCCTGATGACACTCGCCAGGAGCGCCCCCTCGGAGGCGGAGAGCTCCCCGACGTCCTTGCCGAAGTACTCCTGCGAGGCCGTCTGGATGCCGTCCGCGCCGCGACCGAAGTAGATGGTGTTGAGGTAGTTCTCGAGGATCTCGTCCTTGCTCAGCTCGCCGTCGATCTTCACCGAGATGAGGATCTCCTTGGCCTTGCGGGAGTACGTCTGGTCCTGCGTGAGGAAGTAGTTCTTCACGTACTGCTGGGTGATCGTCGAGCCGCCGCCGCGGTCCTCCCCGGCCACGGCACCACTCACGGCGCGGAAGATCCCCTTCGGCGAGATGCCCCGGTTCTCGTAGAAGGAGCGGTCCTCGGCCGCGAGGAAGGCCTGCTGCACGTCCATGGGGACGTCGTCGATCTCGACGGACTCCCGGTTGACGGTGGCGATGCGGTCCATCTCGGTCTTGCCGTCCGAGTAGTAGAGGACCGAGGCCTGGGAGACGGCGCGGTCGTTGGGCTTGGGGATGTCGACCATGAGGTAGGCGGCCACGACCCCGGCGATGCCCAGGGCCACGAGGACGACGAAGGCGAGGAGGACCTTCCGCAGGATCCCCCGCTTGCCCTTGGCCCGGCCGCGGCGCCCCTTGCCACGCCGTGCGGAAGTGCCACGACGGCGCAGACGCGCGTCGGCGCGTGTGCGGGGTGAATCTGCCATGGGGCACCTCGAGGCGATGGGGGGTCCAGCCCACACAGTATGGACGCTTCCCGACGCGCTGTGGAATCTCGCTCGACATATCTGGTCGATACATCGACTACGCTGTCCTCCCGTGCGCCGCCGCGAGATGCTCGAGTTCGCCGTGCTGGGACTGCTCCACGAGCAGCCCATGCACGGCTACGAGCTGCGCCGACGGCTCAACTCCAGCCTCGGTGCCTTCCGCGCGCTCTCCTTCGGGACGCTCTACCCCTGCCTCGCCGGGCTCCAGGGCCGCGGGCTCGTGAGCGTCGACAACCCCGAGCCGACCGCCACGAGCCGTCGCCAGCGGATCACCTACACGCTCACCGACGCCGGGCGCGACGCCTTCGACCGGCTCGCCGGCACGAGCGACCCGGGCAGCTGGGAGGACGACGCCTTCGACGTCCGGCTGGCCTTCTTCACCCGCACCGAGCGGAGCGTGCGCCTGCGGATCCTCGACGGGCGCCGCGCGCGGCTCGCCGAGCGGCTCGCCGCCATGCGCTCGGACACCGGCGCCCCACGGGACCGCTGGGCCGACGCCCTTCGCTCGCGCGGGGAGGACGCGACCGAGCGCGACCTCATGTGGGTCGAGGAGCTCATCGAGGCCGAGCGCCGATCACCGGAGGTGCGCCCGGGCACCCTCGCCGACCCCAGTCATCCCGCCTTCAACCCCCCACCCCGGAACCCCACCAAGGAGAACTGATGAGTTCAATCCGCGTCGCCATCGCCGGCGTCGGCAACTGCGCGAGCTCCCTCGTGCAGGGCGTCGAGTACTACCGCAACGCCGACCCGCAGGGCACCGTCCCGGGTCTCATGCACGTGACCTTCGGGGACTACCACGTCTCGGACGTCCAGTTCGTCGCCGCCTTCGACGTCGACGACACGAAGGTCGGCAAGGACCTCTCCGAGGCGATCAACGCCTCCGAGAACAACACGATCACCATCGCCGAGGTCCCCACGACGGGTGTCGAGGTCCAGCGCGGCCCCACCCTCGACGGCATCGGCCGGTACTACGCGGAGACCATCGACGAGTCCCCCGCCGAGCCGGTGGACGTCGTCCAGGCCCTCAAGGACGCCGAGGTCGATGTCCTCGTCTCCTACCTGCCGGTCGGCTCGGAGGACGCGGACAAGTTCTACGCGCAGTGCGCCATCGACGCCGGCGTCGCCTTCGTCAACGCGCTCCCCGTCTTCATCGCCTCCGACCCCGAGTGGGCCGCGAAGTTCGAGGCCGCCGGCGTGCCGATCATCGGCGACGACATCAAGAGCCAGGTCGGGGCGACGATCACCCACCGGGTCATGGCCAAGCTCTTCGAGCAGCGCGGCGTCGTCCTCGACCGGACGTACCAGCTCAACGTCGGCGGCAACATGGACTTCAAGAACATGCTCGAGCGCGAGCGCCTCGAGTCCAAGAAGGTCTCGAAGACCCAGGCCGTCACCTCCAACCTCGACGGCCCCCTGGCCGGCAAGAAGGACGACCGCAACGTCCACATCGGGCCCTCGGACTACGTCGCCTGGCTCGACGACCGCAAGTGGGCCTACGTGCGGCTCGAGGGGCGCGCCTTCGGCGACGTCCCGCTCAACCTCGAGTACAAGCTCGAGGTCTGGGACTCCCCCAACAGCGCGGGCATCATCATCGACGCCATCCGAGCCGCGAAGATCGCCAAGGACCGCGGCGTGAGCGGCGCCCTCCTCTCCGCGAGCTCCTACCTCATGAAGTCCCCGCCGGAGCAGCGCGAGGACACCGAGGGCCGCGAAAAGCTCGAGGCCTTCATCGCGGGGACCGAGGAGCGCTGACCCGAAGGGGTGGGGCTACTCTCTGTGCCATGGGTCACAGGATCGAGTCAGAGCTGGTCGCCAACGTCCTCACCGTGCACGTGGACGAGGGTCAGTCCGTGGCCGCCGGCGACGAGCTCGTGCTCCTCGAGTCGATGAAGATGGAGATCCCCGTCCTGGCCGAGAACCCGGGGCGCATCGCGCAGGTCAAGGTCTCCGCCGGCGACGTCGTCCAGGAGGGCGAGGTCCTCGTCATCATCGACGACTGACCCACCCACGACAGCGCGAAGGGCGGGAACGACCCGTGGTCGTTCCCGCCCTTCGGCGTGCAGCTCCGGCGTCAGCTGGAGGCGCCCTCCTGCTGGTCCGCCTGCTTCTCGGCCTCGGCCGAGTAGGTCTGGAGGGAGGCGGAGGCGTTCTGCAGCGCCTTGGAGGCGTCCTGCCAGGACGAGGCGAACTGCTCGGAGTCGTTACCGAGCCAGTTCTCGCCGAGCGTGCCCACCTGGGTGGTGCCGTTCTGGTTCACCTCGTCGATGCGACCGGCCTCGGTCTTGAGCTGGCTCGCAACCTCGCGAACCCTGGCAATGTCCATTCCGTCGGTCAGGTTACCCATGCTGGTTCTCCTCTAAGTCTCTGTGTGTCGTGCGGGGTGGTTGCGGGTCAGCTGCCCGAGGTCTCGCGCTGCTGGTTGATGTCGGACTGCAGCGTGTCGCAGAGGGCCTCGATCATGCCCTTGATCTTCTCGAGCTGCGGGCGGTGGGTGCCCTCCCACTCCGAGATGAACTTGTCGGAGTCCGGGCCGTTCCAGGCCTCGTTGGCCTGCTGGACCTGGGTGTTGACGTTCGTGACGATCGTGCCGATCTCCTCGGCAAGGTTGCGCCACTTCGGCAGCTCGCCGTTGACGACCTCGAGGTTCATTCCGAGCCAAGCCATGTTGTCCTCCTGTGTGGTGGTGCTCTTCTTGTCTGTGATCCCTGCGGGCGATTCCCCTGCCCGACTGATGACAACACTAGGGAACCTTCCACCGGGGGTACATGGGGAGAACTCCCCATGCCTCTCCCCTTTTTCGGGGAGTGGTCAATATCGTTGTGGCACAACGGAATTGGTCACCGAAGCGCTCCTTCCGGCAGAGCGACCTGCACGATCTCGGCCTTCCCTCGACGGACGAGCACCCCGCGACCCTCCGGCATGAAGATCCGTGCCAGCGGCGGGAAGTTCGTCTTGAAGATCATCGAGGACTCCGCCCCGTCGGGGGCGAGCGCGATGCCCGACCGGGCGCTCTTGATCAGACCGGTGAGGCCCATCGTGGAGCCGAGCGCCGAGGGATCGGCCTCGCCGATGACGAAGTGGTCGTTGTCCACGAGCGGCTTCATCGCCTCCTGCATGGGCATCTGGAAGGGCGCCGTGTTGAGGTCGTCGAGCTTCTCGACGACGAGGACCTGGAGCGGGGAGCCCTCGTCGAGGGCACGCTCCTTGAGCACCTCGCACAGCTCCTTGATCTCCTCCTCGCGGGTCGCCGTGGCGTCGAACTCCGGCATCCCGAGGAGCTCGGAGTTGCGGCGCAGGGTCACGAGGCTCAGCTGGGCCCCGGGGTGGGACCGGCGCAGCGCCCGGACCATGGTCACGAGGGTCGTCGTCCGGCCGCTGCCCGGGGGGCCGGTGACGACGAATCCGCCCTTGGGGTCGATGGAGACCGGGGCGAGGTCGTCGGAGTTCATCGCGATGACCGGCTGACCGCCGATCTCGGCCGGCAGGTCGCGGGCGGGGACCCGCTCGGGCAGCGAGGCGATCGGTTCGGCGCGGGTCCCACCCGACTTGGCCATCGCATCGGCGAAGCCGCGCACCATCCGGGACTGCTCGGACGCGTCCTGGGTGCCACCGAGGACGGCCACCTGCACCTCCCGCTTCTTGAAGAGCCCGCGCCCGGGTGCGGACTCGGAGTTGAGCACATCCGTCGGCACGCCGAGGAAGGCGTAGTCGTCCTCGGTCGCCATCCGCAGGACGAAGCGGGACTGCACGGACGAGCCCATCGAGACCGGCAGGCCGTTGCGGGCGTCGACGGACAGGACGAAGTGGATCCCCACGGGACGACCGTCCGCCAGGAGCGAGGTGAAGGCATCGAGCCACTTCATGAGCGGTCCGGCCGCCTCGTAGGCATTGCGGAAGGCGGTGAGGCCGTCGACGAGCACGAAGATGCGGGGCTCGTCGTGCTTCCCGCTGAGCTTGCGGTACTGGGTGATCGTCGTGGCATTCGACTTCGAGTAGCGCACCGCGCGCTCCTCGATCGTCGTGCGGAGCATCGTGATGAGCCGCTTGACCCGCTCCTCGTCCTGTCCCGAGATGATGCTGCCGACGTGCGGCAGCTCCTCGAGCATCGCCAGACCGCGGTTGCCGAAGTCGAGACCGTAGACATGGCAGGGTCCGCCGCGGACCGTGAAGCCGGCCGCGAGGGCGATGGTCCTCAGGAAGGAGCTCTTGCCCGACCCCGAGGCCCCGTAGACGGCGAGGTTGCCCTCGGCGTCGGGCCGGAAGGAGATCGTCGGCTGGCTCTGCAGGTCCGGGTTGTCGGCGATGCCGAGCACGATCTCGTCGTCCCGGCGCTCCGTCGGCAGCTTGGCGAGGTCGTAGACCTCTCCCAGCTCCGGCAGCCAGGGCTTGCGGGGGATCTCGAGCCCGGCCTCGACCCGGGCCCGCTCGATGGTCCCGACGACCCGCTGGATGTCGGTGGGTCCGAGGTCGGCGTCCTCGTCCCCCTTCGGCTTGGCGGGCAGCTCCCACGGGACGGATGCACCGAAGGCGAGGGTCTCCACGAGCATGTCCGGCGGCGGGGGCGTGTCGCTCGTCCACCCGCCGGCGTAGCCGGCCTGGAAGGGGACGAGCCGTCCCGGCCCGGACTTGGCCATGGCGCGACCGGGCAGGCCCGGGTCGAAGTAGGCCGCGTCCTTGGTCCCGAGGACATCGGTCGAGTCGTCCTCGTCGGCCATGCGCAGGGCCATGCGGAGGTTGGTGTTGGCGCGGAGGTTGTCCTTGATGACACCGGCGGGTCGCTGGGTGGCGAGGATGAGGTGGATACCGAGGGAGCGGCCGCGCTGGGCGATGTTGACGACGCCGTCGACGAAGTCGGGGACCTCCTGCACGAGGGCGGCGAACTCGTCGACGATGATGATGAGGCTCGGTGGGGCCTCGACCTCACCGCGGCGCTCGAGCTCGACGAGGTCCTTGGCCTTGAAGCGGGCGAGGAGGTGCTCGCGGTAGTGCAGCTCCGCCGAGAGCGAGGCGAGCGCCCGACGGACGAGGTGCTGGGAGAGGTCCGTGACCATCCCGACGGTGTGCGGCAGCTGGACGCAGTCGCGGAAGGCCGACCCACCCTTGTAGTCGACGAGGAGGAAGGTGACCCGCTGGGGGCTGTTGGCCGTGGCCATCCCGAGGATCCAGGCCTGGAGAAGCTCCGACTTGCCGGCACCGGTCGTCCCGCCGACGAGGGCGTGGGGCCCGTCCGTGCGCAGGTCGACGCTGTGCGTCCCCATGGCGGACTGCCCGATGACGGCGCGAAGGGAGCCGGGCTTGCGGTTCGGTGTCGGCGGCGCGTGCTTGCCGGTGAGGATCGACCGGTTCTCGTTCCACCGCTCGATGACGGCCATCTCCGAGGTGGCCAGCTCGGTCCCGACGAGGGCGAGGTAGGACACCGAGCGCGGGATGTCCGAGTCATCCTGGACGAGGGCGGAGGAGTCGGTGATCGGCGCGAGCCCGCGGGCGACGGCCACGGCCTCCTCGACGGAGACGAGATCGGCCGCCACCGGCGACGCGACCTGCGCGGGGCCGACCCAGCCGACCTGGCACTCCCCGCTCTCGGCCACCTCGACGAAGGTGCGGCAGGCCGCGGGGAGCTGCTCCGTCACGGGGGCCACCCAGACGACGACGATGCGGTGGTGCCAGCCCTGCTCGGCGAGCTGCACGAGCCGCGCCCGCTCGACGGGGGCGTCGTTCTCCACGAGGACGACGACGGCCGGTCCGCCGCGCCCCTTGCCGGTCTGCTGGTTGGAGCCCTCGACGATCAGACCCTCGAGCTGCTCCATGACCGCGGAGCAGCCCGGCCCCGAGCTGGCCGTCTGCTGCACGTCGATCGGGCTCTGCGGCGAGGACACGTGCGGCACCCACTTGAGCCAGTCCCAGTCCCGGGCCGAGGTCGTGGAGCCGAGAGCGCACACGACGACCTCCGCGGGTGAGTGCGCCGCCATCGTCTGCACGACGAGCGATCGGGCCAGGCCGAGCGCCGCGTCCCTGGGCCCGGAGACGCCGATCGCGCCGTCGAGGAGGGGGTGGGCCGTCACGGGCACGTCCGCGACGACGCCCAGCCCCTGCATGAGCTTGGAGACCTCGAGCCAGGCCTCGGCCCGGGTCCGGCCCATCTTCGGCAGCTTGATCTCGCTCCGGCTCGGGCGCACCCCGAGCCCGAGGCGGTACTCGAGGAACCCGGGCTCCCCGGGACGGCGGGTCCACATGAGCGGGTGGTGGACGGCGACGGCCCGGCCGAACTCCCGGACGGAGGGATGCTCCTGCCGCCGGATGTCGTGCTCACGATCGAGCTCGACCTCGATGTCCTCGACGAGGTAGCCGACGTCCTCCCGGAAGTCCTCCATCGCCTCCTCGAAGTCGAGGCGGACGCGGCGCTTGGACTCCCAGGTGCTCGCGAGCATCATCATCGGCATCATGAGCATGAACATGATCGTGAAGCGCGATCGGGTGATGGCGAAGAGGGTCGCGCCCATGAAGACGGGCACGAGCATCATCGCCAGCGGCATCCGCTGCGGCTTGCCGCGCTCGGGGAGCTCGGGGACCTCGAACTGCAGGCCCTGGTAGACGGGTGCGATGCGCGGCGACCGGGTGAAGGCGACATCTCCGGCGTCGGTCGCCGTGAGACCGGCGGCACGCGTCTTCGCCGAGATCTGGAAGGTCGTGTCGCCGATGGTGAAGGACTCGCCCTCGCGGAGGATCGCGCGGTCGATCCGCTCGTCGGCCACGATGACGCCGTTGGACGAACCGAGGTCGGTCACCTCGACGACGTCGGCGACGAGGAGCTTGGCGTGGCGCCGCGAGACGGAGGCGTCGTTGATGCGCACCTCGCACTCGCGTCCGCGGCCGACGTGGGAGGTGCCGCGCTGGAGCGCGTACTCCCGCCCCTTGTCCGGTCCGGCGGTGACGGTTGCCGTGGCCACGGGGGCGGCGGTGTCCTGGTACCCGGACGACCGCCGGGTCACGGCGAGGTGCTCGCCGGACCGCAGCCCCGACTCCTGCACGGTGGTGTGGGGGTCGACCGCCCGGTAGTTCTCGTCGACGAGGGCCAGGGTGTGCTGCCCCAGGTCGGCCCGGTCGTGGTAGCTGCTGCCGCTGCGCTGCCGCTCGGGGTCGGAGAGGACGAGATGCTCGGCGAGGTCACCGACGGTCGTGCGCCCGTCGACGGTGGCGACGAGGTCGGTGTCCTGGTCGTTGGACCCTCGGAGGGTGAACATCAGCTTCATCGTCGTGCCTTCTGTGCCGTGGTTGCGGTGGCCGTGGTCGAGTCGTGGAGACCGATGTCGACCTGTCGGGAGAAGAGGGGTCGGGGGTCGAAGAGCGCCCGGAGCCGGGCGCCGAGCCCGGCGGACCGACGCATCCGACGTCGGGCCGCCGTGAGCTCACGCTGCCATGCCGTGACCGTCGCCGGGTCCGCCGGCCGCTCACCGAAGACGAGCGAGTCCGCCCGCATCGCCACCGGGAGCGCGTCGACGGTGGGTCCGAGGGCCTTCGCCTGCTCCACCCGGGTGCCGCTCGCCGGCAGCCGGTGCCCGAGGACGCGGGCCTCCTCCATGAGGTCATTCCATGCCCGGCCGATCCTGCGGTCCGGTCCACCCCGACGCAGCCGGATGGCCCGCCGGATGGCGATGGCGAAGGGGGTGAGGAGCAGCAGGAGCAGCGGCAGCCCGACGAAGACCGCCAGCAGCTGCGCCCAGAGAGGCCACGTCGACGGGGAGGACCAGTCGACGGCGGGCTCCTCCGGCGGCGGGGCGGGCGCGGGCGGCTCCGGGATCTCCTCGACGGGTGGGGGATCCCAGGCCTCGGGGCTGGACTTCGGCGCTGTCGTGCCGTCGGGGCCGGGGTTGAAGGTCTGGGGCAGCACCTGGAACCACGTCCCATCGGTCTGCTTCACCTCGACCCAGGCCCGGATGTCCCGGCCACGGACCTTCCCGTCGTCGGTCGAGATGGCGCCGATGACGACCCGGGTGGGGATCCCGAGGCGATTGCCGACGAGCGCGAGCGTCGCGGCGTACTGCTCGTCGTTGCCGGCGAGGGGCTCGGAGTTGAGGAAGGTGTCGAGTCGCCCCTGCCCGTGCCCGGCCGGGTAGCGCAGGACATCGTCGGTGAAGCCCCGCCGGTCCTCGTCGGAGGTGCTCTTGGACCGGGTGGCGGGCGCCCCGTCCGTGTAGGTCCCCTCCGTGCGCATCGTGTCGGCCACGGCGACGAAGCTGTCCCAGGGGTCGGTCGTGTCGCCGCGCCAGGCACTGATGCGGGACTCGACGAAGGAGTCGTCCCCGGTGATCGGCATCGAGCCGGACGCGACGGGGAGGTTCTCGGGCAGCTCCTGCGCCCCGACCGGGGGCAGCGCGGTCCGCAGGGTGTACTCGTCGCCCGGCCGCAGGGAGGGCGGGGCGAGGACGGTGTTGGTGCTGAGGTTGAGCCAGGCCTCGTCCTCGAGGCGCTCGGTGGACTTCCCCGTGAACTCGATCCCCTCGACCCGGCCGGTCGTGAGCACCCACGGCCCCTGGTACCCCCCGGTGGGCACCGAGACGGTCACCTCGCTCGGCGAGCCGCTGGCGAGGACCCCCACGCGACGGCCGAACTGCTGGAAGGAGCGACCGGCGTCCGCCCGCTTGTCACCCCGACCGGCGATCCCCCACGTGGAGCCATCCCAGGTGTCGAGGGTCGCCAGGCGAAGGGGGGTGTGCCCCGGGGCCCCGTCCACCTGGAGCAGGTGGGTGTCGTACCAGTCGCGCGGGCTCGCGCTCGTGAACTCGCGGAAGGTCGTCAGCGGGGAGGCGAGGACGTTGTCGTCGTGCTCGGGCACCACCCCGGTGCGCACGACCTGACGGTCCTGGGAGCTCCCCGGCACGATCGGCCCGAGGAGCACGCCCGCGAGCGCCGCGACGGCCAGGATGACGGTGCCGGAGATGATCCGCGAGAGGGCGGGCCGGCCACCACCGGCACGGACCTCACCGACGTCGGGATCGAGGTGGTCACGGGCGGCGAGCCAGCCGATGAGGAGGAGACCGAGGACGAGGCCCTGGATCCACTGCCCCGCCGGCTGGGCCGTCCCGAGCGCGATGACCCCGGCCAGGAGGGCGAAGGGGGGCAGCACCAGACGCCACCGCGACGTCGTCGCCCGCGCGGTCGCGTAGACGAGCACGGTCCCGACGAGGGACACGAAGAGCGCGATCGCGGTGAAGGGGCCGCGTGCGTCGACCGGCGGGACGAGGGTGAGCAGGTCGGCCCAGCCCGTGATCGGCCCGCTGATGAGGTCCTTGAAGGTCTGCCCGGTGGGCAGGACGTACCACTTGATGTCGTCCCGGACGGCCAGCGGCCCCCCGAGGACGAGGTAGAGGACGGCCCCCAGGGCCACCGTGCCCACGAGCGGCCAGCGGTAGGTCGCCTGGATGTGCCCGACGACGAAGCCGAGGACGAGACCGACACCGGCGGCCAGCCACCACTCCCAGCCGAAGACGATGGTCCGCAGGCCCACGAGGAGGCACACCATCACCGCGAGCGTGAAGCCGGCATCGACCCACACCCCGAGGGTGGGCCGCATGCGTCCCAGCGTGGCCTTGACCTTTTCCTTGCCGGTGAGCTGGGGCTTGATCATCCCCGGCTTGGGGGCTCCGACGAGGCTCATGCCGGCACCAGTCCCGCGGTGACCTGCTGGAGGTCCTCGAGCTCGGTGATCGTGATGACGCTCATCCCGCGGACGCGCTTCAGACCGGTGCGCGCCCTCGGGTCGACGATGATCGCCACCTTGTGCACCTCCACCTCGAACTCCCCGAGGCACTGCTGGATCTCGAGGAAGGCCCGACCGGGGCCCGTGCAGAGGACGGCGACCGACGAGTCGGGCGCGTGCTGGACGACCGCGCGCGCGGACCGGACGAGGTCCACCCTGCCGATCGATGCCGTGGTGAGGGTGTCGAGGACGAGCGGCACCGTGGTGCGCGAGGCGAGGCCGTCGTTGCACACGACGGTTGCCTCCTGCTCGTCCTTGATCGACTGGACCATGAGCGAGGCGGCCGCGGCGATCGCGGTCTCCACGTCCCCTTCGCCCTCGGGGTAGGCGGCGGGGTCGGTGTCGACGACGACGCCCAGGTGGGAGCGCCGGGTCTCCTGGAACTGCCGGACGAGGAGCGTGTCGTGCTTGGCGGAGGATCGCCAGTGGACGTAGCGGCGGTCGTCGCCGGGCTCGTACTCGCGCAGGGCGTGGAAGTCGATGTCGGCCATGGACAGCTCGGGGGTCGCCTCCCCCTCGAGGTCGCGGAGCAGACCGTGGGCGCCGGACTCGAGCGCGATCCGCCGCGGGTGGACGTGCATGAGCTGCTGCCCACCGAAGGTCACCGCCCGCCGGGTGATGCCGAGCGGGTCGCCCTGCACCGTCGTCGGCGGGCCGACGGGGATGACGCCGCGAGTAGGCGTGGCGACGGGGAAGGAGGTGCGGAAGTGTGCCCCCTTCTTCAGCAGCGGCACGGTGAAGACCTCCTCGCCGGCACCGACCGGCAGGCGCACGAGCGAAGGGAGCATGGTCCGGCGGGAGGCATTGCGCAGGGTGATGTGGCCCTGGGCGAGGTCGCCGATGTCGGCGCGGAGGGGCTCGACGACGAGGTCCACCTCGGCCACGTGCCGGCCGATCGAGAGCACGACGCAGACGAGGACGAGCACGAGACCGACCATCGCCATGATGACGAGCTCGACCCACCCGAGGAGGGCACCGAGCACCCACAGCAGCACGGCGAGGGCGAGGAGGGTCCACCCCAGGCCGGTGACCCAGTCGAGCCGGCCGCCGAACCACCGGCGGCGGAGCCGGTCGTCGGTGGCACCGGCGCCCCGACGGATGGCGCGGGTCGCCCCCTGCGCGGCCCGGACGAGGGAGGCCCCCGGGAGGGAGACGGTGCGCCGGCTCCCCGTCGCGCGCAGCTTCGACGACTCGGCCATCCGCTCCAGGCGCTCGTCGTCGCCCCCGGACATCCCGACAGGGGCCCGTGGGGTGTCCTGCACCCGCCCGCGGCCGCGGGGCGGCTCGGGGCGAGGCGTGGAGGGTCCGTTCGTCATCGGTGGGTGATCTCCGTCAGGCGACGCGCTCGGTGGGCGGGGCCACCTCACCGAGCACCTTGGCGATGACGTCGCTCGTGCGCACCCCGGCGAACTCGGCCTCGGCGGTGAGCAGCAGTCGGTGGCTCATGATCGGCTCGGCGAGCGCCTTGATGTCGTCGGGGACGACGTGGGTGCGTCCCTGCCCGGCCGCCCACGTCTTGGCGCAGCGGACGAAGGCGAGGCAGCCGCGGACGGAGAGGCCGAGCCGGATGTTGGAGTGGCGCCGCGTCGCCTCGGCGATGCGCGAGACGTAGGCGAGGATCGCGGCGTCGATGTGCACCTGGTCGGCGAGCTGCGCCATGTCGCTGACGACCTTGGCCGTGACGACCGGGCGCAGCCCCCGGGTCCGGTCACGCCGTGCCGAGTCCGCGAGGACGGCCACCGTCGCCTCGTGGTCCGGGTAGCCGAGCGAGGTCTTCATGAGGAAGCGGTCGAGCTGCGCCTCCGGCAGCCGGTAGGTGCCGGCCTGCTCGATGGGGTTCTGCGTCGCGACGACCATGAAGGGGCGACCCACCTCGTGCGAGGTGCCGTCCACGGTCACCCGGCCCTCCTCCATGACCTCGAGGAGGGCGGACTGGGTCTTGGGCGAGGCGCGGTTGATCTCGTCGGCGAGGACGATCGTCGCGAAGACCGGTCCCTGGTGGAAGTCGAACTTCTTCGTGTGCTCGTCGTAGATCGTCACGCCGGTGACATCGCTCGGGAGGAGGTCGGGGGTGAACTGGATCCGGCTGCTGCTGCCCTGCACCGTCGCAGCGATCGCCCGCGCGAGCTGGGTCTTGCCCGTGCCGGGGTAGTCCTCGAGGAGGAGGTGGCCCTCGGAGAGCAGGCAGGTGAGGCCGAGCCGCACGATGTGCTGCTTGCCGAGGACGACCTGGTCGATGTTGCCGACCATCTGCTGGAAGGCCTGGCTGAACCAGCTGGCCTGTTCCTGGGAGATGCTCATCGTTCCTGCTTCCTCATCCACTCGTGGTGCTCGTCGGTGTCGACGTCCGGGACGTCGACGATGGTCGGGATCGTGGTGCCGTCGTCGAGGGGGACGACGACCCGGTCCGGTAGTCGGGCGTGTACCGCTCCTGCTCGGCCCGTGGCGCCCCTTCGGGCCAGGTGTCGATCCGCGGGTCGACGGTGAGCGCGAGGTCGAAGACCCGTCCGGTGTCGAGGTCGTTGAGGAGGACCTGCCCACGGTTGTGCCGCACCGCGACCCCGCTCCTCCGGACGAGGTCCCCGACGATGGCCAGCTCGGAGGTCGTCGTGCTCGCCTCGCCGCAGGCACGCCCCCAGAGCACGCCGTTGCCACGGCCCCAGGCGGCGTAGAGGCACTTGCCGTTGCGGACCGGTCGGGAGATCTTGACGAAGTCCTCGCGGGGTGGGTTCGCCCCGAGGCCGGAGGTGACCCCCGGGTCGGCGGATCCCATGTCGGCGTCGTCGTCGATCGAGACGAACTCGGCCCGCTCCGTCGTCTGGACGGCCACGACCGGGCTCTCCGAACCGGCCTGCTGGAGGGCGGCGAGGGTCAGCTCCTCGTCCTCCCCTCCGTCACCGACCTGCTGCGGCTCCTCGAGCCCCTCGGCGTGGACCATCCCCTCCTCGGGGTCGAGGACGACCCAGTCGTCGCCCACGGCCGTGATGTCGGCGACGCGACTCTCCTCGAAGGGGAGGTCGGTGCGCTCGGGGGAGCCGAAGCCGTCGTCCTCCGCGGGGATCTCGACGACGGTGCCGTTCTCCGCGGAGACGACCATGATGTCGCCGTCCTCGGAGACGGCGACCGCGGCGCCCGGTCCGAGGGCGTTCTCCAGCGGCGCCTCGTCGGTGAGTCCGTCGATGGAGGTCCCACCCTCGGGGTCCAGCCGCAGGCCCCAGAGGTTGCCGTTCTGGTGGTCCACGACGGCGAGGGTGTCCCCGCCGAGGGCGACGACGTCGGGCGTGAAGAAGGTGCCACCGGAGGTGATCTTCGTGGCCGGCACCCGGGCGCGGCCCTTCACGGGGCTGCCCGTCACCGCATCGATCGAGACGATCTCGCGGTCGTCCTGGGTCCCGTCCCCGACGCCGGTGATCCCGATGACCTGCCGGCCGTCCTGGAGGATCTCCGGGCGCTCGACGCGGGCGCCCGGGGTCTCGCCGGTCTCGCCGGCACCGCCGATGATCGCGTCGAGCGCGTGGGAGCCGGTGTTGATCCGGCCCCAGTTGCCCGTGCGGCCACCGCTGACCCAGATGCTCCCGTCGGTGAGGGCGACGTCATGGACCGGCTTGCCGTCCGCCCGGAAGGCGAAGATGCCCCCGACGACGACGAGGACGAAGACGACCGTCCCCGAGATCATCCGGACCCACATCGATCGCGGCTTGCGTCGCTCCTCGACGGCCGCGGGCGACGGGCTCCCCTGCTCGGTCATCCCTCGTCAGCTCTCCGTCCCGGCGGGGTCCTCGAGGAGGACGAGATCCTCCTCGGTGACCATGCGCGTGGACAGGGCGTGCTCGACGAGGCGCGCCTTGCGGTTGCTCGCGAGCTTCCCCGGCCCACCGTGGAGTCCACGGATCCCCGCGTCGGCCAGCTTCTGGCAGACGTTGTCGAGCTTGCGGTTGAACTTCGTCACCTTCCACCCGAGGCGGTCGGCTGCGGCGGCGGAGCTCGGAATCTGCCCCTGGCCGGCGCCGGCACGACGGAGGAAGTCCTCGCAGAGGGCCACGATGAGCAGCTTCTGGTCCGGGGTGAAGGAGACCCGACCGACGGTCGTCTCGCCGCTCTTCGTCGGCATGAGCACGTCGTTGTCGATCGAGGTGAAGCTCGGGTTGCCGACGAGGATGTCGAAGTCGTAGGTCGTGGGCCCGGCGGTGAACCACACGGTGACCTTCTCGAAGGCCAGCGGGATCCGCGCGCCCGGGTTGAGCCAGGCCTGGAAGAGGCCCTTCTTGTCGGCGACCGTGGCGGTGAGGGTCGTCCCGACGTTCGTCAGCCACCACCAGCCACCCTCGTGGCTCACCTGGAGGAAATGGCGGTGCAGGAAGGGGTTGTCGTCGATCTCGAGGTCCCCCTCGCGACCGATCGTGAGGACCCCCTCCCGGGGTGCCTCGTGGACCTCACCGCAGAAATCGACCGTGACCACGCTCTCCGGCATCACCGAGCTCCTTCTTCGCAGACTGTCTTCGACCAGGCCGAGACCTGCGACCCGCGTCGCACCTGGACCCGAGCGCATTCTCTCTCCCCCGAGCCGACATTGGACTCGTGGGTGGTCTCCCCGTCGCGGAGGGGCCAGGGCTCCGCGCCGTCGAGAGCATCCGCGTCGGGGCCCTTGACGAGTCGGTAGGTGTCCCCCGGCTGGTAGTCGGCATAGCTCACCGTGTAGGTGAGGACGTCGCCGTCGGTCTCGACCTCGATCGTCGGCGCCCCGTCGACGGCACCGTCCGGCTGCGTCGCCGCCGTCGTCGTCGCCACGTCCCCCTCCTCACCCTCCCGGGTGAACCAGAGGACTCCCCCGATGATCCCCGCGACGAGCAGGATCCCGACGATGCTCGCGATGAAGGGGAGCAGGCCCACCTCCAGCCCCTTCGTGGGCTCGGGCGGCGGTGCCGGCTGTCCTCGCGGTGGTGCCTGCTGGCTCATGAGCCCTCGCCCGTCGCGCAGACGGCATCCGACCACTCGGAGCGCTCGACCTCGGGTTCCTCACCGCGGGTGACCTGCACGATGCCGCACTGCTGGGTCCCGGACCGGACGGGCAGCCGGTAGGTCCCCGTCCCGTCCTCGACGTCGGGGACGCTGTAGGGGGTGGCCTGGTCGAAGCCGTCCTCCGTCGGGGCGGTCTTGATGACGTAGGTGTCCCCGTCGGCGAAGTCCTCGTGGGTCATCGTGAAGATCAGCGTCTCCCCGTCGACCTGGACCTTCGCCGTCGGCGCACCGCTGATCGCGCCTCCGCCGCCGCCCCTGTCGTCGGACGTCGAGGCCGTTCCCCCACCGTCGTCGCCACCGCCGCTGAGGGCGATCGTCGTCCCGATGACCGCGACGAGGACGAGGACCGCAGCGACGCCGCCGGCGACCCACCACAGGCGGGGGCCGGCCCCCTTCGCGCGCTGTGGGTCCGGTCGCGATCGCTGGCCCGCGGGTGGCCGGGGTCCGGACTGGCGGGGACCGGAGGGATGGGAACCGGAGTGCTGGGGAGGTGGGGGTCCGCTCGGTCTGGGACCGGAGCCGCTCGAGTTGGGGGGAGCCGGCTGCTCCCGCGGCCGGCTGGCCACCCCGTCGGCGATGGGCACGGGTGCGGCGCCACCGATGCTGCGACCACCGCTGAGCCCACCCCCGATGACCGGCTGGCCGAGGGGCGGGGGCGGCGCCCCCGTCGTGGGCCGGGGCCCCGAACGCGCCGACGGACCGGAGCCGGAGTTCGCGCGCAGCCGCGTGCGGTCCTGGGTGGCCCCCGGGAGGGACCCGGAGTCCCCCGCGTGGCCGAGCTCGTCGAGGACGACGATCGCCGTCCGGGAGAAGCGCTCCTCCTGCTCGATCTGCTGGAGGCTGCGGGCGAACTCGATCGCGCTCGCGGGGCGGGCGAGCGGGTTCTTGCTCATCGCCTGGGCGAGGAGACGCTCGAGGGCCTGGGGGACATCGGCCCGGCCGGTGCCCGGTGGTGGGTTGGACCGGATGCGCGGCATGAGGGCGTACGCCGAGTTGTCCCCGCCGGGGACCTCGAAGGGGGAGCGGCCGACGAGCAGCTGCCACAGCGTGGCCGCGAGCGAGTAGACGTCCGCCCGGGCATCCCCGTTGCTCTGCCCGAAGAGCACCTCCGGCGGCGCCCACGGGATGGAGACACCGAGGTCGTCGTCGAGCTCCTCGAGGGCGCCACCGCGGCCGGCGATGCCGAAGTCGGTGAGGCCGGGCGAGCCGTACTGGCTCACGAGGACATTGGCCGGCTTGATGTCCCGGTGGATCACCCCGGCGCGGTGCGCCGTCTCGACGGCGCTGGAGAGCTGGATGCCGGTCCGCAGGACCTCCTCGACGGAGAAGCGGGCCGAGCGTGCCCGCTGCGCGAGATTCGGCGGCGGGTAGTACTTCATGATGAGGTACGGGCGCGCGTCCTCGCTCGTCCCGGCGCGGAAGACCTGGACGATGTAGGGGTGGTCCGCGAGCTGGGCCATCGTGTTGGCCTCGTCGATGAACTGCTGCTTGATCGCCGGCGTGAGGCCCTCGGTCTTGAGCACCTTGACGGCGACCTTCATCCGCGGCATCTGCTGCTCGTAGAGGAAGACGTCCGCATAGCCGCCGGAACCGAGCGGTTGGACGTAGTCGAGGCCCTCGAGGTCGGGTGGGAGGGTGCTGCTCACTCCATCATCATCCCGTGACCTCGAAGACCATGGAGACCTGGTCGGCCAGCGTGATCGTCGTCCCCGGCTCGATGGTCTGCTGGTCGCCGGGGCGCACCCGCACCGGTGAGGAGCCGGGGAGCGCGACGGTCGTGCCGTTGGTGGACCCGAGGTCGCGCACGAGCACGTGCCAACCGTCGAGCACGATCTCCACGTGGTTGCGGGAGATCTCGTTGTCCGGGCTGGCGATGCGCACGAGGTGCGGTGCCCGTGCTCCGCTGGCCTCCGCCGAGGCCCGCGGTGCCCGGCCGATGAGCACCCCGCGGTCGAGGGTGACGATGTCACCGGTCGACAGGCGCAGCAGGCCCAGGGCGGGACGCGGGGTCTGCTCCGGCTGCTGGGTCGGCAGCTCCTGTCCGCAGACACGGCAGCGCGTGGCGTGGGGGGCGTTGTGGTGTCCGGACGCGCACCGCACGGCCAGGACCATCGGACCGGAGGGGAGCTCTCCGGTGTCCTCGCGGGCTGCGGGAGCACCACCGGCGACCGGGCTCGGCTGCGCCGGCTGCACCGGCTGAGCAGGACCGTTGTCCGGCGTCGGGAGTCCGGGGAGCCCGACGGGGAGGCCGGG
>DXAR01000181.1 GCA_019116945.1 Candidatus Janibacter merdipullorum | reverse complement strand
CCTCGAGCGCTACGGGATCGTCGCCGAGGTGCGGGGCGTCCTCGTCGTCGTCATGGCCAACCCGGACTACGAGGACGAGGACTCGACCGTCACCCTCCCGATCAACGACGCGACCAAGCAGGCCGTCGCCGAGGTCGTGAGGGCCCAGGTGGACAAGATCCGGACCGCGAGCTGAGGAACATTACCCAGAGACCCCAGCGCCCCGCGCTCCTAGGGTCTGCGGTATGAGCTCCCTCCCCCGTCACCCCGTCCAGGGGCTCGCCGTCACCCCGCACCACGCCGACTCGCAGCGGCACGACCACCCTGACCGGGGGCTCGTGCACGCCGTCCCGGTCCTCGCCTTCGGCATCGGGGGGCTCGTCTACCCGCTCTACGTGCTCGTCGACGTCTTCCAGGTCGCCAACGCGGACATCGAGACCGTCCCGGGCGCGCCCTTCGCCGCCGCGGCGGCCGCCTTCCTCGCCTTCCTCGCGGGTGTGCTCATCGCCAGCTTCGTCACGATGCTCGCGTACACCGTCGCGCGCTTCGGGCGGACGCACTCGACGCGGGTGCTCCAGCTGCTCGGACTCGGGGGGACGCTCGTGTGCGCCGTCGCGGGGGTCGCGCTGGTCTTCGTCGTCGCGTCGATGTACTAGCGGTCAGAGCAGCGGCGCGACCTCGTCGCCCACCCGCAGCTCCCCCGCGCCCAGCGGCACGAGGCGGGTGCCGAACCACGTCTTGCCGTCCCACCGACGGTGCCGCGCGAGCGTGCGCATCGGCTCCTTGCCGGTGGCGAGCGTCTCCGGGTCGATCGTCACCATGACGCACCGGTCACAGGTCTCCGCGGTGCGGAAGTCCACATCCCCGATCCGCACCGTGGGCCACGCATCCTCCTCGAAGGGGATATCACCGTCGATGACGACATTGGGCCGGAAACGGAGCATGCTCAGGGCCCCGGGGCCGGCGCCGGCGCTCTCGGCACTGATGTCATCCGGGTCCAGACCGTCGGGGTCCGGCTCTCCCACCTCGGCGGCCAGCCACTCCTCGAGCTGGGCCAGCGAGGCCTGCGAGGTGAGCAGCAGCGGCCCGGCATCGGCGAGGGAGAGGGTGTCACCCTCCCTTCCGCCGTGGGCACCCGACATGCGGCGCATCCGCGGTTCCTCCTGCCACACGAGCCGGAGGGGGCGGCCGACGCGCTCGCTGATCCACGCGCTGACGTCCTCGTCGGCGGGCGGCGCGAAGCCCTGCCGGGAGTGGCTCACGGGGATCGGCGGCAGCCCGAGCGGGGTGTCGACGAGGATGCTCTCCTCCGCCGCGTGGATGCGGATCGTCTCCTCGTCCACCGCCTCGGCCCGGAGCCCGAGGAGGGCGTGGAGCTCGCGAGCGGTGACCTTCTCGCCCATCTCGTCGACGAGCCCCCACCGTCGGTCGCCCTCGAGCCCCCAGGGCTCGACGGCCGCGCTCTCGACGTCCATCCCACCGAGGGACTTCACCGGGTAGATGCGGAGCTGGGTGACCTGCATGGCCCGATCGTAGGTCAGGCGTCGACGGGTACCTCGTCGTCGGTGATCTCCTCGGCGCCGGGGGTGCCGTCCACGAGCCGGTGGTCACCGGAGCGGTTGAGGGCGAACCAGCCGCCGAAGATGGCCGAGAAGATCCCTGCCTCGGTGTCGGCGATCGTCACCTGCGCGCAGTGCCCCGCCTGGACCCGGAAGGCGACCGCCCCGGACGTCGTCAGCCCGTCCTTGAGGTAGAGGACGTGCTTGCCCGACGGGATGTCGAACTGCACGACCTGCTGGCTCCCGTCGAGGACCCCCAGGTCCGTGTCGCCGAGCATGACGTGCTTGCCCTCGAGGTGGGTCGGGTCGATGTCGCCCGTGCTGATCTCCACTGCTGCGCCCATGGATGTACCTTCCGTCTCCGTCCGGGCTCGGATCGGGCATCCGCGCCCTCACGGCCCATCATGCGCCGATGACACCGCGATGTCTGCCCCCATGACACCTGTCATTGCCGACTCGTGACATCGGGGGATGGTGGCGAGAGCCCCGGACGCAGGAGTCTTGGGGGCATGACGACGACCACCACACCCGAGGACACCGCGACCCGTCGCCGCGCCGACGGGATCCACTTGGAGGGGGTGACGAAGAGCTTCCGCTCCGGCTCGGAGACGGTGCACGCCGTCGCCGGAGTGGACTTGGACATCACCACCGGCGAGGTCGTCGCCATCCTCGGCCCCAACGGCGCCGGCAAGACGACGACCCTCGACATGGTGCTTGGGCTCACCGAGCCGACGACGGGGACGATCTCCTCCTTCGGTGCTGCTCCCCGACGGGCAGTGCACGAAGGGAGGGTCTCCGCCGTCCTCCAGACCGGTGGCCTCCTGCGCGACCTCACCGCCCGGGAGACGGTGCGGATGATCGCCTCGACCTTCCGTCACCACGAGAGCGTCGAGAGCGTCCTCACGCGGGCGGGCCTGGCGGACAAGGCCAACCGTCGCGTCTCGAAGCTCTCCGGCGGCGAGCAGCAGCGGCTGCGCTTCGCCCTGGCGCTGCTCCCCGACCCGGACCTCCTCATCCTCGACGAGCCGACCGCCGGCATGGACGTCGGGGCCCGGCGCGAGTTCTGGAGCACCATGCACGAGGACGCCGGCAATGGCCGCACCGTCCTCTTCGCCACCCACTACCTCGAGGAAGCCGACACCTTCGCCGACCGCATCGTCCTCATGGCCCGTGGTCGGGTCGTCGCCGACGGCACCACCGAGGAGATCCGCGCCCGCGCCAGCGGCCGGACCGTCAGCGCCGACGTCCGCAGGGGGGACGTCGGCGCTGCCGCGGACCGGTTGCGCGCGCTGCCCGGGACCTCCTCGGTGACGGTGACCGGGGACCGGGTCACCGCCACCGGCGAGGACTCCGACACCCTTGCCCGCACCCTGCTCGTCGAGCTGGACGCGAGCAACCTCGAGGTCACGACGGCCTCGCTCGACGCCGCCTTCATGGCGATCACCGGTGAGACGGAGGAGAACTGATGAACCCCACACTCGTCGCCCTGGAGCTCAAGCGCATCGGCCGGGACTACGTCGGCCTCTTCTTCATCGCCGTGCTCCCCGCCTTCATGTACGTCGTCTTCGGCGCGGCCCAGACCTTCGCCGAGGAGGACATCGGCCGGGGCAACGTCGCGCTCTACATCATGATCTCGATGGCGGTCTACGGCGCCGTCACCGCCACCGTCTCGGTCGGGGGCATGGCCGCCGTGGAGCGGATGCAGGGCTGGGGACGGCAGCTGGGGCTGACCCCCCTTCGCGACACCGCCTACATCGGGGCCAAGGCCATCGTCGCCATGGCCATCGCCTGCATCCCCATCGTCCTCATCTACGGGATCGGGGTGGCGACCGGGGCGAAGGGCGACCTCTGGGTCTGGTTCGTCACCGCCGGCATCACCCTCTTCGGCGCCTGCCTCTTCGCCCTGTACGGGCTGATCTTCGGGCTCGCCTTCAAGTCGGAGTCCGCGGTCGGTGCCGCGAGCGGGTCGCTGGTGATCTTCGCCTTCCTCGGCAACATCTTCATCCCGCTCTCGGGGGTCATGCTCACCATCGCGAAGTTCACCCCGCTCTACGGGCTCGTCTCGCTGGCCCGCTACCCGCTGACCGAGGGCTACTCCGTGGACATGTCCGGCAACCTCTCGCACGAGGCCCTGTGGGTCCCACTGGTTAACGTGGGCGTGTGGACGGCGATCCTGAGCCTGCTGACGGTCTACCTCGTGCGCCGGGGTCGGGACCGGCAGTGACCGACGAGCCGGGCACCCCCGACCCGTGGAGCCGGTGGGGCTGGCTCCTGGCGGCGGTCTGGCTCGTCTTCCTCGGCTTCCCCGCCGGGGCCGTCGTGCAGATGACCGAGGGCGACCCGGTCTTCCGCGCGTTCAACCTCGGCCTCATCGTCGTCTTCGGCATCACCTACGTCCTGGCCTTCATGTGCGGCCAGGCCGCGATCTACTGCAGCTGGACCCGGGGCCGCCGGCTCCAGGTCTACGGCGGGTTCGTGCTCCTCGTCGCGATCATGGCGGTGCTCTGGTTGCTCATCAAGGTCGAGGTGCTCGGCATGAGCGCCTTCCTCGCCGCGCTGGCCGCCTTCGGCTTCCCGGAGCGACGGGCCACGATCGGGGTCGTCGCGGTGACGCTGGGCAGCGGGCTGCTGCTCTTCCTGTCCGGAGCCTTCGCGCAGCTGTGGCCGCTGCTGCTCCTCCCGGCGCTCATCGGCGGCTTCGGCCTCCTCATCCGCACGCTGACCACCTCCGACAACAAGCGCCAGGACCTGCAGCGGACGCTC
>DXAR01000180.1 GCA_019116945.1 Candidatus Janibacter merdipullorum | reverse complement strand
ACGCCGATCTCCTGCGCGAGGTCGTCGATGGGCGGGTCGGCGAGGACCCGCCCGACGAGTGGGTGCCCCCGTGGCGGAGGGGCGGGTAGGACCACGCCCCTGACGTCGGACGCCCGGCGGGCAGCGCGCGGGCGCGAGCTACATGCAGGTGACCGCCGTCGCGGCCAGCTCGTCGAGCCGCTGCCGCACCTCGGCCGTGTTGTCGCGCCCGTTGGAGAGCAGGGCGAAGGACCGTGTCCGGCCGTCGGTGCCGACGGCGATCCCGGCGAGCACCGTCGTGTCCCGGAGGGACCCGGTCTTCGCCCGGACGCGGCCGACGGCGCACGACGACGGCGCGGTGCCGAATCGGTTCTCCAGAGTCCCGGTCCGCCCCGCGATGGGCATCGCCGTGTCGGCGAAGAAGACCGGGCGCATCGCGGGGTCCTTCCACAGCCGCGCCGTGAGGTCCGACAGGGAGGTCGCGGAGATCCGGTTGGCCCGGGACAGGCCCGACCCGTCGTGGAGCGTCATCCCGGAGGTCGTCACGCCGTACCGCTGGATCTCCCGGCGCACCCGCCACGTCATCGCATCCCACGTGGGCGTACCACCGGCGGCTAGGCCCGAGGTCCAGAGCAGTGCCTCGGCGTAGTCGTTGTGCGACTCCCGAAGCATGTCGGCGACGACCGTCCGCAGCACCGGAGAGGTGCGGTCGGTGATCTTCCGGGCCGTCTCCGGCGCCTTCATCCGCGTCGTCGAGCGGATCGAGATCCCCTTCGCCCGCAGCGCCTGCGCATAGACGCCCGCCGCCTGCATGCTCGTGTCCATCGAGTTCTTCTGGTCGACGACGAGGGCGCGCACCGGGGCGACGTACTCGGGCACGTCCTCCTTCTCCCACCCGTGGGCGTTGGTGGGGGCCGGGAAGAGCGAGTCGTCGACGCGCAGGTAGACCGAGCTGACGCCCTGCGACTTCAGCCGGGTCGCGGTGGAGTTGGCCAGCCCGGTGAGCCGGGCCGTGCTCAGCGTCGGGTCCCCGCTCCCCTTGAGGTAGACGCGGTCGTCCTGGGTCCGCGGTTGGACGACCGTGGTCCGATAGCGGTGGTCGGCTCCGAGGACCTTGATCGCGGACATCGCGGTGAGCACCTTCGTCGCCGAAGCCGGGCGCAGGCCGACCGGAGCCCCTCGGGACCACACGCTCTTGCCCGAGTCGACGTCCAGCACCCGCCCACCGAGGGTCGGCACGAGGGACTCGCTGCGCGACTGAAGCCGCGCCGCGAGCGTCGAGTCCGGGACGGCCTGCCCGGCCGAGCCGGTGCTCGGCGGGGCCGCCGGCACCTCGCCTGCAGGGCGCGGCACCCCCGCGACTCGCTCCGGGACCCGCTCGGGATCGGTCTCCGGTCCGGGTTGGGCGGCGGCCGACGGGCCGATGACGAGAGCGAGAACGCCGAGGGCGGCGACCGCCCACGGGCGACGACGAGGGTGACTCACGATGGCTCCAGGAGGCTGGCGGGCGATACCCGCGCCAGTGTGGCAGTGGCCACGCGACCCTGCAGCGTCAGACGTCGAGGGTACGCGCGATCGGCACACCCGCCCGATAGCTCAGGTGCAGGTGGTTCGGGGCGTCGAGGACCGCGAAGTCCGCGCGGGCACCGACCTCGATCCGGCCGATGTCCTCCCTTCGCAGGGCGCGGGCGCCGCCACGGGTCGCGGCGACGACCGCCTCGCTCGGCGTCATCCCCATCTCCCGCACCGCGAGCGCGATGACGAAGGGCATCGAGCTCGAGTAGCACGTCCCCGGGTTGCAGTCCGTCGCCAGCGCCACCGACACCCCGGCGTCGAGCAGCGCCCGCGCGTCCGGGTAGGGCGAGCGGGTGGAGAACTCCACCCCTGGCAGCAGGGTCGCCGTGGTGCGCTCAGCAGCCCCCGCCAGCGCTTCGACGTCCGCGTCCGACAGGTACGTGCAGTGGTCGACGCTCGCCGCGCCGAGCTCGCACGCGAGCTGGACGCCCGGTCCGTGGTCGAGCTGGTTGCCGTGGACCCGCAGCTCGAGGCCGGCCTCCCGTCCGGCCCCGAGGACCGCCCGCGACTCCTCACCGGTGAAGGCGTGCGGCGACGCCGGCTCGCAGAAGACGTCGACCCACCGGGCGTGCGGCGCACAGGCCTCGAGCATCTCCCCCGTCACGAGGTCGACGTACCCGGCCCGGTCCTCACGCATCTCCGGGGGGACGACGTGCGCGCCGAGGAAGGTCACCTCATCGGTCACCTCCGCGGCGAGCCGCAGCGCGCGCACCTCGTCCGCGACGGTGAGCCCGTAGCCGGACTTCACCTCGACGGTCGTCGTGCCCTGGGCGCGCATCTCGGCGACCCGGGCGGAGAGCGCGGCGCGCAGCCACTCCTCGTCGGCATCCCGCGTCGCCGCGACCGAGACCCCGATCCCACCCCCGTCGTATGCCTGCCCGGCCATCCGGGCCGCGAACTCCTCGGACCGGTCCCCCGCGAAGACGAGGTGGGCATGGCTGTCGACGAAGCCCGGCAGGACGCACCGGCCGCCGACGTCGACGACCTCGTCGGCGGCGGGAGCCGCAGAGGCCGGCCCGACCCAGACGATCCTTCCGTCGACGACGACGAGCGCCTGGTCGGTCCGGGCGCCGGCACCCCCTTCGCCCGTGCCGTCGCAGGTGACGAGCTCACCGATGTGGGTGACGAGGGTGGACATGCTCAGGCTCCCTTCCGGGACACGGTGCGGGTGATGAGGCGGTGGACGAGGCGGGCGGCGAGTCGGGCGGTGCGCTGGTCGCTGTCGAAGCGCGGGCTCAGCTCCGTCACGTCGAGGTGGACGAGCATGCCGCTGTCCGCCACCTCGTCGCACACCGCCTGGATGACGAAGGGCGGAACCCCCAGTGCCGCAGGCGCGCTCACGCCGGGAGCCGTGGCCGCCGGCAGCACGTCGAGGTCGATCGACAGGTAGACCTCGTCGACCTCCGCGAGGAAGCGGCGCACGAAGGCCAGCGGCTCGGAGGGGTCTTGGCAGTCGTCGTCGAGGAGCCACCGCGCCCCGACCTCCTCGGCCGTGGCGAAGAGGGCGCCCGTGTTGCTCGCCGTGCTCACCCCGAGGACGGCGTAGTGCACATCGAGCCCGCGGGCCTGCCGGTCGCGCGCGATCTGGAGGAAGGGGGTCCCCGATGTCGGGTGGTCCGCCTCCCGCAGGTCGAAGTGGGCGTCGAGGTTGAGCACCCCGAGACGCGGCCGCTGCCCGAGCCCGAGATAGCTGCCCCAGGCGGTCTCGTGGCCGCCGCCGAGGACGACGGTCAAGGGTGCGCCCTCCCGGGCAGTGGCGACCGCTTCGCCGAGGCGACGCTGGCCCCCTTCGAGATCACCGTCGACGACGGTGACGTCCCCGTGGTCGACGATCGTCAGCTCGTCGTGGACCGCCAGCGAGGCGAGTGCAGCGCGAAGGGCGGCGGGCCCCTCTGCCGCACCGACCCGCCCCTGGTTGCGGTGGACCCCTTCGTCGCTGGCGAAGCCGAGGAGCGCCGCGTCCGGGCGGGCCACCGGTCCCTGAGGTGCGAGGGACGAGCCTCGAAGGGCCCCCGGCGCTGTCACCATGCGGTAGAAACGCCGGTGCTCCGGCCCGGGCCCGTCGTCGCGGCCGGTCCAGGTGACGTCGGCAGCCATGCTCAGACCTCACCGTCACGGATGGTCGGGGCCATCGGCACCTGCACTCCCCGCTCGTCGGCGACCTCGGCAGCTCGCGCGTAGCCGGCGTCGACGTGGCGCAGCACGCCCATCCCCGGGTCGTTGGTGAGCAGCCGGTCGAGCTTCTGCGCGGCCAGGTCGGTGCCATCGGCGAGCCCCACCTGGCCGGCGTGGATCGAGCGCCCGATGCCGACGCCACCGCCGTGGTGGATCGAGACCCAGGTCGCGCCCGAGCTCGTCGCGGTGAGCGCGTTGAGCAGCGGCCAGTCGGCGATCGCGTCGGACCCGTCGAGCATCGCCTCGGTCTCCCGGTAGGGCGAGGCGACGGAGCCGGAGTCGAGGTGGTCGCGGCCGATGACGATCGGCGCCGTGACCTTGCCCTCGCGGACGAGCTCGTTGAAGAGCAGACCGGCCCGATGCCGCTCGCCGTAGCCGAGCCAGCAGATGCGGGCGGGGAGCCCTTCGAACTCGACGAACTCACCGGCGGCGTCGAGCCAGCGGTGGAGGTGCTCGTTGTCTGGGAAGAGCTCCTTGAGCGCCGCATCGGTGACGGCGATGTCGTCGGGGTCACCGGAGAGCGCGACCCAGCGGAAGGGGCCCAGCCCCTCGCAGAAGAGCGGGCGGATGTAGGCGGGGACGAAGCCGGGGAACTCGAAGGCCCGCGTGTAGCCCGCGTGCCGGGCCTCGTCGCGGATGCTGTTGCCGTAGTCGAAGACCTCCGCGCCCTCGTCCTGGAACTCGACCATCGCCCGGACCTGCGCGGCCATCGACTCGCGGGACTTCTTCGTGAAGCCGTCCGGGTCGCCCGTCGACTCCTGCTCCCAGTCCTCGAGCGGGATCTCCGCCGGGAGATAGCTCAGCGGGTCGTGGGCGCTCGTCTGGTCGGTGACGACATCGACCTCGACCTCGCCGGCGCGGTGCCGGCGCAGGACCTCCGGGAAGACCTCGGCGGCATTGCCGACGAGCCCGACGGAGAGGGCGCGGCGCTCCCCCTTCGCCGCCATGACCCGGGCCAGTGCCGCGTCGAGATCGGTCTCGACCTCGTCGAGGTAGCGCTTGGCCTGGCGCCGCCTCAGGCGGGTCTCGTCGACGTCGACGACGAGGCAGGCACCCCCGTTGAGGGTGACGGCGAGCGGCTGGGCGCCGCCCATGCCGCCGCACCCGCCGGTGAGCGTCAGGGTGCCGGCGAGCGTCCCGCCACCTGCTGATTGCCCGCCCTGGCGGGCGGAAAGCTTGCGCGCGACCGCGGCGAAGGTCTCGTAGGTGCCCTGGAGGATCCCCTGGGTCGCGATGTAGATCCACGAGCCGGCCGTCATCTGGCCGTACATCATGAGGCCCTCGGCCTCGAGCTTCCGGAACTCCGGCCACGTCGCCCAGTCGCCGACGAGGTTGGAGTTGGCGAGCAGCACACGCGGTGCCCACGGGTTGGTCCGCAGGACCCCGACGGGCTTGCCGGACTGGACGAGGAGGGTCTCGTCGTCGGCGAGGTCGGTCAGCGTGTCAACGATCGCGTCGAAGGCCTCCCACGAGCGGGCGGCGCGGCCGGTGCCGCCGTAGACGACGAGGTCGTCGGGGCGCTCGGCGACCTCCGGGTCGAGGTTGTTCATGAGCATCCGCAGCGGCGCCTCGGTCTGCCAGCTGCGGGCGGTCAGCTCGGTGCCGCGGGGGGCACGCACGGGACGGGCTCCGTCCATGGTGATCACTCCTTGGTGAGTCAGCAAAGGGGGCCGGTCACCGACTCCGCCGCGGCGCGGACGGAGCCGTCGACGACGGCGAGGTGGGCGGCGGCGAGGTCCGGCGCGGTGACGCGGTCGGGTCCGGGCTCGGTCCGGCCGAGGACGTCGATGACGGCCGCGGTGGCCGGCGCCGGGCGAAGGGGGGCGCGCAGCGCGATCCCCCGCGCCGCGGTGTGCAGCTCGACGGCGACGACGCGGGAGAGCGCGTCGACGCTGCGGCGGAGCTTGCGGGCCGCGCCCCACCCCATCGACACGTGGTCCTCCTGCATGGCGCTGCTCGGGATGGAGTCGGCGCTCGAGGGTGCGGCGAGCCGCTTCATCTCCGAGACCATGCCGGCGGCGGTGTACTGGGCGATCATCAGCCCGGAGTCGGTGCCGGGGTCGTCGGCAAGGAAGGGAGGAAGGCCATTGCTCCGCTTGACGTCGAGGAAGCGGTCGGTGCGTCGCTCGCTCATGCTCGCGACGTCGGCGGCGACGATCGCGAGGAAGTCGAGGACGTAGGCGACGGGCGCCCCGTGGAAGTTGCCGTTGGACTCCACCCGCCCGTCGGTCGTGATGACGGGGTTGTCGATGGCCGAGCCCAGCTCGTGGCCGGCGACGGTCGCGGCGTGCTCGACGGTGTCGCGCGCGCCCCCGTGCACCTGCGGGGCGCAGCGAAGGGAGTAGGCGTCCTGGACGCGGGTGCAGGCCTCGGGGTCACGGTGGCTGTCGCGAATCGGGCTGTCGGAAAGGACGGCTCGCATGTTCGCGGCGGACAGCGCCTGGCCGGGGTGCGGCCGGAGTGCCTGCAGGTCGGCGGCGAAGACGTCGTCGGTCCCGAGGAGGCCCTCGACGCTCATCGCGACGGCGATGTCCGCGGTGGCGAGCAGGGAACGCAGGTCGTGGATGGCGAGGCAGAGCATGCCGAGCATCCCGTCGGTGCCGTTGATGAGGGCGAGGCCCTCCTTCTCGTGCAGCTCGACGGGCGCGAGGCCGGCGGCTGCGAGCGCGTCCGCTGCGGGGGTCTCCTCACCGCCGGCGACGCGGACACTCCCTTCGCCCATGAGGGTGAGCGCGCAGTGGCTCAACGGGGAGAGGTCACCGGAGCAGCCGAGCGATCCGTACTCGTGGACGACGGGGGTGATCTCGTGCTGGAGGAGGGCGAGGTAGAGGCGCAGGGTCTCCTCGCGGATGCCGGTGCGGCCGGTCGCGAGGGTCTGGATGCGCAGCAGCATGAGGGCGCGGACGACCTCCGCCTCCACCTGCTCGCCCATGCCCGCGGCGTGGCTGCGGACGAGCGAACGCTGCAGCCGGGTGCGCTTCTCGTGCGGGATGTGGGTCGTGGCCAGGGCGCCGAATCCGGTCGAGACCCCGTAGTGCGCGACGGTGTCCTCCGCGAGGGCGTCGATGACCGACCGGGCGGAGCGGACCCGCTCCCACGCGGCCTCGCTGATGAGGACGGGCGCGTGGTGCCGCGCGACGGCGACGACCTCGTCGATGGTCAGGGGGTGGTCACCGATGGTGACGGTCTGCTGCGTGGTCATGCCCCCATGCAACCCGCTCCGACCGGTCTGCGGAGCCGTCGCGCACCCAGTAGTGTCTGGTATCCAAGACTGCACGAAGGGAGGGCCCGTGGCCAATGCGACCGCGGCGGGGCACGCCCTTCGCGCCCTGACCCACCTGGCCAGCCGCGCCGAGCCGATCCCCGCGGCCCACCTCGCCCGGGCCATCGGCCTCCCTCGCAGCAGCACCTACCACCTGCTCGCCGTGCTCATCGACCACGGCTACGTCGTGCACTACGCGGAGGAACGCACCTACGGCATCGGGGCCGCGGTGCACGAGCTCGGGGCCGGCTACCAGCGCCAGGACCCGCTGCAGCGGCTGGCCCGCCCGCTCGTCGAGCAGCTCGTCGACGCGACGACGCACAACGCCCACCTGGCCGTGCTCTCGGGGAGGGATGTCCTCTACGTCATCGAGGAGCGCGCGGCGGGACGCCCTTCGCTCGTCACGGACGTCGGGGTGCGGCTCCCGGCCACGCTCACCGCCAGCGGCCTCGCGGTGCTCGCTGCACTCCCCCGCAAGCAGGTCACGGCCCTCTACCCCTCCGCTGCGGTCATGGTCGAGGGCGGGCCCCCGACGCCGTCCGCCCTGCGGCGGGAGCTCGTTGCCGTGCGCTCCCGCGGGCACGCCGTGGAGGAAGGGAGCATCGCCCCCGAGCTCTCCTCGGTCGCCTCCGCGGTGCTGGACCGGGACGGCCACCCCGTGGCAGCGGTGGCGGTCACCTACCGCCGCGAGGAGGTCGACGACGGGGTGCGCGCCCGCCTCGTGGAGGGCACCCGCCACACGGCCGAGCGCATCGGCCTGCGCCTCTGACCCGCCTCAGTGCAGCTGACCGGCGTCACCGAGCGCGCCGGCGTCGTGCTTCATCTTGTCGTCCATGCCGGCCGCCTTGAGGTCCTTGCGCAGCTCCTTGGGCAGGGAGAAGACGAGGCTCTCCTCCGCCGCCATGACCGGCTGCGGTTCGCCGTAGCCGCGCTCGGCGAGGTAGTCGAGGACGCCACGGACGAGGATCTCGGGGACGGAGGCACCGGAGGTGACGCCGACCGTCTGGACCCCCTCGAGCCAGGCCTCGTCGATCTCCTCCGCGTAGTCGACGAGGTGCCCGTCGCGTGAGCCGTGCTCGATCGCGACCTCGACGAGGCGCACCGAGTTGGAGGAGTTGCGCGAGCCGACGACGAGCATGAGGTCGCAGTCCTTGGCCATCTGCTTCACCGCGAGCTGGCGGTTCTGCGTGGCGTAGCAGATGTCATCGCTCGGCGGGTCCTGGAGCTGGGGGAACTTCTCCCGCAACCGGCGCACCGTCTCCATCGTCTCGTCGACGGACAGCGTCGTCTGGGAGAGCCACACGACCTTGTCGGGGTCGCGGACCTCGACGTTGTCGACGTCGTCCGGGCCCTCGACGAGGGTGATGTGCTCGGGCGCCTCGCCCGAGGTGCCGATGACCTCCTCGTGCCCCTCGTGGCCGATGAGGAGGATGTCGAACTCGTCGTCGGCGAAGCGGACCGCCTCGCGGTGCACCTTGGTCACGAGCGGGCAGGTCGCGTCGATGGTCTTGAGACTCAACGCCTTGGCCTCGTCGTGGACGACCGGGGCGACCCCGTGGGCGGAGAAGACGACGGTCGCCCCCTCCGGGACCTCGTCGGTCTCCTCGACGAAGATCGCACCACGCTTCTCGAGCGTGGAGACGACGTGCTTGTTGTGGACGATCTCCTTGCGGACGTAGACCGGCGGGCCGTAGAGCTCGAGGGCGCGCTCGACGGTGACGACGGCGCGGTCGACCCCGGCGCAGTAGCCGCGCGGGGCTGCGAGCAGCACGCGCTTCGTGCTCTGCCCGGCGTCGGAGGCGGCGGACGAGGGTGCACTGGTGGTCATGCCCTCCATCGTAGGTGAGAGGCCTGAACGGCCCCTGACCACGGGAGGTGGACCTGATTGACTTGGGGCCGACACGTGGCGACGAGCAGGAGAGATGATGTTCCTCAGCAACACCGAGACCGTCCCGGGGTCGCGCGTCGTGCGCACCCTCGGCCTCGTCAACGGCAACACCGTTCGGGCCAAGCACCTCGGCCGGGACATCCTCGCGGGCTTCAAGAACCTCGCCGGCGGCGAGCTCCAGGCATACACGGAGCTGCTCTCGGAGAGCCGCAACGAGGCGATCCACCGGATGGTCCTCCACGCCCAGCACCTCGGTGCCAATGCCATCGTCAACGTCCGCTTCACGACCGCCTCCGTCGCCCCCGGCGCGGCGGAGATCTATGCCTACGGCACGGCGGTGGTGCTGGAGCAGGCCGGACCCGGGCAGGCAGTTCCGGGGCAGGGCTGATGGACGCCGACGCCTGGGGATCCCTCGCCTTCGGCTCGCTGTGCTGCCTCCTCGTCGTCGGGCTCCCGCTGTCCCTGCCGCTCTACGCCCTCGTCATGGGCTTCCGGCGGCGGAAGGCGACCCAGCAGACCCTGGCCGCCCGGGAACCCCGGCTCGCCCACCTGACCCAGGTCTCCGTCGAGGCCGCAGACCACCCCGGACCGACCACCCTCGTCCACGGCAGCGTCGCCTACGCCGCCGACTTCCCTTCGCGATGGGCCACGGGCTGGCGCAACCTCGCCGGCGGCCACGCCACCAGCCTCAACGAGCAGATCGACCTGGCCCGTCGCCTCGCCACCGTCCGGATGCTCGAGGAGGCCGCTGCGCGGGGCGCCGTCGGCGTCGCCAATGTGCGCTTCGAGACGAGCCACATCGACATGAACTCCAGCTCCCGCGGTCAGCAGGCGATGGTCATCGACATGCTCGCCTACGGCACCGCGCTGCTCCCGGCCCATGGCGGCGGGCGAAGGGAGGGACCCCGGTGAACACCCCCCTTCCGGACAAGGCGGCGGACACGACCGCGGAGCAGCCCTGGCCGGTCCGTGTCCTCAGCATGAAGATCGCCGAGTACGTCGACCGGATGTCGGTGACGTGGATCGAGGGGCAGGTCGTCCAGCTGCGCGTCCGCCCGGGCGCACGCACCGCCTTCCTCACCCTCCGCGACCCGGACGTCGACATGTCCCTCTCCTGCGCGGTCCGGGTCACCGCCCTCGACGCCATGCCGACGCCGCTCACGGAGGGCGCGCGGGTCGTCGTCCAGGCCAAGCCCGACTACTGGACCCAACGGGGCTCGCTGACGATGGATGTGCGGCAGCTGCGCCCGGTCGGCGTCGGTGAGCTGCTCGCGCGCATCGAGTACCTCAAGCAGAACCTCCGCTCCGAGGGGCTCTTCGATGCCTCGCGCAAGCGGCCCCTCCCCTTCCTCCCACGTCGTGTCGGGCTCGTCTGCGGCCGGGCGAGCGCCGCGGAGCGGGATGTCGTGGAAAACGCCCACCGCCGGTGGCCGGGGCTCCCCTTCGCCATCCGCCAGGTGGCCGTGCAGGGCGCCAACGCGGTGCGCGAGGTCAGCGCCGCGGTCGCCGAGCTCGACGCCGTCGAGGACGTCGACGTCATCATCGTCACGCGGGGCGGCGGCTCGGTGGAGGACCTGCTGCCCTTCAGCAACGAGACGATGGTGCGGGCCGTTTCCTCGGCTCGCACCCCGGTCGTCAGCGCCATCGGTCACGACGTCGACACCCCGCTCCTCGACCTCGTCGCCGACGTGCGCGCGTCCACCCCGACCGATGCCGCCAAGCTCGTCTGCCCTGATGCTGCCGCCGAGCGGGCGGGCATCGCCGACGCCCGAGCGCGGGCGCGCGCGAGCCTGGCCACCCAGGTCGACCGCGAGCGCCGCCGGCTCGTCGAGCTGACCTCGCGGCCGGTGCTCACCGACCGGACCGCCTTCGTCCGGGCCCAGCGGGAGGTCGTCGAGTCGCTCCGCCACCGGGCGCACGGCCGGGTCGAAGCCCGCCTGCACCGCGAGCGTGACCGGATCGGGCATCTGCGGGCCCAGGCGCGGGTCCTGTCGCCCGCGTCGACCCTCGAGCGGGGCTATGCGATCGTCCAGCGGCCCGAAGGGGAGGTCGTCGCC
>DXAR01000179.1 GCA_019116945.1 Candidatus Janibacter merdipullorum | reverse complement strand
CGGTGCTGCAGACGGCGACGTCCCCGGCGGAGACGCCGAGGGCCTCGGCCGCGTGCTCGGCGGTGGCGTGGGTGTCCTGGAATCCCTGGGCCCCGGTGCAGGCATTGGCGCCACCGGAGTTGAGGACGACGGTGTCGGCTCGGCCGTCGGCCACCACCTGGCGGGACCAGGTCACCGGCGCCGCCTCGACGCGGTTGGTGGTGAAGACGGCCGCGGCGTGGCGGTCGGGCCCGTCGTTGACGACGACTGCGACATCGGGACGACCGCTCGCCTTGAGGCCGGCGGTCACCCCGGCAGCGCGAAAACCGGCGGGGATCGTGGTGCTCACGGCGCGACTCCTGTCAGGGGCAGCCCGGCGGTCTCGGGGAGGCCGAGGGCGAGGTTCATGGACTGCACGGCGGCGCCGGCCGTCCCCTTCGTCAGGTTGTCCTCGGCCGCGATGGCGACGACGCGGCCGCTGCGCTCGTCGAGGGTCACCTGGACGTGGACGAGGTTGGAGCCGAGGACGCTGCCGGTGTGCGGCCACTGCCCTTCGGGCAGGAGGTGGACGCAGGGCTCGTCGGCGTAGGCGCGCTCCCAGGCGGCGCGCACGGTCGCCGCGTCGACCCCGGCGGCAGCGCGGGAGGTCGTCGTCGCGAGGATGCCGCGGGGCATGGGAGCGAGGGTCGGGGTGAAGGAGACCGTGGCGGCGCGCCCTGCGGCCCGGGTGAGGTTGCGCTGGATCTCCGGCGTGTGCCGGTGCCCCCCGCCGACGCCGTAGGGGCTCATCGCCCCCATGACCTCGGCGCCGATGAGGTGCGGCTTGGTCGAGCGGCCCGCCCCGGAGGTGCCGGACGCCGCGACGACGACGACGTCCTCGGGTTCGGTCACCCCGGCCGCGAGTCCCGGTGCCAGGGCGAGGCTCACGGCGGTCGGGTAGCACCCCGGGACGGCGATGCGGCGCGCCCCGGCAAGGTCCGCCCGGTGCTTGGTGCCGTCGCCCTTGAGCAGCTCGGGGAGGCCGTAGGGCCACGTCCCGGCGAAGGGGGTGTCGTAGTAGTCGGTCCAGTCCTGCTCGTCGTCGAGCCGGAAGTCGGCGCCGCAGTCGATGATCGTCACGTCCTGCGGCAGCTGCTCGGCGATCGCCGCCGAGTGGCCGTGCGGCAGGGCGAGGAAGACGACGTCGTGACCGGCCAGGGTCTCGGCACTCGTCGGCTCGAGCACCCGGTCGGCGACCGGCTGAAGGTGAGGTGCGAGCTCACCGAACCGGACACCGGCATTGCCGGAGGCCGTGAGCGCCCCGACCTCGATCTCCGGGTGCGTGAGGAGGAGTCGGACGATCTCCGCCCCCGCGTATCCACTGGCCCCGGCTACGGCTGCATTAACATGCATCATAGCGGTTGATCATACTCACACGGGAGACCACGGCACAAACGCCTCCGGCGGGCCTCCCTCGGCAGCTCGCCGGCGCCAGTAGTCGAGCCGGATTTCCCGCTCGCGCTCCACGGCGGGGCTCACAGGCACGGTGAGCAACCACGTCGTCATGATGAGGGCCCGTAGCTCCACGAGGTCATCGAAGTGCGGCGACAGGTGCACCTCCCCGTAGGCCGTGATGAAGTCATCCCAGCCACGGACGGACCCGTCGAAGAACCTCCTCTGGGCACCCTGCTGGGTCAGGTCCCACTCGAGGGGACCACGGCAGAAACGCTCGAAGTCGATGAGCTGGCACCCCTGTGCACCCACGATGACGTTGCCGGCATGGACGTCACCATGGATGAGGCCGGTCGGACCCAGATCCGCCTCGTCAACGGCCTCGAGAAGCCGGTGCAGCTGCTCCTCCAGGAGAGCGCGATCGGGCGCCTCGATCCCCACCAGCACGTCATCGATCCGTGCCTGTGCCCGCAGCTGAGGCGCCCACTCGGGAGCCCGACCGGGATACGCCGAAGCCACGTCGTGGAAGTGCCGCAGGAGCGACCCCAGATCGCGGCCGCTCGGTTCGCCCATCGACTCGATCCACTGCCAACAGCTGACGATGGCGCCGTCGACATCCATGACGGGAGAGCGACGGATCGGCGTGGGGAACCCCTGCCTCACGAGGAAGTCGACGAGGTCGACCTGCTCGTAGAGGGAGATGAGGTCGTAGGTCGCGTCGGAGACCCGCACGGCCATGTCCTCGCACCGGAAGACCGCATTGGTCCCCGTCCGGATGTGCTCCACGCACGGGTCAGCCACCCCGACGCGGACCAGGGCGGCTCGGGCCGCAGCGTCCGGGGTCATGGCCCGCCGTCCATGAGCTCTCTAACCCGGGCCTCGCGCGTTCGGTCCAGCCGCCGCAGGGCGAAGGCCAGCGCGAGGGCGAGGAGGAGGGTGGCACCGAGGAGGACCAGCAAGAGCCCGTAGATCACGGTGTTCGCACCCACGTCCATGAACGAGGTTCCCGGGTCGACCTCGTCGGCATTCATGCCGAAGTACCCGAAGAGGATGCCCAAGGGCACCGCCACGGCCGACAGCGCGCCGACGAACCCGGACGCCAGGACCCGTCGCCGCTCGTCCCTCGCCCCGTAGATCGACGCCAGCTCGGCCAGCTCACCCTGCACCCCGCTCCTCAGCCGCTCGAGCATGACGGCCAGCGCAGCAGCCTCGTCCCCGACGCGCGCAGAGCGAAACAACGACTCGTGGAAGTCGCTCGCCCGCAGCGACAGGAGCAAGGACTCCACCTTGAGGTAGGACTCCACATTGGCGCTGAGCTCGACCTCCATCGCTCCCACCGAGCTGCTCACCCTGCCCAGTGCCGCCCGGCGCAGCCGGGGGTCCGCCTCGGCCCGTTGCAGGTGGCCGACCCGTCGGAGGTTCTCATAGAGCCGCCTGCGCAGCGACAGCAGGGTGACCCGGGCCCCGACGTAGAGGACGGCCGAGAGGAAGAAGGCGTTCTCGACGTAGCCCTGGTGCCGGCCGATGATCGCGGAGAAGGGGGAGACCACCGCCAGCGACTCTCCGCGGTTGGACTCCTCGGGCCAGACGACCCTCGAGCTCAGGCTGTCGTACCTCCCTGCGTAGCGGTAGACGAGGGAGCCGAGCATCGACTGCCTCGCGTCATCCGTCGACCGGTCCAGCAGGCGCATGATGCCATCGCTCGCAGCGACCAGCTGGAAGGTGAAGGCCCCGAGAACATAGCCACGGTCGTCCAGGTAGTCAGCCCACGAGGTGTACCCGGTTGGCGCGAACTCCCGGCGGTAGAACACCTCGAGCGCGTCGATGACATCGTGGTACCCACCGTCCCGGGAGGCCCGGACCACGGCCACGTGGCGGCCACGGTCCATGCGGTAGACCTCGACCTCCACGGCCCACTCGGCCTCACCGGCGTGGATGGTCACGCTCTCGGCCAGACACCGCTCCGGCAGCTGGGCCCCCGCCCCCTGCAGGTCCTCGTGCAGGCGGTCGAAGTCGACGACCTCGACCATCGGGGACCCCGAGCACGGGCACCCTTCGCTCTCGACCTCGTAGAAGGTGGCGACCCGAGTGACGTCCCCGGTGACCACCGGGGCGTAGTGGCGCGGTGCCGCCGTCACCGCTGCTGGGCGCCCGTCGCAGTCCCGGCCGCGGCGACGGCCTTGTCGCGCAACGCGCTGACCTCATCGGTCGTCAGCGTGCGGTCCGCGCGGAAGGTCAGCCGGTAGGCCAGGGACTTGCGCCCCTCGCCCACCTGGTCGCCCCGGTAGACGTCGAAGAGGGTGAGCGCCTCGAGGGAGTCACCGGCGCCGGACCGGAGTGCGGCCCCGACCCGGGCCGCCGGGACGGTCTCGTCGACGACGAGCGCGACATCGGTGCGGGCCACCGGGTGCGTCGACAGCGGCGCCGGGACCACCGGGGCCCCCGAGACGGCGAGGAGGGCGTCGACGTCGAGCTCGGCGGCGACGGTGCGCTCGGGCAGATCCAGCGCGGCGCACACCTTGGGGTGCATCTCACCCGCGTGCCCGAGGACGCTGCCGTCCGGGAGGGTGAGCTCGACGCACCGTCCGGGGTGGAAGGGGGCCCGCTCGGTCGCGGCGACCTGCACCTCGACTCCCACGGACTCCGCGACGAGGCGGGCCCAGCCGACGACGTCGCCGGCGTCGACCGGCCGGGCGGGTCCCCACGGACCCGCCGGGACGGCGTGGCCAGCCGCTGCGATGGCGACGTGCCGCGGCTGGTGGGGCACCCCCTTCGTGATCCGGTCGAGGTCCTCGGAGCCGGGCACGGCGCCGCCCGGCGGCACCGGGAGGGGGGTCACGCCGCCGGCCGTGACGAGGCCGACCTCGTAGAGGGCCACGTCGCGGTGACCGCGCGAGACATTGCGGCGCACGGTGTCGACGAGGGAGTCGAGGACGGAGGTGCGCATGAGCGGCGCCTCGTCCTGCAGCGGGTTGGCCAGCCGCACCGTCTCCCGGCGCGGGTCGTCCGCCGCGTACCCGAGCTCGTCGTGACGCCCCTCCCCGATGAAGGGGTAGGAGAGCACCTCGACGAGGCCGGCGCCCGCGAGCGTGCGGGAGATGACCCGGCGAGAGCGTTGCTCCCGGCTCAGGCCACGCCCGGCAGCGGCGCGGGGCACGACGGAGGGGATGGCGTCGTAGCCACGCACCCGCGCGACCTCCTCGACGAGGTCGGGGCCGTCGACGAGGTCGGGCCGCCACGTCGGCGGGGTGACGCCGAGGGTCTCCCCCGCGTCGGCGATGGTGCAGCCGATCGCGGTGAGGGTGGCGACGACCTCCTCCCGGGGGTAGTCGAGGCCGATGTAGCGGCTCGGCAGGTCCGGGTCGATGGTGATCTCGACAGGCGGCGCGGGGTCGCCCACATCGGTGGCCGTGGCGTCCGCGATGCCGCCGCCGTGCTCGACGAGCAGGTCGACAGCGAGCTGCGCGGCCACGGCCGTCACGGCCGGGTCGACCCCGCGCTCGAAGCGCTTGGACGCCTCGGTGGACATGCGGTGGCGCCGCGCGGAGCGGGCGACCGTCACCGGGTCGAAGTGCGCGGCCTCGACGAGGACATTCGTCGTCGCGTCCGTGACCTCGCTCGTCTCGCCACCCATGACGCCGGCGATCGCCAGGGGCGTCGTCCCGCCGTCGGTGATGAGCAGGTCCTCCTCGGTGAGGGTGCGCTCGACGTCGTCGAGCGTCGTCAGGGTCTCTCCCGGGCGTGCGCGACGGACCTCGATGGCCTCCGAGAGGGTGTCGAGGTCGAAGGCGTGCAGCGGCTGGCCGAGGAGCATCATGACGTAGTTGGTCACGTCGACCGCCAGCGAGATCGGGCGCATGCCGACCTCGGTGAGGCGCCGGCGCATCCAGTCCGGCGACGACGCCGTGGCGTCGATGCCCCGGACGACCCGGGCGACGTACCGGTCACACCCGGGGACTCCGTCGATCGGGGCGTCGTCGAGGAGACGGACCTCGTGGCCCGGGCCGGTCGCCTCGGCCACCGGACGCTCCGCCGGGTCGACGAAGGGGGTCCCCGCGGACAGCGCGTACTCACGGGCGATGCCGCGCATGGAGAAGCAGTAACCGCGGTCCGGGGTGACGTTGACCTCGACCGTCTCCGCGTCGAGCCCGAGGACGGGGATGAGGTCGTCGCCGGGGGTCAGCGCGGCGAGCGCCTCCGGTCGGTCGGCGAGGTGCTCGGTGAGGACGATGATCCCGTCGTGGTCCTCGCCGAGACCGAGCTCGAGCGCGGAGCAGATCATCCCGGCGCTCACGTGCCCGTACGTCTTGCGCGCGGAGATCTCGAAGTTCCCGGGCAGGACGCCTCCGGGGAGGATCACCGCGACGAGGTCACCCACGTCAAAGTTGTGCGCGCCGCAGACGATCCCCTGCGGCTCGCCGGTGCCGTTGGCGGCGCCCACGTCGACCTGGCACCAGTTGATCGTCTTGCCGTTCTTCTGCTCCTCGGGAGTCCGCTCGAGGACCCTCCCGACGACGAGCGGTCCCGTGACCTCGCCGCCGTGGATGTCCTCCTCCTCGAGGCCGACGCGCACGAGCGTGGCGGCGACATCCGCCCCCTTCGCCTCGGGGTCGACCTCGGTCAGCTCACGGAGCCATTCGATCGGGGCCCGCATCAGATCTCCATCCCGAACGCGGCCGAGAAGCGCACGTCTCCCTCGATGATGTCGCGCATGTCGGCGACGCCGTGGCGGAGCATGAGCGAGCGCTCGATGCCCAGGCCGAAGGCGAAGCCGGTGTACTCGTCGGGGTCGATCCCGCCGGCCGCGAGGACGCGGCGGTTGACCATGCCGGACCCGCCGAGCTCGATCCACCCGGTCCCGCCGCAGGTGCGGCAGGCGGTGTCCTCGCCGCGGCAGACCCAGCAGCGGCAGTCGATCTCGGCGCTCGGCTCGGTGAAGGGGAAGAAGTTCGGCCGGAGCCGGGTGACGACCCCTTCGCCGAAGAGTCCCTGGACGAAGGTGTCGAGGGCTCCCCGGAGGTGGGCCATGGTGATGCCCTTGTCGACGACGAGCCCCTCGAACTGGTGGAAGACGGGGGTGTGCGTCGCGTCGAGGTCATCGGTCCGGAAGACCTTGCCGGGGCAGAGGACGTAGATCGGCGGCTCGCGGTCGAGCATTGTGCGGATCTGCACCGGAGAGGTGTGTGTGCGCAGGATGACGCCGGAGTCCGCGGGCTCGACGAAGAAGGTGTCCTGCTCACCGCGGGCCGGGTGGTCCGGGCCGATGTTCAGCGCGTCGAAGGTCAGCCACTCGGACTCGATCTCCGGGCCCTCGGCGATCTCCCAGCCCATCCCGACGAAGATGTCCTCGACCCGCTCGGTGACGAGGCTGATCGGGTGCCGCGCCCCGAGGCGCTGGTGCGGCCCGGGAACGGTGAGATCGAGGGTCTCCTCGACGAGGATCCGCGCGTCGCGCTCCTCCTCGAGCTGGGCCTGGCGGGCGGCGAAGGCCTGCCCCACCCGGCCGCGCGCCTGGCCGACGCGCTTGCCGGCGTCGGCCTTGGCGCTCGGGGGCAGGGCACCGATCTCTCGGTTGGCGAGCGCCAAGGGGCTCTTGTCCCCCTGGTGGGCACCGCGGAGCCGCTTGAGCTCGTCGAGGGTCGTGGCGGCCGCCGCGGCGTCGAGGGCGGCCTCGACCGCCTCCTCGATCGCCTGCGGGTCGAGCGCCGCGACCTCGACCGGGTCGTAGTTCGTGTTGGGTCCTGACACGGGCCCTGAGTCTACGCGGGCCGAAGGGGGTCACTTCCGCCGGTCGCGCACGACAAGCCGGTGCCGCCCAAGCACCTCCCGCAGCACCGAGGTCAGAAGAACATGCCGGGCCAGGCGTCCGGAACCGTGTCGACGTGCTCCGGGATGTCGTAGGCCTGCAGGTTGGGGTTCGGGTCGGCGCCCGCCGCCTCGCTGTCGCCCCGGTAGGGGTCGGCATACCCCTCGTTGGTCATCACGAGCTGGCCGTCGATGATGTCGACGCCCTGCGAGAGGGGTGAGGCCGAGTCGGTGATCGTGTCCGTGATCAGGCCGGTCTCCGGGTCGAAGGCGACGACCTGCGAGCTCGACTCCCGGGCAAGCCTGTCGGTGTCGGGGGTGGTGGTCACGGCGAACCAGTTCTCGCCGTCGGTGACGACGCCCTGGGTGTTCCACGGGACCTGCCCGAGTGGCTCACCCTCTGCCTGGTCAGGAGTCAGTCGACCACCGGGACCGATCGACCAGGAGTAGAGGTCACCTCGCGTCCCACCGCTGTGCTGCGCGGCGTAGACGGTGCCGTCGTGCGAGGTCACGGTCGAGCCCGTCGGCGCGTCCACGGTGTCGACCGGCCGGACGACGTCACCGTCGGCGTCGGAGGCGGCGCCGTCGACCAGGTCGTCGAGTCGGTACTGCTGGATGGTGCTCTCGTCACCGGACTCGCCGTTGCCCGACACGTAGACGTTGTCGCCGTCGACCGTGACCCCTCCGTAGTGGTCGTTGCCCCCGATCCGGACGTACTCGACCGTGCCGTCCCTGGACTGGATCGCCAGAAGGCCGTCACCGGAGGAGTCCTTGTCGTAGAACGAGGTGATCAGCCGGCCGTCGTCGGTCTGCGAGAAACCCTGCGGCACCCAGCGACGGTCGTCGTCCGGCGGGTAGGGAACGGGCAGATCCTCGATGTCCGGGCCGACCAGATCACCGCCGAGCCCGGCCCCACCGCCGATCCCGGGTGACGCGGGGTCGGGGGCTGCTGCACCGCCAGCTCGCCCCCTCGGGGACACCAAGGGCGCGAGGGCGGCCGTTCTCCCTTCGCCACGGCTGGCCTCGAGCTGCTGCTCCGCCTGCTCGCACGCGCGATCGCCCACGACCCACAGCATCCCCACGGCCCCGTGGAGCTGCTCCTCCGCCAGGTACCAGTCCTCGCCGAAGACCTCGAGGTCCGGTCCGGACCAGGCCTCCACGAGCGCGGCGAGCCCCGTCGACCCCACCTGCAGCGCCGCCTCGACCCGCCCGGCCTGGGCACGCAGGGCCTCACCGATCGCCGTCAGGCGCTCGGGGTCACTGCCGTGCGTCACCGTCATGACGGATCAAGGTACGCCTACCGCGCCGCCTCGACCAGGGGAAGCGCTCCCCCGTCACTCCCCGACGAGGTCGGCCAGGAGGTCATGGGCGGTGAGCCGCTCTCGCGGTGACAGCCTCCCGAGGACGAGGCTGCGGACGTGGTGGGCACGGGCGTACCTCCGGTAGGGAGCGGCTCCGGACTCGTAGAGCTGGTGCAGGCGGCCGTCGACGATGACCGACCCCTCGGCCATGGGCGGAAGGGAGATGTCCCGCCCGTTGTCCTCGGTCCATCCTCCGTCCCGCGCCCAGTCCGCCGCCGTCACCCGGGTAAGGGTGGACGCGGCCGCTCTCCCCCAGCTCCTCGAGAACCAGGCACTGCCCCCTTCGTCGAAGCTCAGCCCCTGGGTCCGCGGAGGCGCGACGAAGCTCTCTCCCGTCTCCACAGGACGCCCGTCGACGAGGTCGTAGCGCCAGACGACCCCGGCGTCGCGCACGCGGAAGCGGGAGACGTAGAGACTCCCCCGGTCCGCGGTCACCGTCGAGCTCGCGCGGACCCGCACCGTCGCGAGGGGCTCGGCGACCCCGCGCCGGAGCCGCTCGGTGTCGTGGATCTGCACCCGCCCACGGCCGCTGACATAGGTGCATCCGCCCGTCACCGTCACCCCGCCGTAGTGGTCGAGGCCGTGGAGGGTGACCCTCGCGGTCACCCGCCCGACGGCATCGGCGAAGGCGATGATCCCGACGCGGTCGTCCGCCGAGTCGTAGAAGGTGAAGACGAACTCCCCGTGCTCCGCGGAGTACCCCAGCCCCTGCGGCACCTCGGTGGCCCCGGGGACGAAGGGGATGATCGGACCATCGATCGTCGGTGGAGACGCGTCCATGCCGAGCAACCTACGGGAGCGGTCCGATCGACACGCATCCCTTTTTCTTGACCGATTCCAGAATTGGTGGGATTCTTGTCAGCGATGAGCACGATGATCACCCCGGACGCAGCCGCAGGCCTCCTGCGGGAGCACTCCCTGCGCGTCACCGCACCCCGGGTCGCGGTGCTCCGCGAGCTGTCCGCGCACCCCCACGCCGATGTCGACACCATCACCCGCTGCGCGCGGGAGCGACTCGGCTCCGTGAGCACCCAGGCCGTCTACGACATCCTCGCGGCGCTCGCGGGCATCGGCCTCGTGCGCAAGTTCGAGCCCGCGGGACATCCCGCGCGCTTCGAGCTGGAGCTCGGCGACAACCACCACCACCTCGTGTGCCGAACCTGCGGCACGATGGTCGACGTGGAGTGCGCACCCGGCAAGGCCCCCTGCCTCGACGCCGCCGACGACCACGGCTTCGCCATCGACGAGGCCGAGGTCATCTACTGGGGGATCTGCCCGGCATGTGCTGCCTCGGCGGTCGCCCTCCCCTGAGCTGTCCTGCACCCCACCCCACCGAGAAAGAGGAGCAGCAGATGTCCACCACCCCCGCCACCCCCAGCCCCAGGTCCGACGCGAGGGGGACGCTCGACGTCTCCGGCCCGTCGACCCAGGTCAACGGCGCCCCCACCGTGAGCGACCGCAACAGCCTGTCGGTCGGCAGCAACGGCCCCCTGCTCCTCCACGACACCCATCTCGTCGACATGCTCGCGCACTTCAACCGGGAGAACATCCCCGAGCGCAAGCCGCACGCCAAGGGCGCGGGCGCCTTCGGTCGCTTCGAGGTGACCGGTGACGTGTCGAAGTACACCAAGGCAGCGGTCTTCCAGCGCGGCGCCACGACCCGCATGCTCGCCCGCTTCTCCACCGTCGCGGGTGAGCTCGGCTCGCCCGACACCTGGCGTGATGTCCGCGGCTTCGCCCTGCGCTTCTACACCTCGGAGGGCAACTTCGACCTCGTCGGCAACAACACGCCGATCTTCTTCCTCCGCGACCCGCTGAAGTTCCCCAACTTCATCCGCAGCCAGAAGCGCCTGCCCGACAACGGCCTGCGCGACAACACGATGCAGTGGGACTTCTGGACCGCCCACCCCGAGTCCGCCCACCAGGTCACCTACCTCATGGGTGACCGGGGTCTGCCGCGCTCGTGGCGGAACATGAACGGCTACGGCAGCCACACCTACATGTGGGTCAACGCCTCGGGTGAGAAGTTCTGGGTCAAGTACCACTTCCACACCCAGCAGGGCGTCGAGGGCATCACCAACGAGGCGGCCGACCGCATCGCCGGCGAGGACGCCGACTTCCACCGGCGCGACCTCTTCGACGCGATCGAGCGCGGCGAGCACCCGAAGTGGACGCTCTCGGTGCAGGTCATGCCCTACGAGGACGCGAAGACCTACCGCTTCAACCCCTTCGACCTGACCAAGATCTGGCCGCACGAGGACTACCCGCTCATCGAGGTCGGCACGATGACCCTCGACGAGAACCCGGTCAACTTCTTCGCCCAGATCGACCAGGCGGCCTTCGCCCCGAGCAACACCGTGCCGGGCATCGGCTTCTCGCCCGACAAGATGCTGCTCGGTCGGGTCTTCGCCTACGCGGATGCCCACCGGGCGCGGATCGGCCCGAACTTCCACCAGCTGCCGGTCAACCGCCCGGCCGTCGAGCAGGAGAACCACTACAGCTTCGACGGTCCGATGCGCTACGAGCACTCGGGATCGGCGCCGACCTACGTCGGCAACAGCTTCGGCCGGCCGACCGCCGATGAGCAGGGTCCCGTCGACGACGGCTGGGAGGCCGACGGCGACATCGTGCGTTCGGCCTACCAGCTGCACGCCGAGGACGACGACTTCGGCCAGCCGGGCACGCTCGTGCGCGAGGTCTTCTCCGACGCCCAGCGCGACCGCCTCGTGGAGACGGTCGCCGGGTCGCTCGGTGGCGTGAAGGACCCGGTCCTCACGCGTGTCTACGAGTACTGGACCAACATCGACCCCGACATCGGGCGCCGGGTCAAGGAGGCCAACGAGGCCGCGCGTGGTGGCGACATCGACACCGGCGAGGCGCTCCGGGAGGCCGACCAGCGCTGAGTCGCAGGGGCACGGGCGAAGGGGGTGGGACCGGCTGGTCCCACCCCCTTCGTCGTCATCCCGTGGCTGCGGACCGCTGGCTGCGGGCCGAGCTGTAGAGGCAGATCGTCGTCGCCATGGCGAGGTTGAGCGACTCGGCGTGCCCGTGGATCGGGACGCGGACGACGTCGTCGCAGGCCTCGCGGGTCGCCGGCTCGAGGCCCCAGGCCTCGTTGCCCATGACCCAGGCGTGGGCCTCCACGAGGTCGACCTCCTCTGTGGTGCACTCCCCCACCCCGTCCGCGGCCAGGCACCGGATGCCTGCTGCGCGAAGGGAGGTCAGCGTCTCCTCGACGGCCAGCCCGGTGACGACGGGGAGGTGGAAGACGGAGCCGGCCGTCGAACGGATCACCTTGGGCGAGGTGACGTCGACCGACCCCTCGCTGACGAGGACTGCGTCGGCTCCGGCCGCGTCCGCCCCGCGGATGACCGTCCCGAGGTTGCCGGGGTCCCGCACGTGGGTGAGGAGCACGAGGAGCCGCGGGGCGGTCGCGAGGACCTCCTCGAGCGTGGCCGGGGCCCAGTCGACGACGGCCGCGGTCCCCTGCGGCGTCTCCGCGTCGCACATCGCCGCGAGCACCTCGTCGGTCGTCTCGTGCACGAAGACCCCGGCGTCACGGGCCGGGTCGACGAACTCGGCGTAGCGGTCGGCTGCCTCGGCGGTGACGTAGAGGTCCCGGATGCGCTCCGGCGCGAAGCGCACGGCCTCACGCACTCCCTGGGGCCCCTCGACGAGAATCCGCCCGGTGCGCCGACGCGCAGAACGCCGGGAGAGCCCGCGGACCTGACGTACCCGCTCGGCGGCGGGGTTGGTCAGGACGGGGCGCTCCCGGCGTCCGGAGTGGTCGTTCAGACCCGGGCCTTGGCGTCGGCCGTCGCCGGCACGTTGGCCTTGGCGATCTCGACGAGCGCGGCGAAGGCGGCCTCGTCGTTGACGGCGAGCTCGGCGAGCATGCGCCGGTCGACCTCGACCTCGGCGGCACGCAGACCCTGGATGAACCGGTTGTAGGTCATGCCGTTGGCGCGGGCGCCGGCGTTGATCCGCTGGATCCAGAGGCGACGGAAGTCGCCCTTCTTAGCACGGCGGTCACGGTAGCTGTACTCCAGCGAGTGGGTGACCTGCTCCTTGGCCTTGCGGTAGAGGCGGGACCGCTGGCCCCGGTAGCCGCTGGCCCGCTCGAGAACGACCCGACGCTTCTTGTGGGCGTTGACCGCCCGCTTCACGCGTGCCACGTGAGAACTCCTTCAGATGGGGGGTGGGACAAGAGGCTCAGGTCAGCGACCGAGCAGCTTCTTGATCTTCTTCTCGTCGGCCTTGGAGACCTGGACATCGTTCGCGAGGCGCCGCGCGTGCTGCGGGGTCTTCTCGTGGAACTTGTGGACGTGGTTGGCCCGCTCACGCATGACCTTGCCCGAGCCGGTGACCCGGAAGCGCTTCTTCGCACCGCTGTGCGTCTTGTTCTTCGGCATGGCGCCGATCTCCTTCTCGTTGCTGTTCTGGTCTGTGCCGGACGGGGCCGGGAGCCAGCGACTACTCGGTCGGGGCCTCGATGGCCTCGGCCCCGTCGCCGGCCTGCTCCGCCGGGGCTGCCTCGGCGGCCTTCTGCTCGTCCTTCTTGCGTCGCGCCTCGGCACGCGCCTCGGACTTCTTGCGCGTCGGTCCCAGGACCATGACCATGTTGCGGCCGTCCTGCTTCGGCGCCGACTCCACGGTGCCGAGCTCGACGACGTCCTCCGCGAGACGCTGCAGCAGCCGGAAGCCCAGCTCGGGGCGGGACTGCTCGCGGCCGCGGAACATGATCGTCACCTTGACCTTGTCGCCGGCGCTGAGGAAGCGCTCGACGTGGCCCTTCTTCGTGCCGTAGTCGTGGCTGTCGATCTTCGGCCGGAGCTTGATCTCCTTGATGACCGTGTTGACCTGGTTCTTGCGCGCTTCGCGCGCTTTCATGGCGGCTTCGTACTTGTACTTGCCGAAGTCCATGAGCTTGGCCACGGGGGGCTTGGCCATGGGAGCGACCTCGACGAGGTCGAGGTCCGCCTCAGCCGCGAGACGCAAGGCGTCCTCCACGCGCACGATGCCGACCTGCTCCCCGTTGGGGCCGACCAACCGCACCTCGGGGACGCGGATACGGTCATTGATGCGAGGCTCGCTGATGTGTTGCTCCTTAGCTCGGTGTGCCTACTCCCGCCACCGACGAGGAAAGGCTCCCCGCCGATCGCGAGGAGCCTCACCAGAGCACGACGTGGTCGGATCACCGGCGAGCGCATCGCCTGCGGTCCGAACCGCCGAGACCTGTGACCCGGCAACCAGATGGTCGTCGCGGGTGGAAGCGAGGCTCCTCTTGCGTCATCGCCACGCGGACGATGACCGGTCGGTGACCAAGACTAGCAGCGACCCGGCCCGAGCCAGAAATCGCCACGCCCTCAGACGATGGCGAAGCTCAGCCCGTCGATGCGCGCGCGCAGCTCGCCATCTGTCGCGAGCTCCTCGGCGATGGCGGTGACGAGGTCCTGGACCGTCGCCTCGTCGAGTCCGGGGACGAGGGTGAGCCCGATCTGGAGCACACCCTGGCCATCCGGGACGCCGGCCGCGAGCGTGTGGTCGGTGATCTCGTCGACGCGGGCGCAGACCCTGGCGACCGCCTCGGCGACGAAGGGGTCCTCCTCGGCCGGGAGCCACTCGCGCTCCTGGCTCAGGGCCCACACCATGGAGCCCCGGACCTCGAAGGCCTGCTCGCTCGCGCAGTCGAGGACGATGAGATCGGCCTGCTCCGAGATCGCGGCCCGAGCAGCCCGCGCCGCCTCGACCGGTACCGGACGCAGGGAGGAGTCGAAGGCCGCGAGGTCGGCCATGGAGGAGAAGACCGGCAGCGCCGTCCGTCCGTCAGGGTGCTCGAGGAGCACGACGGCCATGTCCGCCTCCTTGTCGGCGACGTGACCGTCGACCCCTTCGGCCGTCTCGCCCGCCACGGCGGTCATGGGCACGAGGAGCCTGGCCCGGGCGAGCTGGCGCATGACATCCCGCTCTCCCCCGGTCGTCAGGGCACGGAGCAGTCCCGGGGAGGCCTCGCCGGTGTCACCGGAGAAGTCCCCCTGGGGGAGCTCGCGTCCCTGCCAGGGCACCCCGGCCGAGTCACCGGGGGTGGTCATGGCCGGCCTGCCGCGTCGAGTGCGTCGGAGAGTGTCACCGTTCCCTTGTACAGGGCGGAGCCGATGATCGCACCCTCGACGCCCTCGGGGACGAGGCCACGCAGGGCCACGACGTCCTCGCGCGTGGTCACTCCCCCGGACGCGACGACCTTCGCCGAGGTGGCCGCGCACACCTCCGAGAGGAGCTGGAGGTTGGGCCCGGCGAGCATCCCGTCCTTGGCCACGTCGGTGACGACGTAGCGGCTGCACCCCTCGGAGTCGAGCCGGGCGAGCGTCTCCCAGAGGTCCCCGCCCTCCTTGGTCCACCCGCGGGCGGCGAGGGTCGTGCCGCGGACGTCGAGCCCGACGGCGATGCGGTCACCGTGCTCGGCGATCGCCGCCGCGGTCCACTCGGGGTTCTCGAGCGCCGCCGTGCCGAGGTTGACGCGAGCGCAGCCGGAGTCGAGGGCGGCCGCGAGCGAGTCCTGGTCGCGGATGCCACCGCTCAGCTCGACCCGCAGGTCGAGGCGACCGACGATCTCGGCGAGAAGCTCGCGGTTGCTCCCTTCGCCGAAGGCCGCGTCGAGGTCGACGAGGTGGATCCACTCGGCCCCCTGCTCCTGCCAGGCCCGAGCGGCCTGCAGCGGGTCGCCGAAGTCCCACCCGCTGTCGGCCACGCCTTGCTGGAGCTGGACGGCGCGCCCTCCCCGCACGTCGACGGCGGGCAGGAGCTCCAGGCGGGGGCTCTCGATCGTGGTCACAGTGACATCACCCAGTTCTTGAGGAGGTGCAGTCCCGCGTCCCCGGACTTCTCGGGGTGGAACTGCGTGGCGGACAAGGGGCCGTTCTCGACGGCGGCGACGAAGGGGGACCCGTGCTCGCTCCACGTGACGCGCGGGGCGGCGGCCGACAGGGCCCCCTGGGCCGGGGGCAGGTCCCATGTGGGCACGGCGTAGGAGTGGACGAAGTAGAAGCGCTCGTCCTCGACCCCGGCGAGCAGTCGGGTGCCGTCGGCGGGGTGGACGCTCGACCACCCCATGTGCGGCACGACCGGCGCCGTGAGGCGGCGGACGGTCCCGGGCCACTGGTGGAGGCCCTCCTCCTCGGGCGAGGGTCCGCTCGGCTCGGCCGAGCCGTCGAACATCACCTGCAGCCCGACGCAGATCCCGAGGACGGGACGACCTCCCGCGAGGCGGGTGTCGATGAGCCAGGGTCCGTCGGCGGCACGCAACCCGGCCATGCAGGCGTGGAAGTTGCCCACCCCCGGCACGAGGAGCCCGTCGGCAGCGAGGACGCGGTCGCGGTCGGCCGCGAGCTCGACGTCTGCGCCGACGTGCTCGAGGGCGCGCACGACAGAGTGGACATTGCCCGATCCGTAATCGAGCACGACGACCTGCGGTGCTGTCACTGGTGCACATCCTTGACTGCGGACTCGAAGGTGGAGATGGAGCGGGCCGTCGGCAGGACGACCCGGCCGAGGTCGGTGTCGGCGCCGGAGACGACCCGGGCACCGGGCAGGCCGAGGACGGTCGCGGCCTCGACGAGCCAGGCATCGTGGGACAGGTCCCGCCGGGCCCACAGCTCGCGGACCGCTCGCACGGGGATTTCCCGCGTCGGCGCGCCGCTGCCCAGGGCACGGTGCAGGCCATCGGGCGTGAGCCTCGGCAGGTCGGGGCCGGGGACGATCGCCCCGTCCTCGGCCCGCAGGGCCCACCGGGTCGGCGCCCGGCCGGCGGCGCGGGCGGTCACGGCGACGACGTCGTCGATGCGGAAGAGGCCGATGGCCGGGGCCAGACGCGTCCCCACGTACCGGGAGGCGAGGACGGTGAGTGCGTCGTCGTAGGGCGCCTCGACCTCGGTGCGCGCGACGGCGGGCACGACGATGGACCATGCCGCGTGCTCGATGACGTGGCACGGGACGACACCACCGCGCACCCACTCGGTGGCCCGCTCGGCACTCGCGGAGAGGAAGACCGCCCCCCGCCCGGACTGGCTCATGGACGCGCCTCTACAGCGCGCCCTTGGCGCTGGGGATCCCGGTGACGCGGGGGTCGGGCTCGACGGCGGAGCGAAGGGCGCGGGCCAGCGCCTTGAACTGGGCCTCCACCACGTGGTGGGGGTCGCGGCCGGCAAGGACCCGCACGTGGAGGGCGATGCCGGCGTTGTGGGCGAAGGACTCGAGGACGTGGCGGGTGAGCGACCCGACGAAGGTGCCGCCGATGATGACGTACTCCTGCCCCTCCGGCTCACCGGTGTGGACGACGTAGGGGCGCCCGGCGACGTCGACGACGGCGTGAACGAGGGCCTCGTCGAGGGGGACGGTCGCGTCGCCGAAGCGGCTGATGCCGCGCTTGTCCCCGAGGGCCTCGCGGACGGCCTGACCGAGGACGATCGCGACGTCCTCCACCGTGTGGTGGGCGTCGACGTCGACGTCACCGTCGGCGCGGACCGTGAGGTCGATGAGGCTGTGCTTGGCCAGCGACAGGAGCATGTGATCGTAGAAGCGGACCCCCGTCGAGACGTCGCCGGCGCCGGTGCCATCGAGGTCGACGGTCACCTCGACGCGGGACTCGGAGGTGCCGCGGGTCACCGTCGCGGTCCGGGGCTGGCTGCTCACAGGCTCTCCTTGGTCAGCAGGTGCGAGGGATCGAGGGCGGCCATCGCCCCCAGGAATCGGGTCGTCTCCTCCGGGGTGCCGGCGGTGACGCGTAGGTGGTGCGGGATGCCGACGTCGCGGACGAGCACCCCGTCGTCGAGCAGAGCCTGCCATGTCGCCGGGGCGTCGGCGAGACCGCCGAAGAGGACGAAGTTGGCATCGCTCGGGACCGGCGTGAGGCCCATGGCCGCCAGCTCGGTGACGAGGCGGTCGCGCTGGGCCTTGATCGCGTCGACGCTCTCCAGGAGGAGGTCGGCGTGCTCGAGGGAGACCCGCGCGATCGTCTGGGTCGGCGCGGAGAGGTGGTAGGGCAGGCGGACGAGCCGCAGCGCGTCGATGATCTCCGGGCTCGCGACGAGGTAGCCCAGCCGCCCCCCGGCGAGGGCGAAGGCCTTGCTCATCGTCCGGGTGACGACAAGACGCGGGTGCCGCTCGACGAGCGAGAGGGCCGTGGGGGTCCCCGGTCGGGCGAACTCGGCGTAGGCCTCGTCGACGACGACGACGGCCCGCGGCGCCGCCTCGAGCATCGCCTCGATGACGTCGAAGGGGAGGGCCGTCCCCGTCGGGTTGTTGGGCGAGCAGAGGAAGACGAGGTGGGGGTCCGCTGCCCTCGCCTGCTCGAGCGCGGATGCGACGGTGAGGTCGAAGGTGGTGCGATCGCGCTGCCCGTCGACCCACGTCGTCCCGAGGGTCTCGGTGATGATCGGGTGCATCGAGTAGGCGGGGGTGAAGCCGAGCGCCGTGCGCTCCGGCCCGCCGAAGGCCTGGACGAGGTGCGAGAGGACCTCGTTGGACCCGTTGCCGGCCCAGATCTGCTCCGGGCGAAGGGAGACGCCGCTGCGGTCCTCGAGGTAGTCCACGAGCGCCGTGCGCAGGTGGGTGAACTCCCGGTCCGGGTACCGGTTGAGCCCGCGGAGCTCGTCACCGAGCTCGGCGAGGACGGCGTCGACGACCTCGGCGGGCACCGGGTAGGACGACTCGTTGGTGTTGAGCTGCACGGGGACGTCGAGCTGGGGTGCACCGTAGGGAGTGCGTCCACGCAGGGCGGGTCGGAGCAGCTGCTCGATCTCGCTGCTCATCGCTGCCGCTCCCCCGTGCGCGCGGTGACGGCCTCGCCGTGGGCCGGAAGGTCCTCGGCCTGCGCGAGCGCGACGACGTGCGGACCGACCTCGGTCAGGGCCTCCTCGGTGTACTCCACGACGTGGATACCGCGCAGGAAGGACTGGACGGACAGGCCGCTGCTGTGGCTGGCACTGCCGCCCGTCGGCAGGACGTGGTTGGAGCCGGCGGCATAGTCCCCCAGGCTCACCGGGGAGTACGGGCCGACGAAGACCGCGCCGGCATTGCGCACCCGGGCCGCGACGGCCGCTGCGTCGGCGGTCATGACCTCGAGGTGCTCGGCCGCATAGGCGTCGACGACCCTCAGCCCGGCGTCGAGGTCGTCGACGAGGACGATGGCGGACTGGCGGCCCCCGAGGGCCTCGCTGACCCGCTCGCTGTGCTTCGTGGCGGCGGCGCGCCGCTCGACCGCTGCCGAGACCGCCTCGGCGAGGTCGGTCGAGTCGGTGACGAGGACCGAGCCGGCGAGCGGGTCGTGCTCGGCCTGGCTCACGAGGTCGGCGGCGACGTGGTCGGGGTCGGCGGTCGCGTCCGCCAGGACGGCGATCTCGGTCGGTCCGGCCTCGGCGTCGATGCCGACGAGGCCCTTGAGGAGACGCTTGGCCGCCGCGACGTAGATGTTGCCCGGGCCGGTGACGAGGCTGACGGGGGCACACTCGCCTCCGTCACCGTCGTGGAACCCGTGGACGAGCCCGGCCACGGCCTGGGCACCGCCCATCGACCAGACCTCGTCGACACCGAGCAGGGCGCAGGCGGCGAGGATCGTCGGGTGCGGGTACCCCGCGAAGACCCCGACGTTCTCCTTCTGGGGAGGGCTGGCCACCGCCAGGGAGCCGACCTCCGCCGCCTGGGCGGGCACGACGTTCATGACGACGGACGAGGGGTAGACCGCCCGGCCGCCGGGGACGTAGAGGCCGACCCTCTCGACGGGGACCCAGCGCTCGGTGACGGTCCCGCCTGGGACGACGGTCGTCGCGGTGTCGGTCCGTCGCTGGGCGGCGTGGACGGTCCGGGCTCGCTCGATGGAGACCTCGAGGGCGGCGCGCACGTCAGCGTCGAGGGCCTCGACCGCGGCGGTGAGGACCTCGGCCGGGACCCGAAGGGAGGTCGGCCGCACCCCGTCGAAACGCTCGGCGAAGTCGTAGAGCGCTGCCGCGCCACGGTCATGGACCTCGTCGCAGATCGGCTCGACGGCCTCGAGGGCGGCCTCGACGTCGTACTCGGCGCGCGGGAGGACCGCACGCAGGTCTCGGGCGCCCAGGGGCTGGGAGCGGAGGTCGATCGTGGCGAGCATGGGGCCAGTCTAGTTTCGCCGGGAGGTCGCCCTGACCGGCGTCTCATGCGGGCGGCTCACTCGCCGTAGAAGACCCGATCCACGACGTGGCGGGCCCGCCGGGCGGTCCGGCGGTAGGACTCGGCCAGGGCAAGCCCGGACTGGGGCTCCATGCCGACGATCCGCCCGACGCCGTCGGCCTCGCGGAGGTTGGAGGGGACCGAGTCCACGGGGCGCCCGCGGAAGAGCATGCCGGCATTGCGCAGGAGGGAGCCCATCGACCAGGCCTCGCGGAGCTCCTCGGCGTCCTCCGCGGAGAGCAGCCCGGCCTCGACCGCGGCGGCCATCGCCGGCAGCGTCCGGGTCGTGCGCAGCCCCTCGTGGCCGTGCGCGTGCTGGAGCTGGATGAGCTGCACGGTCCACTCCACGTCCGAGAGACCACCCATCCCGAGCTTGAAGTGGGCACGACGGTCGGCGCCCCGGGGCAGCCGCTCGGCCTCCATGCGGGCCTTGAGACGGCGGACCGCGCGCACCTCCTGCACGTCGAGCCCCCCTTCGGGCCATCGGATCGGGTCGATGAGGGCGGTGAACCGCTCCCCCAGCCCGTCGTCGCCGGCCACGGCACGTGCCCGGAGCAGGGCCTGCGCCTCCCAGGTCTCGGACCAGCGCTCGTAGTAGGCCGCGTAGGAGGCCAGCGAGCGGATCATCGGTCCGCTCTTGCCCTCGGGGCGCAGGTCGGCGTCCAGCCCCAGCGGCGGGTCGGACCCGGCGCCGCCGAGGAGCCGGCGCAGCTCGCCGACGACGACGAGGGCCGCCTCCTGCGCGGCCTGGTCGTCGGTCCCGTCGTGCGGATCGTGGACGTAGAGGACGTCCGCGTCGGAGGAGTAGCCCATCTCGGATCCACCGAGCCGGCCCATGCCGACGATGAGCAGGTCGGTGCCGAGGGGCTCTCCCCGGTCGGCCTCGACATGCGCGATCGTCACCTGAAGGGCCGCCTGGATCGTCGCCTCGCTCACCGCCGTGAGGGCCTCCCCGACCCCGTCGAGGTCGAGCCTGCCCTGCAGGTCCGCGACCGCGACGCGGAAGATCTCCGCGCGGCGGATCGCCCGGATCGAGGCCACGGCGGCCTCGGCGTCGTCCCGCCGACCCGCGGCCGAGCGCATCCGGCGGAGGAGCTCCTCTCGGGTGCGCGGGCGCAGCCCGTCGCCGTCACCGAGCATCTGGACGGCCTCGGGGCTGGCGAGGAGGAGCTCACCGGCGAAGCGGCTGGCGCCGAGGGTGTGCGCCAGGGTCTGCGCGGCCTCGCCCTCGTCCCGGAGGAGCCGGAGGTACCAGTGGGTCGTCCCGAGCTCCTCGCTGACCTTGCGGAAGGCGAGCAGTCCCGCGTCGGGGTCGGCCATCTCGGCAAACCACTCGAGCATGACGGGCAGGAGCTGCTTCTGGATCGCCGCGGTCCGGCTGACCCCCTCGGTGAGCACCTCGAGGTGACGCAGCGCTCCGGCCGGGTCCCGGTAGCCGAGCGCACCAAGACGGGCGCGGGCGGCGTCCGGGGTGAGCCTCGCCTCGTCGGGGCTGAGCCGGGCGACGGCGGAGAGCAGGGGCCGGTAGAAGAGGCGCTGGTGCAGTCTGCGCACCTCTCGGGCATGGGTGGTGCGCTGCTCGACGACCTGCTTGTCCGGCTGGTCCCAGAGCCGCATCGAGCGCCCGAGCCGGCGCAGCTCGCCGTCCGCGGTGGGCATGAGGTGGGTGCGCCGGAGGCGGTGCAGCTGGATGCGGTGCTCGAGGGTGCGCAGGACGCGGTAGGCGGCGTCGAGGACCGCGGCGTCCTGCCGACCGATGTACCCACCCCTGGAGAGGGCCGCCAGGGCGTCGAGGGTCGTCCCGGAGTGGAGGGTCTCGTCGGTGCGGCCGTGGACGAGCTGCAGCAGCTGGACGGAGAACTCGACGTCGCGCAGACCCCCGGGCCCGAGCTTGAGCTGTCGCTTGGCCTCGGTGGCGGGGATGTGCTGCTCGACGCGGCGGCGCATGGCCTGCACGTCGTCGACGAAGTCCTCCCGGGAGGCGGCCTCCCACACGAGCGGCTGCACGGCCGCGAGGTACTCGGCCCCGAGCGTGGCGTCCCCGGCGAGGTGCCGCGCCTTGAGCAGCGCCTGGAACTCCCACGTCTTGGCCCAGCGCTCGTAGTAGGTGCGGTGGCTGGCCACCGTCCGCACGAGCGGTCCCTGCTTGCCCTCGGGCCGCAGGGCGGCGTCGACGGGCCACAGGCTGCCGTGCGTCGTGGCATCGCTGCACGCGTGCATCGTGCGTGTGGCGATCCGGGCCGCCACCTCCAGCGCCTCCGCCTCGTCGGCCCCGTCGACGGGCTCGGCCACGAAGATCACGTCGACGTCGGAGATGTAGTTCAGCTCGCGGCCGCCGGCCTTGCCCATGCCGATGACGGCGAAGCGCACCGGTGCCGGCTCCCCCGCCTGCTCGGCGTGCTCCGCCAGGGCGATACGCACGGCGATCTCGAGGGCGGACCCGGCGAGGTCGGCGAGCGCGGTGGCCGTGAGAGGCAGGTCCTCGACCGGGTCCTCGGCGGTGATATCGCGCGCGGCGATGCCCAGCAGCTGGCGCCGGTACCCGACGCGCATGGCGTCCTGCGGCTCGAGGTCCTCCCGCGCATCCACCTCGGCGATGAGCGCCTCGGTGCGCTCTTCCGGGGACATCTCCCGGGCGTCGACGGCATCACGCCAGTGCTCGGGATGGGCGACGAGGTGGTCGATGAGGGCGGTCGAGACCCCGAGGGCACCGACGACCCGGTGGCGCGCACGGTCGTCGGTGCGCAGCGCCGTGACGAGGTGCTCGGTCTCGTCACCTGCGGACTCGAGGACGCGCACGAGCCCGAGGAGGGCGGCATCCGGGTCGGCCGCCCTCGCCAGGGCGGCGAGCAGGTCCGCGGGGTCCGCGACCAAGGGCTCAAGGACGGGGTCCTCGAGGAGGGTCTGGGCGCGGCGGGTGTCGGTGAACCCGCGCCGGGCGAGGGTCGGGCCGGGCCTCACCGGACTCACGAGGTCCTCACAGCCGGGGCAGGAGACGCTCGAGCTCGAAGGGGGTGACCTGGTTGCGGTAGTCGGCCCACTCCTGGCGCTTGTTGCGGAGGAAGAAGTCGAAGACGTGCTCACCCAGGGTCTCGGCGACGAGCTCGCTCTCCTCCATGGCCTCGATGGCCTCGGCGAGGCTCGACGGCAGGGGCTTGATGCCCATCGCCCGGCGCTCCCGGTCGGTGAGACCCCAGACGTCGTCCTCGGTCTCGGGGGGCAGCTCGTAGCCCTCCTCGATCCCCTTGAGCCCGGCGGCGAGCATGACGGCGAAGGCGAGGTAGGGGTTGCAGGAGGCGTCGAGGCTGCGCAGCTCGACCCGGCTCGAGTTGCCCTTGTTGGGCTTGTACATCGGGACGCGCACCATGGCGGAGCGGTTGTTGTGGCCCCACGTGAGGTGGGCCGGGGCCTCGCCGCCGCCCCAGAGGCGCTTGTAGCTGTTGACCCACTGGTTCGTCACGGCCGCGTACTCCCGCCCGTGGTGGAGGAGGCCGGCGATGAACTGACGGCCGATCTTGCTCAGCTGGTAGGGAGCGCCCGGCTCGTAGAAGGCATTGGTGTCGCCCTCGAAGAGGGACATGTGGGTGTGCATGCCGCTGCCCGGGTACTCCGCGAAGACCTTCGGCATGAAGGTCGCATAGACGCCCTGCTCGAGGGCGACCTCCTTGACCACCGTCCGGAAGGTCATGAGGTTGTCCGCGGTCGAGAGCGCGTCGGCATAGCGAAGGTCGATCTCGTTCTGCCCCGGGGCACCCTCGTGGTGGCTGAACTCCACGGAGATCCCCACGGACTCGAGCATGGTGATGGCGGCCCGGCGGAAGTCGTGGGCCTCCCCCTTCGGCACGTGGTCGAAGTAGCCGCCGTCGTCGACGGGCACCGGGCGCTCTCCCGGAGGGGTCCCCTGCTTGAGGAGGAAGAACTCCACCTCGGGGTGGGTGTAGAAGCTGAAGCCCATGTCGGCCGCCTTGTCGAGGCTCCGCCGCAGCACGTACCGCGCGTCGGCGAGGGCCGGGCTGCCGTCGGGCAGCTGGATGTCGCAGAACATCCGGGCCGTCCCGGGGTGCTCCCCCCGCCACGGCAGGACCTGGAAGGTCGCCGGATCGGGGCGGGCGAGCATGTCGGCCTCGTAGACCCGGGTGAAGCCCTCGATGGCCGACCCATCGAAGCCGATGCCCTCGGTGAAGGCCCCCTCGAGCTCGGCCGGCGCGATGGCCACCGACTTGAGGGTGCCGAGCACATCGGTGAACCACAACCGGACGAACCGGATGTCCCGCTCCTCGATGGTCCGGAGGACGAACTCCTGCTGGCGATCCATGCGCCCATCCTGCCCCACGCGCGGGCTCAGCTCACCCAGGACCAGCGCAGGATGCTCAAATCGATCGGTTGGTCCTCGCGTGCGATGACGTAGAGCTCGACCGTGTCGGCCCCCTCGTGGCGCGAGCCGGGGACCCTTCGGAGGTTGACGCCGCCGCGGCCGGGGGCGATGAGGAAGGTCGGGTAGGTGGACGTGGGGCGACGGTCGGCCGGGTTCCACTTCCACAGCCCCGTGCGTTCGCCGTCCCGGCGGAGCTCGAGGTTGATCGACGTGACGTCGTCGAGGTCGCCGACGCCCACCTGGAAGCGCACCCCCTTCGTCCCCTCGGGCACCGCGAAGGCCATCCCGGCCGAGGCCGACCATCCCTTGCCGGGACCCTTGGTGATCCGCTCGGCCCGGGCCGTCATGCGGAGGCCGTCGAGGTTCTCGTCGTCACCCGGTACCCGCGCCGTGGGCTCGATCGTCAGGCCACCGACGCGCTTGGTCCACGCGGACTCCGCGCGCTCGAGCGAGGTCACGGGCACATTGGTCATGGCGGCGAAGGAGGGCTCGTGGAACTGCTCGGGGTCGATCCGGGCGCCCCCCTCGAGCGCCGCGGCCGCCCGCGGCGAGGGTGCGACCGTGCGCGAGGCGAGGATGAGCGCCCACGTGTCGTGGAGGACCTCGACGTGGTGGGGCACGAGCCCGGCCCCGGCAAGCATGCGCTGGAGGCGCGCGGCACCGAAGGTCTGGCCGTGGCCCCAGACCGACTCGAGCCGCCCGACGAGCGGGATGGAGAAGAGGAGGTCGGCACCCTCGGGCAGCGCCTCGGCGAGGGTCGCGAGGGCCGTCTCGGGGTCGGGGACGTGCTCGATGACCTCGCAGCACACGAGCAGGCTCGCGCCGATCCCCTCGAGGTCTGCCCGGGTGAGGTCGTAGAGGTCCTGCTCCTCCACCTGGGCCCGGTCGAGGAGACCGTTGGCCCCGAGCATCTGCGTGGTGCGCTCGACGCAGAGCGGGACGATGTCGACGCCGCGGTACCGCCCGAGACGCCCCTCACGGAGCATGAGGGTCCCGAGGAAGCCGTAGCCGAGCCCCACCTCGTGGACGTTCTCCCCCTCGGTGAGGAAGTCCACGACCCTGCGGTAGCGCACGACATTGGCCTCGGACTCGTACATGTCCCGGAGGCTCCGGGGGACGGAGTCGGCGACGGGCGCGCGGTACCACGCCTGCGCCCGCTCGCGGTCGGCCTCGAGGATCGCCACCCGGTGGCGACGCGTCGCCCCGGCGCCGAGTCGCTCGGCGAGATCGATGTCCGACCAGCCCCTTTCGACGAGAGTCCTCTCGACGGGCGAATCAGGCGCGGTCGGCACGTGCTCGGTCATGCAGTCCCCTGGGTGTCAGACGGTGGTGGTGCCCGCTCCGCACAATAGACCCCGCCGCGGCGCGGCGGGGTCCATTGCGCGAAGGGCGGCGGGTCAGGGGGAGGTCGTGCCTCCACGGACCTTGACGGTCATCTCCTGCTTGCCCCGCTTCTCCTTGAGCACCTCGATGCTCGTCCCGGAGCCCGCCACCTTGGTGGAGGACTGCGGGTTGTCCGCGGTCCAGTAGCGGTTCGGGTCGGTGTCGTCGAAGACCGGGATGCCCCGTCGTGCGGGCACCTTCGCCGGGCTCCCGTCGTTGTGGAAGGTCACCTTGTCCGTCCGCTGCTTGCCGAAGGTCGCGTCGAAGGGCTGCCGGCGGTTGCCGAGCAGGGTGCCGTCGTGGAACTTCACCGGCGCCGGACGGGCGTCGACGGGCAGCACCTGGCCGTAGCCGGGGTGCTGGCTCGTGTTGTTGTCCGAGTAGGCGTTGTTGATGTACCAGACGAGCAGGCCGTCCTGGTACGGGAAGCGCTCGACCCAGTTGGGCTTCGTCGAGGCCCAGCCGAAGTTGTACGGGCCGGTCTTGAGGTACTTGTCGTAGCCCTCGTAGACGCGGTTCTCGGCCAGGTAGTAGCTCTGGACCTTCTCCGAGGTCGACCCGGTCATCCGGGTGAACCCGTCCGCGCTCCAGCCGTTGCCCCCGGACTCGACGTCGTCGGAGAGGACGGTCTTGCCGTCGACGGTGATCTCGATGTCGTCGATGAAGGCACCATCCTGGGCGACGCCGCCGTCGGACTGGTACCGCCAGCGGAACTGGACCTTCTCGCCGGCGAACTCGGAAAGGTCGTACTCGACCTCGTTCCACGACAGGTCACCGCCGTCGACCGGGTCGGCGATCTCGGTCCACGTCGCACCGTCGTCGGTCGAGACCTCGGTGTAGAGGAAGTCGTAGCCCTCCTCGATGTCGGTCGCCAGCTGCGCCGTCACCGTGGCCTCGCTCGCGTCGGTGAGGTCGACCTCCCGGGTCAGGGTGGTGTTGAGGTCGTCGTCCGACCCCGACCACCACTCGTAGCTGCCGGAGTGGGGGGTGTTGTAGTCGGTCGTCACCGTCTCCTCGGGAAGGAGCACCGCGATCGCCTGCGGCAGGTTGACGTGGTCCCGGTCAGCCGGTCCGAGACCGGTGGTCTTCTGCTGGCCCGGCTCGACGACGGAGTAGTCGGACCAGCCCATCTGCAGCTTTTCCCACGCGCCCATGTAGCCGGGGCTCGAGCCGATGTCCTCGGTGCCGTCGTTCAACCACGACCCCCCGGACATGAGGCTCCAGAAGCCGGTGCCGTTGTCACCGCCGGCGGTGTCGTAGAGGTCCGGCAAGCCGAGGTCGTGCGCGAACTCGTGCGTGAAGACGCCCAGCCCGCCGTTCTCGGGCTCGGTGGTGTAGTCCCCGATCCAGATGCCGGAGTCGCCGAGGGGCACGCCCCCGAGCTTGTTCTGCTCCGGGCCAGTCTTGCCCATGTCGGTGGAGTAGGCGTACCACCGGTGGCTCCAGATGGCGTCCTCGCCCTGGGCGCCGCCGCCGGCCTCCTCCCCTTCGCCGGCGTGGATCGCCTGGAAGTGGTCGATATAGCCGTCCGGCTCGTTGAAGTCGCCGTCACCGTCGTGGTCGTAGCGGTCCCAGACGTCGAACTTCTCGAGGTACTTCTTGATCTCCGCGTCGCTCTTGCCCTGGTCCTTCTGGTCGTCGTACCAGGCCTGGGCGGTGTCCTTGATGTAGCTCCAGTAGCCATCGGCCTCGCTCGTGCCATCGCCCGACTCCGGGTTGTGGCCGTAGCGAGCCTCGTTGTAGGGCACCGTGACCCAGTCGCTGACATCGCCCGACGTGCTGAAGCGGCCGTTGGACTGCTTGAGGTAGAAGTCGCGGAAGGACTCCTGCCCCTCGGCGAACATCAGCTCCTTGTAGTGCTCCCGGTCGAAGTCCTCGGCCCAGATCGTCGAGTTGTCGTCGCTCTTGCCGCCGTCCCAGTCACGGTCCGGCTCCTCGATCTCGTTGTGCTTCGGGCCGGCCTCCCCGCCCTGGGTGGGCATCGTCTTGTCGCCGAAGTCGGTGAGGATCGTAAAGATCGAGGCCTCTCGGTCGACGTCGTACTCGACGTACTTCGAGCGCGGGCGGTGCTTCTTGCCCTTCGCCTTCGCGCCCGGGGTGTGGCGCTCGGCCTCCTCCTCGCTCTTGACCTCGATGACCTGGGTGCCGTTCTTCGTCACGAGCTCGGCCTCGCCCGTGAGCAGCTTGTCCACGGCGTCCTGCCGCAGCTCGCGCTGCGCATCGCCGAGCGGGTGGGGCTTGTCGTCCTGCTTCACGGTCTTCGTGCCGCCCTCCTGGGGCGGCACCTCACCGGCGGTCTCTCCTGCGCTCGCCGACATGGGCATGAGGGCGAGCGCGAGGGCGGACGCGGCGAGACCGGACACGATCGTGGTGTGGCGTCTCTTCAACGAATCCTCCTGGAATGGTGTGGCCGTAGCCACAGGGGTGAGCGCACTCAACCAAGACCTGACGGCGTTCGGGAGGAAGCGCAGGAAAACCTGAACAAATCCTTACTCTTGCACCACGATCATCCGCCGGGGCGCCGTCCCGGACGGACGCGGCGGGCGCCGACCTAGGCTGGAGCCATGACCACTCCCCCCACGCCGCACCAGCCCGACCCCGCCGCGGAGACCACAGCTCCCTACGGCACCGGCGCGAGCGCCGCCCCGGCCCGCCCCCGCCGGGTGCGCATCCCGCACCTGCGAGCACTCAAGGACAAGGGCGAGCGGTGGGCCATGCTCACCGCCTACGACATGTACACCGCCGAGGTCTTCGACCAGGCCGGGATCCCGGTGCTGCTCGTCGGTGACTCCGCCGGCAACAACGTCTTCGGCCACGAGACGACAGTCCCGGTCACGCTGGAGGAGATGATCCCGCTGACCCGCGCGGTGGCCGGCGGGGCGGCGAGCGCCCTCGTCGTCGCGGACCTCCCCTTCGGCACCTACCAGGCCTCCCCGGAGCAGGGGTACCTCTCCGCGGCCCGCCTCATGAAGGAGGGCCTGGCCCACGCGGTGAAGCTCGAGGGCGGCGTCGAGATGGCGCCGACCATCGAGCGGCTGACGAAGGGGGGCATCCCCGTGATGGCCCACATCGGCTTCACTCCGCAGAGCGAGCACACCCTGGGGGGCTACCGCGTGCAGGGCCGCGGCGAGGGCGCGGGACAGCTCCTCGAGGACGCGCGGGCGGTCGAAGCGGCCGGGGCCTTCGCGGTCGTCATGGAGATGGTGCCCGCTCCGGCGGCCGCCGAGGTGACCCGCGAGCTGGCGATCCCGACCATCGGCATCGGCGCGGGGCCGGACTGCGACGCCCAGGTCCTCGTCTGGCAGGACATGGCCGGTCTCCGCGACGGCAAGGCCCCGCGCTTCGTCAAGAAGTACGCGGACGTGCGGGAGGTCCTCTCCGGGGCGGCCCGTGCCTACGCGGCGGAGGTCGCGAGCGGGAGCTTCCCCGCCGCCGAGCACTCCTTCGAGAGCTGACGATGACCCCGCCCGACCCGGACCGTTTCCCCGAGGTGCGCACCCGGTGGTCGGAGGTGTCCGGCGGGATCGACGCCGCCCACGCCTACCAGCACCGCTTCGACGAGCTCGTGCGCGAGGGCATCGACGTCGACGGTGAGGCGCGCTTCGTCACCGGCCTCAAGGAAGCCCCCGCCCGGATCCTCGACGCCGGCTGCGGGACCGGCCGCATCGCCACGAAGCTCACCGCGCTGGGCCACGACGTCGTCGGGGTCGACGCCGACCCCGCGATGATCGAGGTCGCCCGCGAGCGCGACGACGTCACCCGCTTCGTCCACGCCGACCTGACCGAACTCTCGCTCACCTCGCAGACCTTCGACATCGTCCTCCTGGCCGGCAATGTCGTCCCCTACCTCGCCGACGGCACCCTCGTGGACGCGCTCCGGCGGATGCGGGAGCACCTCACGCTCGACGGGGTGCTCGTGGCGGGGTGGTCACTGCCCGGGCACGAGCCGAAGGGCGCTGCGGCGGTGGACGTCGAGACCTACGAGCACGCGGCCTTCGCCGCGGGACTCGTGCTCATGACCCGGTACGCGTCCTGGGACGCGGAGCGCTGGCCGGGTGAGGGCTCGTACGCCCTCACCCTGCACCGGCGACGCTGAGCTCAGGCGTCGCCGTCGGCCCACTCCCGCTCCCGGCGGTCCTCCTCGTCCCACGCCTCGGTCTTCGCCCGGGCCGTCGCCAGGGCCGAGGCGGCCTCGGCCTCGGTGTCGTAGGGCCCCATGACCTCCGCGTTCTGGGAGCGGTTCTCGTCGCTCTCCACCTGGCCGGTGTTGATGTTGAACCAGTACGCCATCGTCGTGCCGTCCTCTCCCGCGGGTGGTGTCCCGCACCGGAGCACATCGTTCATGTGCTCGTTGCCTAGACTCCACAGCATGTCCGCGTCCACCGCAACCGTGACCCCCGGGGTGGTCTCACCCCCACGGTCGGTCCCCTCGGGGATCGCCCGGCCCGAGTACGTCGGCAAGCCCGCGCCCACCCCCTTCGACGGCAGCGAGATCAAGGATGCCGAGACCATCGAGCGGATGCGCACGGCCGGGCGCATCGCTGCCGAGGCGCTCGCCGAGGCCGGCCGGGCGGTGGCGCCGGGGGTGACGACCGAGGAGGTCGACCGGATCGGCCACGAGTACCTGCTCGACCACGGGGCCTACCCGTCGACGCTCGGGTACCGGGGCTTCCCGAAGTCGCTGTGCACCTCGGTCAACGAGGTCATCTGCCACGGCATCCCGGACAGCCGCCCCATCGAGGACGGCGACATCGTCAACATCGACATCACGGCCTTCGTCGGAGGGGTCCACGGCGACACCAATGCCACCTTCCTCGCCGGTGATGTCGACGAGGAGTCACGCCTCCTCGTCGAGCGCACCCACGAGGCGATGATGCGCGGGATCAAGGCCGCCTTGCCGGGCCGACAGATCAACATCATCGGCCGGGTCATCGAGCGCTACGCCGCCCGCTTCGGCTACGGCGTGGTCCGCGACTACACCGGTCACGGCATCGGCACCTCCTTCCATTCCGGGCTCGTCATCCCCCACTACGACGCGGCTCCCGGCTACGACACGGTCATCGAGCCCGGGATGACCTTCACCATCGAGCCGATGCTCAACCTCGGCACGCCGGACTGGACGCTCTGGGAGGACGGGTGGACCGTCGTCAGCCGCGACCAGCGCCGCTCCGCACAGTTCGAGCACACCATCCTCATCACCGAGGACGGCCCCGAGATCCTCACCCTCGCCTGAGCACGGAAGGCACGACCACATGAGCAAGAAGCCAGACGCCCTGGGGATCGACATCGGTGGCTCCGGCATCAAGGGTGCCCCGGTCAACCTCGACAAGGGTGCCTTCACCGACGACCGCCTACGGATCGCCACCCCTGAGGAGGCGACGCCGGAGGCCATCTGCGAGGTCGTCGCCCAGGTCGCCGACCACTTCCGCGTGAAGAAGGACCTGCCCCTGGGCATCACCCTGCCGGCCGTCGTCGCCCACGGGGTCGTCCGGACCGCCGCCAACATCGACAAGTCGTGGATCGGCGTCGACGCCGGCGCGCTCTTCACCCAGCGGCTCAAGCGGCCGGTGCACCTCGTCAACGACGCGGATGCCGCGGGTGTGGCCGAGCGCCACTACGGGGTGGCGAAGGGGAGGGACGGCCTCGTCATCGTCACGACGCTCGGGACCGGCATCGGCAGCGCGCTGCTCATCGACGGTCACCTCGTCCCGAACTCGGAGCTCGGGCACCTCGAGATCGACGGGCACAACGCCGAGTCTCGAGCCGCGGACTCGGCCCGCGAGCGGGAGGGACTCGAGGTCGCCGAGTGGGCCGAGCGCCTGCAGCGGTACTACAGCCACGTCGAGTTCCTCTTCTCCCCGGACCTCTTCGTCGTCGGTGGCGGGGTGAGCAAGCACGCGGACACCTTCCTCCCGCTGCTCGACCTCCGGACCGAGATCGTGGCCGCCAAGCTCCGCAACAAGGCCGGGATCATCGGCGCGGCCCACCTCGCGGCCAAGGGCAACTGACACCGGACTGTTGTCCGGAAGAGCCCCCGGAGCGCCCGGACCGCCTCCGGTCATGGGGCAAGGTGGAGCCATGACGGACATGTCGGGGGTGCCACGGACGCCGAGCCGTCGCCTCGGGCTGCGCGAGGGCGTGACCATCGGGCTCGGCTCGATGATCGGCGCCGGACTCTTCGCGGCCTTCGCCCCGGCGGCCGCCCGAGCCGGTGACCTGCTGCTCCTCGCCGTCGTCGTCGCCGCCCTCCTCTGCGCGGCCGGCGCCCACTCGATGGTCCGGCTGGCCGGCCGGCACCACGGGCAGGCGGGCGTCTACCTCTACGGGCGTGAGCGGCTGGGACTCCCCTTCGGCTACCTCGCCGGGTGGGCCTTCATCGTCGGCAAGACCGCGTCCTGCGCCGCCATGGCCATGACGGTGGGGCTGCACCTGTGGCCGGACTACTCCAAGCTCGTCGCCTCGCTCGCGGTGCTCGCCGTGCTCGCCCTCGACCTGCAGGGGGCGCGGTCGTCGGAGCGTCTGCGGACGGTGCTCGTGCTGCTCGTCATCGCGCTCACGGTCACCTTCGCCGTCGTCATGCTCGTCTCGCCCCCGGTCACCGCCGACGAGCCACCGCCACCGCTCCCCGGGTCGGGCGGGGTCCGCGGAGTCCTCGAGGCCACGGGATTCCTCTTCTTCGCCTTCATGGGGTTCGCCCGCCTCGCCCCCTTCGGCGACCTCGTCGAGGACGCGCCGCGGACCATCCCGCGCGCGCTGACGATCTCGCTCGTCCTGGTCACCGGGCTCTACCTCCTCGTGGCCCTGGCGCTCCCCCACTCCCTGGGCCCCGGCTGGGTGGCCGCCCGCCAGTCGCCGCTCGCCGAGGCGGCCGAGATCTCCGGCTGGCCGTGGCTCGGCCCGGCGCTGCGCATCGGGGCCGTCCTCGTCGTCGGCGGCGCCCTGCTCAGCCTCATGAGCGGTGTCGCGCGGATCATCCTCGCCATGGCCCGCGACCACCACCTGCCGGCGGCGCTCGGCACCGTCGAGGGGCGCCACCGGGTGCCCCGGCGAGCCGTGGGTGTCGTGGCCGTGGGCGTCGTCGTCCTCATCATGCTCGTCGACGTGCGGGGCGCCATGGGCTACTCCGCCTTCCTCGGCCTGAGCTACTACGGCATCGCCCACGCCAGCGCGTGGACGCTCGACCGCTCGGTCCTGTCCCGGCTCGTCCCCACCCTCGGCCTCCTCGCCTGCACGGTCGTCGCCCTCCTGCTCCCCTGGCAGTCCGTCGCCGCCGGCATCGTCACCCTCGCGCTCGGCGCCTTCACCGGGTGGGTGCGGTGGACGACGAGGGAGGACCGGCCGACGTAGACTGATCCCGGATGAGTCGGCCGGACGGCTGCGTCACCGCCACGGCGGTGTCGAGGAAAGTCCGGGCTCCACAGGGCGTGGTGGTGGCCAACAGCCACCCGGGGCGACCCGCGGGACAGTGCCACAGAGAGCAGACCGCCTCGTCCACCTCGGTGGACGAGGTGAGGGTGAAAGGGTGGTGTAAGAGACCACCAGCGATCCGGGTGACCGGATCGGCTCGGTAAACCCCACCAGGAGCAAGTCCAGACAGTGCGCGTCCGAGGGCTGCCCGCCCGAGCGCACGGGTAGGACGCTGGAGGTCGTCGGCAACGGCGACCCGAGATGGATGGTCGTCGCTCCGACCCCGGCAACGGTGTCGGAGAACAGAACCCGGCTTACAGGCCGACTCATCCCCCTTCGGGGTCACCCCCGGGAGACCTCGATCATCTCCTCGCGCGGGATGACCTTGATCCGCTCGCGACCAGCCGCCCCGCCGAGGGCGATCTCGTGGGCGTCGAGCGCCTCCCACCCCGCCCAGGTGGTGAACTCGACCCCGCGCGCACGGAGGTCCTCCTCGATGCCGGCCCGGTCCCGGAGCTCCCGCTCCGGGATGCCCGGCAGGTCCTCGAGCAGGTGCTCGATGGTCTCGGAGGCGTCGGACTTCGTGTGGCCGATGAGCCCGACGGGGCCGCGCTTGACCCAGCCGGTCGTGTAGGTGCCGACCATCGGCTCACCATCGATCCCGAGCACCCGGCCACCGTCATTGCTGATGACTCCCCGCTGGTGGTCGAAGGGCACATCCGGCAGCTGGTCCGAGAGGTAGCCGACGGCGCGGTAGACCGCCTGCACGGGCGTCTCGACGAACTCACCCGTCCCCCGGACGCTGCCGTCGCCCTGGAGCTCGGTCCGCTCGGTCCGGATCGCCTCGACGCGGTCCGTCCCGAGGATCTCGACGGGGGCCTGGCACAGGTGGATGTGGATCCGGTGGGCTGCGCCGGTCGGCTCGGCATCGAGGTACTTGAGCAGGGTGTTGACGACGGTGCGCACCCCCTTGTTCCTGCTGACGAGCTCCTGGCTCGCGTCGTCGATCTCGAAGCCCTCGGGCTCGACGACGACATCCACCGATGGCGAGTGGGAGAGCTCGCGCAGCTCCATCGGGCTGAACTTCACCTGGGCCGGCCCACGCCGGACGAAGACGTGGATGTCCGTGGCCCGGTTGCCGGCGAGCCCCTCGTGGACGCTGTCGGCGATCTCCGTCGACAGCTGCTCCTCCGCGGGCTTGGCGAGCATCCGGGCGACGTCGAGGGCCACATTGCCGGCCCCGACGACGGCCACGCTCTCGGCCTCCAGCGGCCACTCCCTCGGCACATCCGGGTGCCCGGCGTACCAGGAGACGAAGTCCGCGGCGCCGTGGCTCCCCGGCAGGTCGACACCGGGGATGTCCAGCGGCTGGTCCCGCATCGCGCCGGTCGCGAAGATCGTCGCGTCGTAATGGCGACGGAGGTCGGCCAGCTTGACGTCGGTGCCGTAGTCGACGTTGCCGAAGAAGCGGATGGACTCGTTCGACATCACCCGACCGAGGGCCTTGATGATCTCCTTGATCCGCGGGTGGTCGGGAGCGACGCCGTACCGCACCAGGCCGTAGGGAGCGGGAAGGCGATCGAAGACGTCGACCTCCGCCCCCGCGTACTCCTTGCTGAGGATGTCAGCGGCGTAGATCCCCGCCGGCCCGGCGCCGATGACGGCTACCCGGATGCTGCGCATGCGTCTGCCTCCTGACAGTAGTTAGGTATACCTAACTACTGTACCTCCCGAGCTCCCCTTTCCCGCCATCGGGTCAGATCCACCCGACCCCCTCGGCGATGAGCACGACGCCGAAGAGGGCGAAGGCCGCCGCGGCGCCGTAGGTGATGACCTTCTCCGGCAGCTTGCGACCGAGGACCGCACCGACCGCGATGGCCAGGGCATCGGCGGCGACCATGCCGACCGTGGAGCCGATCCAGGTGCCGAACCAGTCCTCGCGGACGGCGAGGGTGATCGTCGCGAGCATCGTCTTGTCGCCGAGCTCGGCGAGGAAGAAGGCGAGGCCGACCGCGAGCAGCGCCGAGCCGGTGGCCTTCTTCGCCTTCTGCTCCTCCTCCTCGGTGAGCTCGTCCCCACGGAGGGTCCACACCGCGAACCCGAGGAAGGCCAGGCCCGCGGCGATGGCGATCGGCCCTTGGTATCGCTCGAAGCTGGCGCCGATGAAGTACCCGATCCCCACGGAGGCGAGATGGACCAGCGCGGTGGCCACGGTGATCCCGATGATGACGTCGCGTGCGCGGTAGCGCGTGGCGAAGGTCATCGCCATGAGCTGGCTCTTGTCGCCGAGCTCGGCGACGAAGATGACGACGGTGCTGAGCACCAGTGCCTCGACCATTGAAAAAACTCCTCGTCCACCCGGACGAGGAGCCGTGTCGCGACGAGCCTCGACCGGGTTCGTCGTAACAAACCGGTCGAAAGTCTCGTCCGCCAGCGGTGCTGGCCCGATGCGCCGGATCCGAGGATCAGTGTGTCGACGCACCTGTTGGGGACTACTCCCTTTCGCTACGGGGAGCCTACCCCATTCGGGCCACCCGACTCACACCACCGTGAAGTCGACCGTGCCCTCGGTCAGGTCGACGCCGGTGAGGCGCACGGTGACCTCGTCGCCGAGCTCCGCGCTCCCCTTCGCCCGGGCGAGGACGGGCGGGTCGACGAGCTGGATCTCGAGGGCACCGTCGCCACCCTCCGGCACGTCGACGACGACGGCGGCGAAGGTCTCGTCCACCCGGTCCGCGAGCGTCGCGGCCTCGACGGCATCCATCGTCGCCCGCTCCACCCCGCCGGCCACCCGGTCGGAGACCTCCATGAGCTCGGGCAGCGTCGGGAGGGCCTGACGCACCCAGGTCGGCACCTCGTCACCGGCGCACAGGGCTGCGCAGAGGGCGAGCCCGAAGCGGTCGACGAGCCGCCGCAGCGGCGCCGTGACGTGGGCATACGGCGCCGCGATCGCCGCCTGCTCGACAAGCTCGGGGACGCCACCGTCGAAGGCGGTGTAGCCCGCCCCGCGGAAGAGCACCGTCGACACATGGATGAGCGCGAGGTGCGCGGGGTCGGCCCCGTCGAGCGACCGCAGGAAGTCACCGTGGGTCTGCTCCGCCGGCCAGTCCACACCGAGCGCCCGGGCGATCCGCCGCAGCTGACCGAGGGTCTTGTCGCTGGGCTCGGGCATCGTCCGCAGGATGCCGATCTCGGCGTGGAGCATGATCTCCGCAGCCGCCATCCCGGTGAGCAGCGAGATCTGCGCATTCCAGTCCTCGGCCGGCACGAGCGGGCGAAGGGAGAGCCGGAAGCCCGCGTCGTCCTGCTCGACCTCCTGGTCCGGCATGGGCAGGGAGGCCCCGCCGCGCTCCTGCTCGAGGAGGATCCGCTTCTCACCGATCTCCCGGAGCAGCACGAGCCTCTCGTCGTCGGTGCCGGCGTCGACGGCCGCCTGGACCGCGGTGTACTCGAGACGGTCCACGCTGCGCACCATCGCCGGGTAGACCTCGGCGGCGGTGTGCTCCCCACGCGCGTCGAGCCGGATGTCCCACACGTAGGCCGGCCGGACCTCGTCGGGCAGGAGGCTCGCCGCACCCTCGCTGAGCACGGGAGGGTGCAGGGGCGTGCGCTCGTCCGGGGCGTAGATCGTCTGCCCTCGCCGTCGGGCCTCGGCGTCGATGGCCCCACCGGGCTCGACGAAGGACTCGAGGTGGGCGATCGCATAGCGGACCCGATAGCCCTCACCCTCGCGGGAGAGGTGCATGGCCTGGTCGAGGTCCATGGAGCCGGGAGGGTCGATCGTGAGGAAGGGCAGGGCCGTCTCGTCCCGCTCGGGGAGCGAGAGCGGCTGCGCCGCAACGTGCTGGGCCTCCTCGAGGGTCTCTGCAGGGAACTCCACGGGCACCTCGAGCTCGGCACGGACGGCGTCGAACCGGGGCCGGAGACCGGCCGCGTCGACGACCTCACCCGCGACCGGGTCCGTCGGGCGGAGGGTTGCGCTGCGCTGGGCCATGGTGATCACGATAGGGGCCCGAGGACGGGATTACGTATGGTGCGCTGGTGCTCGTCCTGCTACCGCCCTCGGAGTCCAAGACCGGCCGTGCCCGAGGCAAGGCCCTCGACACCGGCTCCCTCTCCTTCCCCTCACTCGCACCGGCCCGCGAGCAGGTGCTCGACGCGCTCGCCGACGTGAGCACCCGCCCCGATGCCCACGAGGTCCTCGGCGTGAGCCCTGGCCTCGTCGACGAGGTCACCCGCAACACCGTGCTGACGACCGCTCCGGCCCCGCCGGCCGGTCAGGTGTACACCGGCGTCCTCTACGACGCCCTCGATCTCGGGAGTCTCAGCACCGGCGAGCGGCGGCGGGCCCACCGATGGCTCGTCGTCGTCTCGGCGCTCTTCGGGGCGGTCCGGCCCCAGGACCGGATCCCGCCCTACCGACTGTCCATGGCGGTCAACCTCCCCGGTGTCGGGCCGCTGGCCGGCCACTGGCGGGAGCACCTCGACGCCGAGCTCACCGATGCAGCCGGGACGGGTCTCGTCGTCGACTGCCGTTCCAGCACCTACGCGGCCGCCTGGCAGCCCTCCGGGCACGTCGCCGAACGCTGGGTGCACATCCGGGTCCCCGGGGCCACGCACATGGCCAAGCACACCCGCGGTCTCGTGGCGCGGCACCTCCTCGGGGTCGCCCGGGAGCCGAAGACCCCCGCGGCCCTTGCGCGGGCCCTCGAGCCGGCCTTCGACGTGGCCCTGACGGAGCCGGCGAAGGGCGGCCGGCCCTGGGTCCTCGACGCCATCGCCCGATGAGCCACCGGTGAGCGGCGTGGACCTCCTCGAGGTCCTGGGCCGCACCCTGCCGGTCGTCGTCTTCCTCCTGACGATCACCGTCGTCGCGGAGGTCGCCGACGCCTCCGGCGTCTTCGACGTCGCCGGTCATGCCGCCGCCCGGGTAGCCGGTCACCGCGTCCTCGCCCTGTGGCTCCTGTTGGCCGGGCTGGCGGTGCTCGTCACGGCCTTCCTCAGCCTCGACACCACCGCGGTCCTCCTCACGCCCGTGGCGCTCACCGTGGCCCGTCAGCTGGGGGTGCCGGCGGCCCCCTTCGCGCTGACCACGCTCTTCCTCGCCAACACCGCCTCGCTCTTCCTCCCTGTGGCCAACCTGACGAATCTGCTGGCGCTGGCCCGCTTCGAGGAGCTGGGCGCCGACCACTCCGACGTCATCGCCCTCGCCCTGGCACCGGGCTGCGCCGCCGTCGCCGGCACGCTCCTCGTCGGGTGGCTCGTCCACCGGCGGGACCTGCGCGGCAGCTTCGTCCGGGCGGCGCCCACGGGTGGGCACGACCCGCTGCTGCTGCGCCTCTCCGGCACCGTGTGCCTGGCCATCGGCCCGCTCTTCGCCCTCGGTATCACCCCGTGGGCTGTCTCCGCGGCGGCCGCCGGGGGGCTCGTCCTCGCGACCCGGCTCCGGGCTCCCCACCTCCTGCGCACGGTCTCCCCACCCTGGGGCATGGCCCTGGCCGTCACCGCCCTCTTCGTCGTGATCCAGGTCGCGCTCGACCTCGGGGGCGAGTCGGTCCTCGGCGCACTCGTCGGGGAGGGCGACGGCGCCGGGGACCTCGCTCGGGTGGCCGCGGTCGGTGCCGTCACCTCCAACGGGGTGAACAACCTGCCGGCCTTCATCGCCCTGGAGTCCGTCGCCGGCGACAGCCCCCAGCGCCTCATGGCGCTCCTCGTCGGCACCAATGTCGCACCGGTCGTCACGCCCTGGGGCTCGCTGGCGACCCTCCTGTGGCTGCACCGGGTGCGTGCTGCCGGTCTGCCGATCCGGCTCCGGGAGGTCGCCGCCCAGGGACTCGCCGTGGCCCTCGTCGCGGGAGGGGGCGCGGTGCTCGCCCTGACCCTCGTGGCCTGAGCCGCGTCAGCCGAGCTGGTCGAGCGCGGCGGTGATGTCGGCGACGAGGTCCTCCGCCGACTCCAGGCCCACGGAGATGCGCAGGGTCGCGTCCGTGATCCCGATGGCCGCCCTCGCCTCGGGGCCCATCCGCCGGTGCGTCGTCGTCGCCGGGTGCGTGATGAGGGACTTGGAGTCGCCGAGGTTGTTCGAGATGTCCACGAGCCGAAGGGAGTTCATGACGGAGAAGGCCTCCGCCTTGCCGCCGTCGAGCGCCAGGGTGACGACGGTGCCGCCGCCGCTCATCTGGGTCAGGGCGAGCTCGTGCTGCGGGTGGTCCGGCAGCCACGGATGGATGACCTGGCTGACTCGCGGGTGGGTCTGCAGTGCCCGGGCGACGGTGAGCGAGGACTCCGCCATCCGGCGCACGCGCAGGTCCATCGTCTCGAGCCCCTTGAGCAGGACCCAGGCGTTGAAGGGCGACATCGAGGGGCCGGTGTGCCGGATGAGGTTCTTCACCGGTCCGTCGATGTACTCCTCCGGGCCGAGGATCGCTCCGCCGAGGACCCTCCCCTGGCCGTCGATGTGCTTGGTCGCCGAGTACACGACGATGTCCGCACCGTGGTCCAGGGGGCGGGAGAAGACGGGGGTCCCGAAGACGTTGTCGACGACGACCTGCGCCCCGGCAGCGTGCGCGAGCTCGCTCACGGCCGCGATGTCGACGAGCTCCTGCATCGGGTTGCTCGGCGTCTCGAAGAAGACGGCGGTCGTGGGCTCGGACAGGGCATCCCGCCACTGGTTGAGGTCGGCGCCGTCGACGAGGACGGTCTCGACACCCCACCGCGGGAGGATCTCGTCGACGATGACGAAGCAGCTCCCGAAGAGCCCGCGCGAGGAGACGAGCCGGTCACCGGCGCCGACGAGGGCGGCCAGAGCGGTGAAGACCGCGGACATGCCGGAGGAGGTCGCGTAGGCGGCCTCGGTGCCCTCGAGGACCCGCAGCCGCTCCTCGAACATCGTCACCGTCGGGTTGCCGTAGCGGGAGTAGACGAACTTCTCGACGTCCCCGGTGAAGGAGGCCTCGGCCTCCTCCGCGCTCCCGTAGACGAAGCCGGAGGTGAGGTAGAGCCCCTCGGAGGTCTCGTCGAAGGTCGACCGGGCCTGACCGCCGCGCACGGCGAGGGTCTCGGGAGACAGGCCTGCCGGGTCGAGGTAGGAGCGCGGGTTGCCGGGGCCGAAGGGGGGCCCGCTCACCCCTGCCGCCACGGCAGGTCGGAGTTCTTCCAGCCGTTGACCGCCCGGTGCCCGTGCGCGTCGTGCTCCCCCTCGAAGCCCTCGAGGATGTTGTAGGCGTGCCCATAGCCCGCCTGGCTCGCCGTGGTCGCGGCGGCCACCGACCGGGCCCCGGACCGGCAGAGGAAGAGGACCGTGGCGTCCTCGGGGACCTGGGCCCGCAGCTCCTCGAGGAAGGACTGGTTGACCGCCCCCTCGGGGAAGGTCGTCCACTCGATGGGGACGACCTCCTTGCCGACCGAGGTGAGGTCCGGCAGGCCGACGAAGGACCACTCGGCGCGGGTGCGCACGTCCACGAGGACGGAGTCCGTGTCGCCCTCCAACCGCTCCCAGGCCTGCTGCAGGGTGATGTCTCCGGCATACGTCATGCGGATCAGGGTAGGTCAGGTCCCGGCGTGCACCGCGCACTCGGTCAACACCCGGATGGTCAGTGGCCGATCTGGATCCCCTGCACGACGAGCCACGACGTGACGAGGAAGCGAGCGAGGCAGCCGATCGTCGTCACGACGAGGAAGACGACGACATTGGTCCGCTTGAGCCCGGCGGCGACCGTGACGACGGCCAGCGGGGGGAAGCCGACCCCCGAGCTCGCCAGCATGACGAGGGGGCCGAGGCGCGGCTGGTCGAGGACATCGATCATCGCCTTGCTCCAGCGAGCGAGCTTCTCGCGCAAGGAACCCGGCGGAGGAGGAGTCTTCGTCTCCTCCTTCTCGTCCTTCCGACGGGCGTACATCTCCGCCCCCTTCGCGGCGGCGAGGAAGTGGCTCAGCTTGCCGACGACGAGCCCGCCGGTCATCACGCCGACGTGGAGGGCCCACGTCTCGGGGAAGATCACCGGGGCCGCGAGGGCGTAGATCTCGGCGTTGAGGGGCGGGAAGTAGGCGGAGAGCAGGCCGAAGAGCACGGCTCCGAGGAGACCGGACGCAGTGAGCCAGGTGGGGAGGTCGTCGATGTCGGTGCGCTCCCCTCAGACAGCGACGAGCAGCTGGGGCAAGGCCATCAGGTCTGCGTGTCGGCAGGGATGCGCACGAGGATCCGTCCGCACTCCTCGCACCGCACGACCTCATCCACGGCGGCCTTCTCGATCGCGGCGATGTCGACCGGGTTGAGCTCCAGGCGACAGCCGCCACACCGGCCGTGCATGAACTCCGCGGCCCCGAGTCCTCCGGAGCTCTCCCGGATGCGGTCGTAGAGCGCGAGCAGACCGTCGTCGATGCTGTCGACGAGCCCCGACCGGGAGTCCGCGACGCCGACCCGCTCCGTGTCGAGCTCGGCGACCGCGGCATCACGCTCGGCGCGGATCCGGTCGACCTCACCCTGCAGCCTCGTCTGCTCGGCGGTGCGCTCGGTGAGCCGCTCCTCGGCCGCCTCCTGTCGCTCCATCGCCTCGAGCTCGACGTCCTCGAGGTCGCTCTGGCGTCGGGCGAGCGCCTCGAGCTCGCTCTGCAGGGCGGTGAGGTCGCGCGAGGTCATCCCGGTGCCGGCGTCGAGTCGCGCCTGGTCGCGGGTGGCCCGGTCCCGCACCTGCTGCACGTCGGTCTCGGCCCGGGTGACCTCACGGCGGATGTCGGAGAGGGCGGTCTCGACACGGACGACGTCGTCGCTGACCTGCTGGAGCTCACCCTCCGCCTCGGCGAGGGCGGCGATGGCCGGGACGCGGGTGCGCGCGTGGTCGATCTGCTGCAGCCGGGTGTCGAGTGCCTGCAGCTCGAGCAGTCGTGCCTGGACGAAGGGGTCAGCCTTCACTGGGGCCTCCTGGGGCGGTCTGTGCGCCGACGGTGAAGCTCCACGGGTCGGTGCGGATCGTGCTGACGTGGGTCTCCCATCCCACCATGTCGGCGCCGGCGTCCGCGAGGGAGTTCCTGAGGCGGGTGAGCAGGTCCTCGAGCCAGAGGGACTCCGTGGCCCAGTGGCCCGCGTCGACGAGGAAGGGGGCGCCGCCCCGG
>DXAR01000178.1 GCA_019116945.1 Candidatus Janibacter merdipullorum | reverse complement strand
GTCATGGGTGGCGCCTGCCAGCGCACCTGGGACCACGCCGTGCCCAAGACCAGCGCCCGGGTCGGACCGCGGGTGTCCATCCAGTTCCGCGTGTCCGGCGTGCGCTGAGAGCACGCCGGACACTCAGTCGGGCGTGACTGCGCTGCGAGCGGACGCCTCATAGGCGGCGCCCCAGTCGTCGGGCCAGGCCACGGCTGGACGGAGGGTCTCCTTCAGGTCGGTGATTGCGTACTCGACCCGGGGAGGCACCTCGGCGAAGACCGTGCGCGAGACGATGCCGTCCGCCTCGAGATCCCGCAGCTGTCGGGTGAGCACCCGGGGCGTCACCGGCCCGACCGCACGACCCAGCTCTCCGAAGCGATGTGGTCGGGCGAGCAGGTGCTTGACGATCGTCAGCTTCCACGAGCCGCCGAGGACGGCCACGGCCACCTCGACCGGGCAGACCTCGAGCGCGGACTCCACGGGGGGCAGCGCCCACCCCGACCCGCACTCGCTCACGGCCACCCTGCGGACGGCCTCGCTCGACCACCTCCGCGCCCGGAGCCACGAGGTCACCGAGTCCGACCTCTACGCCATGGGGTGGAACCCCGTCCTCAGCGACGGCGACCTCGGCGGCCGGACCGAGGCAACCCTGTCGAGCCGGCAGAAGGCCGCCACGCTCGGCAAGACTCTCAGTGCCGACATCCGCGGGGAGCAGGACAAGCTCAGGGCGGCGGACACGGTCGTCCTCCAGTTCCCGCTGTGGTGGTACGGGATGCCGGCGATCCTCAAGGGCTGGTTCGACCGGGTCTTCACCGCCGGGTTCGCCTTCTGGCTCAAGGACCCCGCGACCGGGCGGGTGCGCAAGTACGGCGACGGCGGTCTCGTGGGGCGACGGGTGCTCACCGTCGTCGCCGCCGGTGACCGACCGGAGTCCCTCGGCCGGCGCGGGATGAGCGGGCCCCTCGAGGACATCCTGTGGCCGCTCCTGCACGGCACCGCCCACTACGCCGGGATGGAGCCGCTCCACCCCCGCCTCGTGGCCAGCTCGGACCGCGTGGACGACACGAGCTTCGCCGAGGAACGCCGCCGGCTGCTCGACCGCCTCGACGGCCTCGACTCCGAGGAGGCGATACCCTTCCGCACGCTGGCCAGCGGGGACTACGACGAGCTCGGCCGGCTGCGGGACCACCTCGCCCCCGGCCAGGCGGGTCTGGATGTCCACCGCCGCCCCGCATGACGAAGGGGAGGTCCGCACCCTGGGCGCGGACCTCCCCTTCGCTCGGACGGGTCAGCCCTCGGCGGCGGCGTCCCGCTCGGCGCGGTTGACCGCGGAGAGGATCGCGCGGAGCGAGGCCTTGACGATCGAGTCGTGCAGACCAACCCCCCAGAGCACCCGCTCGCCGACGGCGCACTCGACGTAGGCGGCAGCCCGCGCATCGCCACCGGCGGAGAGGGCGTGCTCGGCGTAGTCGAGGACGCGGACGTCGACCCCGAGCGGGGCGAGGGCGTCGAGGAAGGCGGCGATCGGACCGTTGCCGCTCCCGGAGATCTCCACCTCCTGGCCGCGGTCGAGGATGTGCCCCTCGATCCGGTCGAGGCCGTCGTCCTCACCGGTGAGCGTGGAGCGAACCGGCTGGAAGCGCCCCCAGCCGTCCTTGTCCTCGCTGTGGAGGTACTCGTCGGAGAAGTACTCCCACAGGGCGAGGCCGCTCATCTCGCCGCCGTCGGAGTCGGTCTTGCGCTGGACGACCGCGGAGAACTCCATCTGCAGACGTCGGGGCAGCTCGAGGCCGACCTCGGAGTGCAGGAGGTAGGCCACGCCACCCTTGCCGGACTGGCTGTTGACGCGGACGACCGCCTCGTAGGACCGCCCGATGTCGTGCGGGTCGATGGGCAGGTAGGGCACTCCCCAGTCGATGCCGTTGACGTCGGTCCCCGCCTCCTTCGCGCGGACCTGCATGTCCTCGAAGCCCTTCTTGATCGCGTCTTGGTGCGACCCCGAGAAGGCGGTGTAGACGAGGTCGCCACCCCACGGGTGCCGCGGGTGGACAGGCAGCTGGGTGCAGTGCTCGACGGTCCGCCGGATCTCGTCCATCTGCGAGAAGTCGATCTGCGGGTCGATGCCCTGGCTGAAGAGGTTCATGCCCAGGGTCACGAGGTCGACGTTGCCGGTGCGCTCACCGTTGCCGAAGAGGCACCCCTCGATGCGGTCGGCGCCGGCGAGGTAGCCGAGCTCGGCGGCAGCCACCCCTTCGCCACGGTCGTTGTGCGGGTGGAGCGAGAGCACGATCGACTCGCGCCGCTCGAGGTGGCGGCTCATCCACTCGATGGAGTCCGCGTAGACATTGGGGGTGGCCATCTCGACGGTGGCCGGCAGGTTGATGATCATCTTGTGGTCCGGCGTGGGGTCGATGACGTCGATGACCTCGTTGCAGATCCGCGCCGCGAACTCGAGCTCGGTGCCCGTGTAGGACTCCGGCGAGTACTGGTAGTAGACGTCGGTGTCGGGGATCGTCTCCTCCAGCTTCTTGCACAGCCGCGCCCCCTGCAGGGCGATGTCGACGATGCCGTCCTGGTCGGAGTTGAAGACGACCCGGCGTTGGAGGACCGACGTCGAGTTGTAGAAGTGGACGATCGCCTGCTTGCTGCCGGCGATGGCGTCGAAGGTCTTCTCGACGAGGTGGTCGCGGCACTGGGTGAGCACCTGGATGGTCACGTCGTCGGGGATGTGCCCACCGTCGATGAGCTCGCGGCAGAAGTTGTAGTCGGTCTCGCTCGCGCTGGGGAAACCGACCTCGATCTCCTTGTAGCCCAGCTTCACGAGGAGCTGGAACATCTGCATCTTGCGGTCCGCGTCCATCGGGTCGATGAGCGCCTGGTTGCCGTCGCGGAGATCGACCGCGCACCAGCGCGGGGCCTGGGTCATCACCCGGTCCGGCCAGGTGCGGTCGGGCACCTCGACCCGGATCTGGTCCTGGAAGGGGAGGTACTTGCGCACCGGCATCGCGGTGGGCTGCTGGGAGTGGATCATGCTCTGTCCTTCGTCACGTCGGTGGGTGGGGCGGCACCACGAACTCCGCGACGAGGTGGCCGTCTGTCAGGCCCCGCCGCGGCAGAGAAGGAGCAGGTCCGTCCGCATGAACGTCACCCTACTCCTCCTCTGCTCGACGGGAGACACCTCCCCCGCGAGGCGCCCTCAGGCCGAGCGGTCGACGAGCGCCTCGGCGATCTGGACGGCGTTGAGGGCGGCGCCCTTGCGCAGGTTGTCACCGGCGACGAAGAGGGTGAGGCCCTTGCCGTCGGCGATGGACTGGTCGGCACGGATCCGACCGACGAAGACCTCGTCCTTGCCGGCGGCCTCGAGCGGGTTGGGCACGTCGGTGACGACGACACCGTCGGCGGACTCGAGGATCTCCTGGGCCCTCTCCGGGCTGATCTCCCGGTCGAACTCGGCGTGGATGGCCAGTGCGTGGCCGGTGAAGACGGGCACGCGGACGCAGGTACCCGAGACCCGGAGCTCGGGGATGTGGAGGATCTTGCGCGACTCGTTGCGCAGCTTCTGCTCCTCGTCGGTCTCGAGGGTGCCGTCGTCCTGGACCGCACCGGCGACGGGGACGACGTTGAAGCCGACGGGGACCTCGTAGACCTGCGGGGCGGGCAGGGTCACGGACGAGCCGTCGAGGGCGAGGTCCTTCGGGTCGCCGGAGGCGTAGCCGGCGCGCAGCTGACTGTCGAGCTCGGTGAGGCCCTTGCCGCCGGAGCCGGACACGGCCTGGTAGGTGGCGACACGAAGGGCGACGAGACCCGCCTCGTCGTGCAGCGGCTTGAGGACCGGCATCGCGGCCATGGTCGTGCAGTTGGGGTTGGCGATGATCCCCTTGGGCAGCTGGTCGACGTCGTCGGCGTTGACCTCGGAGACGACGAGAGGGACCTCGTCGTCCTTGCGCCAGGCACTGGAGTTGTCGATGACGGTCGCGCCGGCAGCGGCGACCTTGGGCGCCCACTTCTTGCTCGCGGTGCCGCCGTTGGAGAAGAGGGCGATGTCGAGACCGCTGAAGTCGGCGGTCTCGGTGTCCTCGACCGTCACCTCCTCGTCCTTCCACGGCAGGGTCGACCCGGCGGACCGCGCAGAGGCGAAGTACCGGATCGAGGTGACGGGGAAGTCCCGCTCCTCGAGCAGCGTTCGCATGACGTTTCCGACCTGGCCAGTGGCTCCGAAGACTCCGATGTGCATGGCTCAAGGATAGGCGTCGGGGCCCGAACCCCCAATTGGGTTCGGGCCCCGGACGGCCGCGTCCGACATGCGGACGAGAGGGTGGGAGCTAGGCCTTCTCCTCCTCGTCCCCCTTGTCCTCCTTCTGCGGCTCGGGAGCAGCGGTCTTCAGCGCCTTGCTCCGGTCGATGCCGTGCCCGGGCGCGGCCTCGTCGACGGAGATCTCGAAGTCGTCACCGTGCTCGGTGACACCCGCGACCACGGCGTTCTCCACGGCGGCGCGGGCGTACTTGGCGCGCACGGCCATCGGGTCGGACTGCAGGTCCTTCACGAGCGCCACTGCCATGCCGATCATGATGAGCACGAAGGGCAGGGACGCGACGATCGTCACCTGTTGCAGTCCGGCCAACGACTCCTCACCACCGAGGGTGAGCATGACCGCTGCTGCCGCTCCGGTGGCAACACCCCAGAAGATCACCGTGAACTTGTTCGGCTCGAGCGTCCCGTACTCGCTGAGCGAGCCCATGACGATCGAGGCCGCGTCGGCTCCCGAGACGAAGAAGATGGCCACGAGCACCATGACGAGCACCGAGGTGACGCCGGCCCACGGGAGCGTGTCGAGGAGCGCGAAGAGCGTCCCCTCCTCGCCGCCGCTGGTGTTGCTGAGGTCGGTGCCGTTCTCCTGGGTCTTGATCGCCGCGCCACCGAAGATGGCGAACCACACGAGGCTGACGGCGCTGGGCACGAGGAGCACGCCCGTGACGAACTCACGAATGGTCCGCCCGCGCGAGATGCGGGCGATGAACATGCCGACGAAGGGCGTCCAGCTGATCCACCAGGCCCAGTAGAAGATCGTCCAGGAGGAGAGCCAGGACTTGACGCCGTGGGCGCCCTCCGCGTTGGTCCTGGCCGAGTACTCCATGAGGTGCTGCATGTACGTCCCGAGGCTCGTCGGGACGAGGTTGAGGATGAAAATCGTCGGACCGACGATGAAGACGAAGAGGGCGAGGGCGAAGGCGAGCACCATGTTGGTGTTCGACAGCCACTGGATCCCCTTCTCGACGCCGGAGACGGCTGAGATGATGAAGCAGATCGTCAGCGCGGTGATGATAACGACGAGCACCGTGTTGGTGGCGTCGCTGGCCCAACCGACGATCTTCGCGCCGGAGGCGATCTGGAGGGCGCCGAGGCCCAGCGAGGTCGCCGAGCCGAAGAGCGTGGCGAAGATCGCGAAGACGTCGATGGTCTTGCCGACGGCGCCACGGGTGGCGCGCTCACCGATGAGGGGGGTGAAGACCGCGCTGATCGTCAGGCGCCGTCCCTTGCGGAAGACGCCGTAGGCGATCGCGAGACCGGCGAGGGCGTAGATCGCCCACGGGTGCAGGGTCCAGTGGAAGAGCGTCGTGGCCATGGACTGCTTGACCACGTCGTCGTTGCCCGGCGCACCGGTCCCCGGGGGCGGCGTCACGTAGTGGACGATCGGCTCGGCAGCGCCCCAGAACATGAGGCCGATGCCCATGCCGGCCGAGAACATCATCGCGATCCAGGAGACCGTCCGGAACTCGGGCTCCTCGCCGTCCGAGCCGAGAGGGATGGCCCCGTACTTGCTCGCGGCGAGCCAGATGACGAAGAAGACGAAACCGGTCGAGGCGAGCGTGAAGAGCCATCCCGCGTTCGTCACGACCCAGTCGAGACCGGAGGCCGAGGCGCTCGACAGGCCCTCCGTGTTGAGGACGCCCCAGAGGACGAAGGCGATCGACAGGACCGCGGTGACACCGAAGACGATGGTGTCCAGACCGAGCTTGTCCTCGTTCTTGACGATCCTCGGCTCGAGCGCAGGGTGATCCACCCTGCGCGTGTCCCGGGGGGGTGTGTCTCTGCCCTTCGGTGGTTCTTGCTTCATGTCAGTCACAGTCGAGATCAGCCCTGGCCACCTCGTGGCCTGGGCAACTCCTCCCAGGTGAGTTGATGGTGGTCAGGGCACAGTCACGCGCCCAACCAAGCACTTTGACCCACACACGGCGCCAACTCCAAAGCACCGTGACCGACCTGTGACCTTCCGAGGGTCAGAAACCCAACCGCTGCATCTGCTTCGGATCGCGCTGCCAGTCCTTGGCCACCTTGACGTGGAGGTCGAGGAAGACCTTCTGCCCCAGCAGCCTCTCGATCCCGGCCCGGGCCTGGGTGCCGACCTCTCGCAGGCGGGAGCCGCCCCGCCCGATGATGATCGCCTTCTGGCTGTCGCGCTCGACGAAGACGTGGACGCGCACGTCGAGCATCGGGTCGTCGTCGGGCCGGCCCTCCCTCGGAACGATCTCCTCGACGACGACGGCGAGGCTGTGCGGCAGCTCGTCGCGCACCCCTTCGAGCGCGGCCTCCCGCACGAGCTCGGCGATCATGCGCTCGTCCGGCTCGTCGGTGAGGGTGTCCTCGGGGTAGAGCGGCGCGGGCGACGGCGGCAGGTGCTCGGCGAGCACGGCGAGCACGTCGTCGACCTGGTCACCGCGCACGGCGGAGCACGGGACGATGGCGACCCAGTCCCCCAGCTGGTCGATGGCGATGAGGTGCTCGGCGAGGCGCTCCTTGTCGACGGTGTCGGCCTTCGTGGCGACGGCAACGACGGGCACCCGCTTCGCCCGCTGCAGCTCGGCGAGGTCCTTGGCGATGAAGGTGTCGCCGGGGCCGATCCGCTGGTCCGCGGGGAGGCAGAAGCCGATGACGTCGACCTCGAGAAGGGTCTCGCGGACGAGGTCGTTGAGTCGTTCCCCGAGCAGGGTCCGCGGCTTGTGCAGCCCGGGGGTGTCGACGAGGACCACCTGCTCGCGCTCCCGCTCGCGCGTGACGATGCCGCGGATCGTGTGCCGCGTCGTCTGCGGCTTGCTCGAGGTGATGGCGACCTTGTCGCCGACGAGGGCATTGGTCAGTGTCGACTTGCCGGCGTTGGGCCGGCCGACGAGGCAGGCGAAGCCGGCCTTCCACTCCATCTCGTCCGTGCTCATGCGGTGATCTCCTCGCGCTGGTGTCCCGGGCCGGCGTCGTCCGTCGTGACCCGCTCGACGATGACGGTAGCGATGCGGTGGCGGCGACCCGACATCTTCTCCGCCGTGAGCCGGAGACCGGCCACCTCGCACCGCGCCCCGACGATGGGCACCCGGCCGGTGACCTTGCCGATGAGCCCGCCGACGGTGTCGACCTCCTCGTCCTCGAGGTCCACGTCGTAGAGCTCGGCGAGGTCGTCGACGCCGAGCCCGGCGGGGACCCGGTGGGTCCCGCCGCCGAGGTCCTCGACGCCCGGCCCCTCGCGGTCGTACTCGTCGGTGATCTCACCGACGATCTCCTCGAGGATGTCCTCGATCGTCACGAGCCCGGCCGTGCCGCCGTACTCGTCGACGACGATCGCGGCGTGGATCTGGTCGACCTGCATCTCCCGGAGCAGCGCGTCGACCGGCTTGCTCTCGGGGACGAAGGGGGCCGGCCGCATGAAGCCTTCCACGGGACGCTCCGCGGCGCCGCCGTCGGCGAGCACCGCCCGGACGAGGTCCTTGAGGTAGAGGAGCCCGACGATGTCGTCGCTGGAGTCGCCGACGACGGGGACGCGGGAGAAGCCCGACCGGATGAAGAGGTTGAGGCCCTTGCGGGCCGGCTTGTCCGACTCGATGGTGATCATGTCGGTGCGCGGGACCATGACCTCGTGGGCGAGGGTGTCGCCGAGCTCGAAGACGGAGTGGAGCATGTCCCGCTCCTCCTCCTCGATGAGCGAGGACTCCCCCGCCAGGTCCAGGAGGTCGCGCAGCTCCGCCTCGGAGCGGAAGGGTCCGTCGCGGTACCCGCCTCCCGGCGTCACCGCATTGCTCACGGTGACGAGGAGCCGGGCGAAGGGACCGAGGATGCGCCGCAGCAGGATGACGAAGGGGGCCGCAGCAAGGGCGATCGCAGTGCTGTGCTGCTGCCCGAGGGTCCGCGGCGAGACCCCGACGAGGGCGAAGGTCACGACGACCATGATCGCCGCCGAGACGACGAGGGCCACCCAGGTGCGCTCGACCTGCTCGACGACGACGAGGGTGATGAGCACGGCGGCGCTCGCCTCGGCGATGGCCCGGAGGAAGGCGATGACCGAGATCGGGCCGGCGCTGTCGGCGAGGATCGCGCGAAGGGCGGTGGCGCCGCGCCGCCCTTCGCTCTCCGCTTCCTCTGCCCCGACGCGTGATGTCGCGCCGATCGCGGCGTCCACGAGGGTGAGGACGAAGGCGACGACGATCGCGAAGACCGCGCCGACGAGGAGGGTCGTCACGCCCCGGACTCCCGCCCGCGTTGGGCGAGGAAGGTGAGGAGCAGCTGGCGCTGGAGCTCGAACATCTCCTTCTCCTCCTCCGGCTCGGCGTGGTCGTACCCGAGGAGGTGGAGGATGCCGTGCGTCGTGAGGAGGAGCATCTCCTCGATCGTCGCGTGGCCGGCGGCCTGGGCCTGCTTCTCCGCCACCGACGGGCAGAGGACGATGTCGCCGAGGATCCCCTCCTGGGGGGTCTCGCCCTCGCGGCCCGGCTCGAGCTCGTCCATCGGGAAGCTCATGACGTCCGTGGGGCCGGGCAGATCCATCCACTGCTCGTGGAGGACGGTCATCGTGTCCTCGTCGACCATCCGGATGCACAGCTCCGCCTGCGGGTGGACCCGCATCTCGGCGAGGACGTACCGGGAGAGGTCGACGAACTCGCGGGCCGTGACCCCGTGCCCGCTCTCGTTGAGGACCTCGATGCTCATGAGCGCCGTCCCTTCGTCGAGTCGTACCGGTCGTAGGCGCTGACGATCTCACCGACGAGGCGGTGCCGGACGACGTCCGCGGCGTCGAGGTGCGCGAAGTGGATGCCGTCGACGTCCCCGAGGATGCGCTGGACGACCTTGAGCCCGGACTCGACGCCGCCGGGCAGGTCGACCTGGCTCGTGTCGCCAGTGACGACCATCTTCGAGCCGAAGCCGAGACGGGTGAGGAACATCTTCATCTGCTCAGGCGAGGTGTTCTGCGCCTCGTCGAGGATGATGAAGGAGTCGTTGAGCGTCCGGCCACGCATGAAGGCAAGGGGCGCGACCTCGATCGTGCCGGCCGCCATGAGTCGCGGGATCGACTCGGGGTCGATCATGTCGTGCAGCGCGTCGTAGAGCGGCCGGAGGTAGGGGTCGATCTTGTCGCCGAGGGTCCCGGGGAGGAAGCCGAGCTTCTCCCCCGCCTCGACGGCCGGGCGGGTGAGGATGATCCGGTTGACCTCCTTCGCCTGGAGGGCGGCCACCGCCTTGGCCATGGCGAGGTAGGTCTTGCCGGTGCCTGCCGGGCCGATGCCGAAGACGACGGTGTTGTCACCGATGGCGTCGACGTAGTCCTTCTGCCCCAAGGTCTTCGGCCGGATCGTCCGGCCACGGTTGGAGACGATGTTCATCGTCAGGACGTCGGCGGGGCGCTGCCGGCTCTGGGTGCGGAGCATGGTGATCGAGCGGTCGACGGCATCGCGGCCCAGCGGTTGGCCCGACTCGACGATCTCCATGAGCTCGTCGAGGAGGCGGTCGATGACCGCGAGGTCGCTCGCCGGCCCGCTGAGCCGGAACTCGTTGCCCCGGACGAGGATCTCGACCTTGGGGAAGGCCCGCTCCATCGTCCTCAGGAGCTCGTCGGTCGGCCCGAGGAGGTTGACCATGGGCACGTTGTCAGGGAGGACGATCGTCTGCTGGACGGTCCGGTCGGAGCCGTGCGTGCTGTCTCGCGGGTCGTCGGAGATCGCGTCGAGCGCGTGCAGGTCGGGCTGGTCTGGTCGAGGCATCGTGCCCCCGAGTCTACGGGCCCGGCCGGGGTCCGTGCCCCTCACCGCCACCGATCCATGGCGCTGAGGACGGCTAGGGCCGCCGGCCCGGCGGTCGAGGCCCGGAGCACCAGGTCCCCGAGACGCACCGGAGTGGCGCCGGCGGCCACGAGCGCCTCGACCTCCTCGGGCGAGATGCCCCCTTCGGGGCCGACGACGAGGAGGACCTCCCCTTCGCCCGGCAGGCCGGCGGCCGCGAGCGGGGTCGACGCGTCCTCGTGGAGGACGAAGGGAGTGACGCCTGCCTGGGAGCAGCGCTCCGTCAGGGCGCTGCTCGTGACGAGGCCTTCCAGCCGCGGCCACCGGGCACGCCGCGACTGCTTGGCCGCGCGCTCGACAACCTTGGCCCACTTCTGCTGGCCCTTCTCGACCTTGGGGCCCTTCCACCGGACGATGGAGCGGTCCGCCTGCCACGGGATGACGCCGTCGACACCGAGCTCGGTCGCGGCCTCCACCGCGTCCTCGTCCCGTCCGTCCTTGGCCAGGGCCTGCACGAGCGTGAGGCGAAGGGCGGGGGCCTGCTCGTCCGCCCGCTCGGCGACCAGCAGGCGCACGACCTCGCGCGTGATCTCCTCGGCCACGGTGAGCACCCGCGATCCCTCCCGGTCGGCGACGAGGACCTCTTCGCCCACCGTGAGGCGGACGACGGTCGCCGCGTGGTGGGCCTCCGGCCCGGTGAGCTCGACGACGTCATCCCGGGCCAGCCCGTCGAGGGCCCCGGGGTCGACGAGGAAGAGGGGTGCCGTCACCAGAGGTCACGCCAGGCGTGCCATCGGTCGACGATGGTGGCCGGCGAGCCGCCGGAGTAGACGAGGTCGTCCCCCTCGGGGACCGCGAGCGTCATCGCGCCCGACTGGTCCACGCACACCACGTGAGTCTCCGGCACGTCCTCGCCCGGATGCACCATCGCCAGCTGGGTGATGTGCCGCTGCTCGCCGAGGAAGCGACGCAACTGCGCGGAGGGAGGGGCATCTCCGCGCTGGCGCAGGGCGACGCTCGAGGCGTGGTGCTCGTCGCTCAGCGCGCTGAAGGCCCGGAAAAACCGTTCCTCGTGGTCGTCGAGGAGCACGAGGTCGTGGCTGTGGAAGCCGTGCTCGGAGACGACCTCCCGCATCCACAGGTCGTCGACCCGGCGCAGCAGGTACCACGACGGCCCTTGCCGGGTCATCCCCTGCGCGCTGAGGAGGACCGGCTCCCGCCGCAGGCGGAGCAGGGCCATGAGCCGACGGCTCATGCTGGCTTCGAGTCCGTCGGCACCACCCGCGACGAAGACCTCCTCGCGGGTGGTCAGCGAGCGCAGGGCCGCGATGCGGGCGGTCCGCCGCTCCCTCTCGGTCAGTGTGGAGAACCACTGCCCCTGGGGCTGCACGTGGGCAACGGAGGCAAGGCAGGCGAAGAGCTCCTCGTCCGACAGCGCCCCGAGGGCCACGGTTCCTTCTGAACGCCTGCGCTCGTCGAGTGCCTCCTCGACCGCCTCGCGCGCATCGTCCGTGTCAAGGACCGGTGTGAGGTCGGGCAGGCGCTCGTCCGTGGAATCGAGGTCGAGGTCGGCCCAGGTCGTCACGGGGTCACCTCATCACAGGAGTCACGCACCGGCCATCCCCAGGGCATTCTGACGATCGCTCGCCTTGTAGATCTTGGGGATGGGCGCATTTCGCTCGGGCAGTTCCCAGCCGTGGTGCAACCCTCCGTGCTGGCTGACCTTCGCGGCCCATGCCGGGTCCTCCTCGATGACGTCCATGAACCAGGGGCCGTACTCCCGGATCGTCCCGATACCCAGCGAGATGAGTCCCGCCAGGAGGGAGAGCCCGCCGAGGACGAGCCCGGCGGGTGCTCCGAAGATCGTGCCGGTGGCGAAGATCGCGGCGATGCCCAAGCCACCGGAGACCCAACCGAAGAAGCCTTCGGCGAGCTGGAGGAAGCCGTCGACGGACGGCCCCTCGGTGAAGAAGCGCACCACGGCCTGCCCCATGTCCCACAGACCGAAGGCGTAGGACGCCACTCCGCCGACCACGCCCCAGATCTTGGCGGCCTTCCCGACCCACGTGAACTTCTTGATGTCCTCGAGCTTGGAGATCGCCTCGTCGACGACCGTCTGGACGAAGCCGAAAACCGGGCTGGTGACGGTGTCCCACACGTCCTTCACGGTGTCCCACACGCGCCCGGGGTCCGATGACCTGAACCCCGGGATCAGCGGTGGCAGCTGCGGGGCACCGGTGACGAAGGGATGGCCGCGCCGGGAGCCGCCGTCGGCGGGACCAGGAGCACCATCCGCGTCGGAGGTGCGGTCCTGCTCGTCCGCCTGGCGGGTCAGCTCGTGCCCAGCGTCGGTGAGGTGGTTGCTCGACCGGGCGATGGCCGGCCGGGCCGCCTCCCACTCCCGGGCGAAGTCCTCGACGTCCGGTCCGCTCCACACGTCCTTGAGCGTCTTCATAAGGACGCCACCCTGCATCCCGACACCGGCGAGGGCCGCCCCCTCGTTCTTCAGGTGATCGGCGATGGTCCGCGCTCGCGCGGTGTCCATCCCATCGGTGACCGTCATGTCTCTCCCCTTCGTGGCTTTCGAGGGAGGCTATCCAGCCACTGCTCCACCCCGCGAGGGGGAGGACTCCCCCTTCGCCGTCAGCGCCGGAAGGCGTGCCGGAGCCGACCGACGAAGCCGGCGTCGACGTCGTCGAGCTCGCCGTCGGGGGCTTCCTCGTCACGCACCCGGGCGAGGTCGCGGAGGAGCTGCTCCTGCTCGGCGTCCAGCTTCGTCGGCGTCCGCACGTCGACGTGGATGACGAGGTCGCCCCGCCCTTCGCTTCGGAGGTGGGTCACGCCCAGGCCGGGCAGGACGATGGTGTCCCCCGGCTGGGTGCCGCGCTTGATGCTGATCTCCTGCTCCCCGTCGAGGGTCGCGAAGGTCATGTCGACACCGAGCGCAGCCGCGGTCATCGGCACGGCCACGGAGGCGTGGAGGTCGTCACCGCGACGGGTGAAGGTCTCGTGCTCGCGCACCCGCAGCTCGACGTACAGATCACCGGCGGGACCACCCCCGGGGCCCACCTCCCCTTCGCCGGCGAGGTGGATGCGCGTGCCGCTGTCGACACCGGCGGGGATGCGGACCTTCATCGTGCGGCGGGTCCGCACCCGGCCCTGTCCGGAGCACTCGTGGCAGGGGTTGGGGATGACCTCGCCGAAGCCCTGGCAGGTGGGGCACGGACGGCTCGTCATGACCTGACCGAGGAAGGAGCGCTGCACCTGCTGGATCTCGCCGCGGCCGGCGCAGGTGTCACAGGTCCGGCGTCCGGTGCCCGGCTGCGCGCCGTCACCGGAGCACGACGAGCAGACCGTCGCGGTGTCGATCACGAGGTCCTCCTGGCCGCCGAAGACGGCGGTCGCCAGGTCGACCTCGAGACCGACGAGGCCGTCCTGGCCCCGGCTGGAGCGGGAGCGCGGCCCCCGACCGCCACCGGCGGCCTGACCGAAGAACTGCTCCATGATGTCGCTGAAGCTGAAGCCGGCACCGAAGCCCTCGTGGGCACCGCCGTAGGGGTCACCGCCCATGTCGTACTGGCGCCGCTTGGTCTCGTCGGAGAGCACGTCGTAGGCCTGCGAGACCCGCTTGAAGCGCTCCTCGGCGTCCTCGCCCGGGTTGACGTCCGGGTGGAGGGTCCGAGCGAGCTTGCGGTAGGCCTTCTTGATGTCCTCGGCGCTGGCGTCCCGGCTCACGCCGAGGTCCTCGTAGTAGTCGTTCACGCGTGTCGTCCTCGTGGGTCGATGTGGTCAGGGGTGCGGTCGACGCCGGTCAGGCGCCCATGATCCGCGAGAGATAGGTGGCGACGGCGCGGACCTGCGCCATCGTCCCCGGGTAGTCCATGCGGGTCGGGCCGAGCACCCCGACCGTGCCGACCTGCTCATCTCCCGAGCCGTAGCCCGAGGTGATGAACGAGGTCGACTGGAGGCCGCTCACGGGGTTCTCGGAACCGATGCGCACCGAGACCTCGTCCTGGTCGGCCTCCACCGTGAGCAGCTTGAGGAGCACGACGTGCTGCTCCAGCGCGTCGAGCACCGGCTCGAGCGTCATGGGGAAGTCCCCCTGGCTGCGCGCGAGGTTGGCCGTGCCGGCAAGCGCCACCTTGGTCTCGCGCTCGTCCGCGAGGGCCTCCTCGAGGGCGGCGAGCACGCCCGCCGTGAGGGCATCCTCGGTCTCGGTGTCCTCCTCGTGGAGGGTCCCGAGCGCGCCCAGCGCCTCGGCGAGGCGACGGTCCCGCGTGGCGTCGTTGATCCGGGAGCGGGCCCGGGACAGCGCCACCATGCCGGCGCCGTCGGTGTAGTCGACGCCCGTGGGCACGACGCGCTGCTCGACGCGTCCGGTGCCCATGATGACGACGACCATGAGGCGCGAGTCGCTCATGGGGACGAGCTCGATGTGCTTGACCGTGCTGCGGGTCAGCGACGGGTACTGCACGACGGCCACCTGGCGGGTGAGCGTCGAGAGGAGCCGCACCGTCCGGTCGAGGACGACGTCGAGCTCGTCGGCGCCCTCGAGGTAGTCGGTGATGGCGGCCCGCTCCCCCTTCGACATCGGCCGGATGGCCTGCAGCCGGTCGACGAAGAGGCGGTACCCGGCATCCGTGGGGATCCGGCCGGCCGAGGTGTGCGGGGCGATGATGAGCCCCGCGTCCTCGAGCGCCGCCATGTCGTTGCGCACGGTGGCGGCCGAGACGTTGAGTCGATGGCGATCGAGCAGCGCCTTGGAGCCCACCGGCTCCGACGTCTGCACGTAGTCCTCCACGATGGCGCTGAGGACGTCCATCCGCCGTTCGTCGCTCATGAAGACCTCCTTCGACAACCTCGACCGCAACGCTGGCACTCGGTCCACCTGAGTGCCAAGTCTACGACCGGATCGGTCATTCCCCGGAATCCGGCGTGCCCTGCCCGGATCGACGCCCTGCGCCGCCTACCGTCCACCCCGTGAGCGACCGATATGGCAACGACGTCCTCTCCGGCGACTGGCGGTCGAAGGGGAGGCTGGCCCGCCCGACCTCCCGCGCCCTCGAGGCGACCCGGGGCACGGTCGTCGAGGACATCGAGACCGGCTGGGTCGGCGCCGTCGTCGCCGTGGAGAAAGCGGGCGGCGTCCACGTCGTCCACCTCGAGGACCGCCGGGGGCGGGTCAAGGCCTTCCCCCTGGGTGCCGGCTTCCACGTCGACGGCGCCCCAGTCACCCTCACCGCGCCGAAGGCGGCCCAGCGCGCAGCGCTCGCCGCGGCCGAGCAGAAGGCCTCGCGCACCGCGAGCGGCTCGGTGGCCGTCAGCGGCGCGAAGGCCCGCGTGGCCCGCGGCTCGCGGATCTTCGTCGAGGGTCGGCACGACGCCGAGCTCGTCGAGAAGGTCTGGGGCCACGACCTGCGGGTCGAGGGCGTCGTCGTCGAGCCGCTCGACGGCGTCGACGACCTCGCCGCCGTCATCCGGGACTTCGCCCCGGGCCCCGGCCGCCGCATGGGCGTCCTCGTCGACCACCTCGTGCCCGGCACCAAGGAGTCCCGGATCGTCGAGAAGGCCAACCGGGTCGCGCCCGAGCACGTCCTCGTCGTCGGCCACCCCTATGTCGACGTGTGGCAGTCCGTGCGCCCGCAGCGCCTGGGCATGGACGCGTGGCCGGAGATCCCGCGCTCCATCGAGTGGAAGCGCGGGATCTGCCAGCACCTCGGCTGGCCCCACGACGACCAGGCGGACATCGCCCACGCCTGGAAGCAGATCCTCGGGACCGTCCGCAGCTACGCCGACCTCGAGCCCGCCCTCCTCGGCCGCGTTGAGGAGCTCATCGACTTCGTCACGGCCCCGGAGTAGTCCGCTCGCGTCAGTCCTTCGGCCCGCCGGCGACGTAGATCACCTGGCCGGAGACGAAGCCGGCCTCCTCGGACAGGAGGAAGGAGGCGGTCGCCGCGATGTCCTCGGGCTGGCCGACGCGCTGCACGGGCGTCTCCTTGGCGGCGTGGGCGAGGAAGTCCTCGAAGGGCACGCCGATCCGCTCGGCCGTCGCCGCGGTCATGTCCGTCTGGATGAAGCCGGGGGCGATGGCATTGGCGGTCACGCCGAACTTCCCGAGCTCGATCGCGAGGGTCTTGGTGAAGCCCTGCATGCCGGCCTTGGCAGCCGAGTAGTTCACCTGACCACGGTTGCCGAGGGCGGAGGTCGAGCTGAGGTTGACGATGCGGCCGTACTTCTCCGCGGTCATGTGGGCCTGGACCGCCTTCGTCATGAGGAAGGCACCGCGCAGGTGGACCGCCATGACCGAGTCCCAGTCGTCGACCGACATCTTGAAGAGCATGTTGTCGCGGATGATGCCCGCGTTGTTGACGAGCAGCGTCGGCGCGCCCAGCTCCGCGGCGACGCGGGTGACGGCGGCCTCGACCTGCTCCGGGTCGGACACATCGGCTCCCACGGGGAGCGCGGTGCCCCCGGCGTCGGTGATCTCGTCGGCGACGACCTGGCAGGCGGACTCGTCGAGGTCGACGACGGCGACGTGGTGCCCGTCCGTGGCGAGTCGGTGGGCGATGGCCCGACCGATGCCGCGGGCGGCTCCGGTGACGACGGCGGTGCGGGTGGCGCTCATGGGCAGCTCCTCGTGACGAAGGGGGTGAACGCCCCACATCGTGTCAGTCGCCGTCGGGATCGTGCCCGGCCGTCCAGCGAGTGTCCACGGGGAGGGTCCAGCCGCGGAGACGGGCGACGAGGCACAGCACACCGCCGGTGAGGACGCCGCCGATCGAGGCGATCGGCCCGGGTAGGAGCTCGGTGAGGACGACGAGCGTCGCACCGCTGACGAAGGCCGCAGTCGCGTAGAGCTCGGAGCGCTGGAGGATCACCGGGACGCGCCCGAGCATCATGTCGCGCACGGCCCCGCCGCCGCAGGCCGTGAGCACGCCGAGAAGGATCGCGGGCAGCCAGTGCACGTTGTGCAGCAGGGCCTTCTGCGTCCCGACGACGGCCCAGGTCCCGAGGGCCACGGCATCGACGGTGGGGAACCACCGGCGCCACCGACGACCTTCGAGCGGGACGAGGAAGGCGATGAGCGCCGCGGAGAGGGCGACGACGAGATAGCTGAGGTCGGTGAGGGCCACCGGGCGCAGGTTGAGGAGGACGTCGCGGATCGCCCCTCCCCCGAGGGCCGAGATGATCGCCAGGACGACGAAGCCGACCGGGTCGAGGCGGAAGCGTCGGGCCACGGCTCCGCCGAGGAGACCGTTGGCGAGGACGCCGAGGAGGTCGAGGAAGCGGATGAGGTCCGGGATGGCGATCGGCTCAGGCACCCGCGCTCACCACAGACTCGGGCTGCCCAGCGATGAGGTGGTGGACGACCGTGTCGGCGAGCAGCCGCCCCCGTCGGGTGAGGGCGACGCGCCCCCCGATGGCGGCGCGCCCGTCGACGAGACCGTCGGCGACGAGGCCGGCGACCGCCCTTCGCCCGTCGGCGGTGAGCCGGTCGATGGGCAGCCCCTCGCGCAGACGCACCCCGAGGAGGATCTCCTCGTCGCTGCGCTGCTCGTCGGTGAGCACCTCGCGGGCCGCGGCGGGCGAGCCCTCGGCGAGGCGGGCCGCCCAGGCGGCCGGGTGCTTGAGGTTCCACCAGCGGACCCCACCGACGTGGCTGTGGGCCCCCGGACCGATGCCCCACCAGTCGTCGCTGCCCCAGTAGGCCTCGTTGTGGCGGCAGCGGCCCTCGGCGGTGCGCGACCAGTTGCTGATCTCGTACCAGTCGTAGCCGGCGTCGGTGAGCAGCTCGTCGGCGAGCTCGTACTTGTCCGCCTCGTCGTCGCCCGTCGGGGTGGGCAGCTCGCCTCGCCGGACCCGGGCGGCGAGCTTCGTCCCGTCCTCGACGGTGAGGGCGTAGGCGGACAGGTGGTCCGGCTCGAGCGCGAGGGCCGTGCGAAGGGAGGTGCGCCAGTCCTCGAGGGTCTCCCCCGGCGTCCCGTAGATGAGGTCGAGGCTCACGGCCAGGCCCGCGGCCCGGGCGGCCGTGACCGCCTTCGCGACGTTGGCCGGGTCGTGGGTGCGGTCGAGGGTCGCGAGGACGCCGGGGACCGCCGACTGCATCCCGAGGCTGACCCGCGTGAAGCCCCCCTCCGCCAGGGTGCGCAGGGAGTCCTCGGTGACGGTGTCCGGGTTGGCCTCGGTCGTCACCTCGGCGTCGTCGGCCAGCCCCCACCGCTCCCGGACCTCGACGAGGAAGCGCACGAGGTCCTCCGGCGGCAGGAGCGTCGGGGTACCGCCGCCGACGAAGACGGTGTCGACCGAAGGGGCGTCCCCCAGCACGCGGCCGGCGAGCTCCAGCTCGGCGATGGCCGCGTCGACGAAGGTGGCGACGCTCGCCCCCTTCGCTCCTCCGGCGGGACCGAGCTCGGTCGCGGTGTAGGTGTTGAAGTCGCAGTAGCCGCACCGCACGGTGCAGAAGGGCACGTGGAGGTAGATGCCGAAGGGCCGTCCACCGACTGCGTCGCGGGCGGCGGGCGGCAGGGCGCCGTCACGCGGCGCCTCGTCTCCGTCGGGCAGGGCAGGCACCGGCACATCCTCCCACCCGACGGTCACCGACCGGTCACCGTGCTGTCGATGTCGATGACTACGGTGAGTCCATGACGCAGTGGATCGAGCTCGACGGTGTGGTCAACATGCGCGACCTCGGCGGGCTCCCCACCCGCGATGGCCGGCGCACGCGCGATCGCCGTCTCGTGCGCAGCGACAACCTCCAGGACCTCTCCCCCGCGGACGTGCGGCGCCTCGTCGACGAGGTCGGGGTCACCGACGTCGTCGACCTGCGGACCAGCACCGAGCGGGAGCTCACCGGGCCGGGCCCGCTCACCGAGACGCCGCTGGCCCACCACCATCTGAGCTTCATCGTCGAGGACCCGGCGGCCACGGCACAGCGGGCCCTGCTGCTCCGCGGGGAGCACGAGGAGCGCACCGGCGACTTCTGGAGCCGGCACTACCTCGGCTACCTCGAGCAGCGACCGGACTCGGTCGCCGGCGCCCTCTCCGTCATCGCCACGAGCCGGGGCGGGACGGTCGTCCACTGCGCTGCGGGCAAGGACCGCACCGGGACCGTGACGGCGCTGGCCCTCTCGGTGGCCGGGGTGCCGGACGAGGAGATCATCGACGACTACGCGCTGACCGCAGGGCGCATCTCGCAGATCATCGAGCGCCTCATCGACGTCGAGCCCTACCGCTCCGGGTTGCAGGGCCGCTCGCTCGAGGAACAGACGCCGCAGCCCGAGACGATGGCCACGATCCTGCGCACGCTCGCCGAGGACCACGGCGGCGCCGAGGGGTGGCTCCGCGAGCAGGGCTGGGACGACGAGCGGCTCGACCGACTCCGGTCCCGCCTCGTGGACTGAGGCTCAGGCCTTCTTCGTCGGCTTGGCGGTGACGTACACCGGGATGACGCCCTCGACGACGACCTCGCCGTCGGTGCGGACCGCCTTGACCCGGATGTCGACGTCGTAGGGAGCCGCGCCCGCCCACTGCTCCGGGTCCGTCTCGGCGACGCACAGCAGGTCGGTCGTCGACTTCGCGAGGTAGCTCACCTGCAGGCCACGCGGCAGCCAGCGCTGGTCGCTCGGGCAGGTCGCCTCGGCCAGCAGACCCATCGCGGCCTCGAGGCCATTGCACACCGCGATCGCGTGGAGCGTGCCGATGTGGTTGTGGACCCGCTTGCGGTTGCGGATCGAGAGCTCGGCGTGGTTTGCCCGCACCTCCCGTACCTGCGGCCGCACGGTCGCGAAGTACGGCGCCTTGACGCTGTAGGCGAGGGAGAAGAGGCGCTTCCCCGCCGGGAGACGGGTGATGCGCTGGTACAGGTCGAAGGTCTGCTGGGCCATGTCGCCAACACTAAGCCAGCGCTTAGTGCTCGGGAAGGGGGCTTCCTGTCGTCTGGCTCACGCTGCTCATTCGCCCGCGTAGGTACCGAAGCTCCAGGAGTTGCCCTCCGGGTCGAGGACGCTGAAGCCGCGCGAGCCGTAGTCGGCCTCCTCCATGGGACGGGTGAAGGTGACCCCGAGCTCCTCGGCCCGGGCATGCACCACATCGGGCTCGTCGGTGACGACGTAGAGGATGGCGCCGCCGACCTCGGTCGTGAAGTGCGGGTCGTCGGGCTTGGCGCTGTGCACCATGACCCGTCCCCCTTCGGGCCAGATCATCTCGCTGTGCTGCACGATCCCGTC
>DXAR01000177.1 GCA_019116945.1 Candidatus Janibacter merdipullorum | reverse complement strand
GACCCGCACGATGAGGGCCTGCTTGTCGACGGTCACCCGCAGGCGGGAGGCCTCACCGATGACGTCGCCGTCGACCTGGACCGGGTGGTCGTCCTCGACCTCGGCGGTGTAGACCGCGCCCGACGTGCGGTGCAGCTCGTTGCTCTCCTTGACCGATCGGCCGAGCACGCGCACGGCGACCGAGCCCCACCCGATGATCGTCTTGGGGGCGACGACCACGCCGTCGATGAGCCCGTCGTCGTAGCGCGCGTTGGGGATGAGCTGGATCCCCCCGGTGAGCGTGCCGCAGTTGCCGAAGAGGATCGTGCGGGCGAGCACCGGCTCCTGCCGCTCGCCGTCGATGGTCCACTTCACCCGGAAGCGCTTGATGAAGATGCTGCGGAAGCCGGTGACGAAGTAGGCGGTCCACCCCACCCGCTTCTTCAGCTCCTCGCTCGTGTTGCCCATGATCGCCGCGTCGAACCCCATGCCGGCCATGACGAGGAAGGGGTGGCGCTGGACGGGCGGACCCTCGACCGGCTCCTCCGCCTGACCCGTGTCCTCCGTCGCGTCCTCCTCGGCGGGGTCCAGCTCCAGCCAGGCGACGTCGATCGACTTGTTGCGCCCGCCGTAGGCGACGGCCAGGGCCGCGGTGAGGTCCTGGCCGAAGGGGATGTCGAGGTTGCGGGCGAGGAGGTTGCCGGTGCCGCGCGGGAGCAGGCCCATCGGGGTCCGCGTGCCGGCGAGGGCCACCGCGACGGCACGGATCGTCCCGTCCCCGCCGAGCGGGCAGACGACGTCGACGCCCTCCTCGACCGCCTGCCGGGCCTGACCCGTGCCGGGGTCGTCGACGAGCGTCTCGATGAAGAGGGGCTTGGCCCAGCCCAGCTCGGTGCTCGCCTCGGTCAGCTCGGCGCGCACGGCGGCGACGTCGTCGAACTTCGTCGGGTTGATGATGATCGCCGCCCGCCGCGGCGGCGGGTCGTCGCCCTTGCGACGGAAGCTGTTGCGCTCCGGCCGCGTCCGGGCGTGCCGCCCTCGAGGGGCGCCGGGGCCCTTGAGCACGAGGGCGACGACGACGCCGATGAGGAGCAGGCAGAGGGCCACGACGATGGCCAGCAGGGTCCAGTCAGACACGCCACGTGACGCTACCGCAGCAGCGCCCCGGAGCAGCCCGCCCAGCCGTCGGCGCGGCGTGCGGACCATCGCGGATATCCTGCGGGACGTGATCGACCTCAAGTTCCTGCGCGACCAGCCCGACATCGTCCGCGCCAGCCAGCGCGCCCGTGGGGAGGACGAGTCCCTCGTCGACGCCGTCCTCGCGGCCGACGAGCGCCGGCGCACGTCGATCGCGACCTTCGAATCGGCCCGGTCGGAGCAGAAGGCGGCGAGCAAGGAGCTCGGCCCCCTCATGGGCCGACTGAACAAGGCCAAGAAGCAGGGCGAGGACGTGAGCGACCTCGAGAGCGAGGCCGCCGCACTGCGCGACAAGGGCGCCGCGATGTCCTCCCGCGTCAAGGAGCTCGAGGCCGCGGCCGACGAGGCGAAGGGAGAGCTGGACACCTCCCTTCGCGCCATCGGCAATGTCATCCAGGACGGGGTGCCGGCGGGCGGCGAGGACGACTTCGACCTCCTCGAAGAGGTCGGGACCCCGCGTGACTTCGCCGCCGAGGGCTTCGAGCCGAAGGACCACCTCGAGCTCGGCGAGCTCCTCGGTGGCATCGACATGGAGCGCGGCGCCAAGGTCAGCGGCAGCCGCTTCTACTACCTCACCGGCGTCGGCGCCCAGCTCGAGTGGGCGCTCATGGGCCTGGCCCAGCAGATCGCGCTGCAGGAGGGCTTTACCCCCCTCGTCGTGCCCAACCTCGTGCGCACGGAGACGATGGCCGGCGCCGGCTTCCTCGACGCGCACGACGACGAGGTCTACAAGCTGCCGAACGACGACCTCTACCTCACCGGCACCTCCGAGGTCGCCCTCGCCGGCTTCCACGCGGACGAGATCCTCGACCTCACCGAGGGCCCGCTCCGCTACACCGCGACCTCCACCTGCTACCGCCGTGAGGCCGGCAGCTACGGCAAGGACACCCGCGGGATCTTCCGCGTCCACCAGTTCCAGAAGACGGAGATGTTCGTCTTCTGCCGCCCCGAGGACGCGCAGGCCGAGCACGAGAACCTCCTGCGCATCGAGCGTCGCGTCCTCGACGCGCTCGAGCTGCCCTACCGCATCATCGACGTGGCCGCCGGCGACCTCGGCGGCCCCGCGAGCCGCAAGTACGACTGCGAGGCATGGGTTCCGACCCAGGGCAAGTACCGCGAGCTGACCTCGACGAGCAACTGCACCACCTTCCAGGCCCGCCGCCTCAACATCCGGGAGCGCCGGGGCGAGGGTGGCACCCAGGCGGTCGCGACCCTCAACGGCACCGCGCTCACGAGCACCCGCCCGATCGTCGCCCTCCTGGAGAACCACCAGCAGGCCGATGGCTCGGTCCGCGTCCCCGAGGCACTCCGTCCCTTCCTCGGGCGCGACGTGCTCGAGCCGCGCTGACCGGATGAGCGGATCCGGACCGACGAAGGGGGAGTCCCTCACGGGGTGTTCACCTCGCGGGGCTACGTTGGAGGCACCCCCGACGAGGAGGACCCGTTGAATCTCGCCGTGCACCAGCTGCCGGGAGGACCCCCCGACCCGGTGGGACGTGCGCGCCTCGTCGCGTCGGTGGTCAATCGGGTCACCGACGGCCAGGCCGTCGCCGTCCACGGGCCCCGCGGGATGGGCCGCAGCACGGTCCTCGACGCGGTCGCCGCCGCCCTCCCGCACGTCATCACCGTCCGGCTGCACCGCCGCGGCGTGCCGGGGCACGGTGCATCGGTCGTCGCGGCCGGGTTCCCGCAACGGACCCTCGACGAGCTGCCCGAGCGGATGCGCGCCACCCTCCTCGACCCCCGGAGCCTGCCGGAGACCGATGCCGCCACCCTGCTCGGGGACGCCCTCACCGAGCTGCTCACCACGGAGGCGGCATCCGCTCCCTTCGTCCTCGTCGTCGACGACGCCCAGCACCTGGACCCGGTGAGCCTCGCCGGGCTGCGCACGGCCGCATCCCGCAGTCTTGGCGCCGGGACGCTCGGGATCGTGGCAGGCGTCGGGCCGACCGAGCCGGACCCGATGACGGGATTCGTCGCCCCCGTGTCGGCCGTCCGTGAGCTGTCGATGGTCCACGTGGACCTCCCACCCGTCGCCGCTGCGGACACCGTCGAGCTGCTCTCGGCGTTCGGGGTGCCCACCGACACCGCGCTGTGGGCCCACCGGGAGTCCGGGGGCAACCCCGGCCTGGCCCGGGACATCGCGGCCACCGTCGACGGCCTCGCACCGGTCGAGGCGGCCCGCGAGCTCGGGGGCCTCGCCCGTCGCAGCGTCCGTGGCCTCGCCGAGCCGGTCATGGCGACCCTGCGCCGCATCGCCGCGATGCACCAGCCGACGACGGCGACCCTCACCCGGCTCGGCGGTGATGGCGCGGTGGAGAGCATCCGCACCGCCCGCGCACTCGGCCTGCTCGTCACCGAGGACGACTACCTCCGGCTCACCCCGACCACGCTGGGCGACGTCCTCCTCGAGTCCGTCGACAGCGACGAGCTCATCGCGCTGCACCGCGACCTCGCCGAGCACGCCGACAGCGAGGGGCTGAACCGCTTCCACCTCGCGCTCGCCGGTGACACGGGCACGACGCCAGCGGACCTCGCCTCGGCGGCCGGCGGCTGCGCGGCGAAGGGGGAGCACGACCTGGCCGCGCAGCTCTACCTCCTCGCGGCGGATGCCGGCACCGAGGAACGCGCCGAGTGGCTCACGCTGTGCCTCGAGAATGCCGTCATCGGCAAGGAGACTCGGGTCCTCCACCGGGCCACCCAGGCCGCTGCCGAGCTCACCGACCCGAGCCTCACCGTCCGCGCCAAGCTCGCCCTGCTCGAGCTCGGCGACGGCACCCCCGACGAGGTGCTCGTCGCCGCCCTCCACGAGGCCCGCGAGGACCCGGCCCTCCAGGCGCGCGTCCTCCTCCAGCGGGGACGCATCCTCGCCGGAACCCGCGACCTGCGCACCGCCTTCGACGTCTCCCAACGCGCGGTCGGTCTGGCCGAGAGGGCCGGGCGCACCGACCTCGTCGTCGACGCCCTCACGGTCAGCGCCTCGGTCGGACGCATGCTCGGCGACCCCCGCTCGCGGGCGCTCATCGACGAGGCGGCCGGGCTCGCCGGGGAACCCCGCCCGGGCCAGATCCACACCTCCGCCCGCTACATCGCCGCGCGCTTCGCCCTGCACGACGACGACCTGCGCACGGCCCGCTCGGAGTTCGTCGACATGCTCACCCGGGTGGGACCCGATGCCGGCTTCGACACCGTCCACGTCCTGCGCAGCCTCGTCGAGATCGTCGCCCGCCAGGGCCGCGGTCGTGAGGCGCTCGAGCTCGCCGGGCGCGCGACCCGGGCCGCCACGCACTTCGACACCCCGGTGGCGACGACGTGGTTCATCGAAGCGATCGCCGAGGGGGTCGGTGGCTCCTTCGAGCGGGCCCGGGTCGTCAGCGCCCGCGGCGTCGAGCTCGCCCGCCGGGACCATGACGAGCGCTACCTCCGCCGGCACCTTGCCCACCTCGGTCTCGCCCTGCTGCACCTCGACGACCTCGACGGTGCCGTCGAGGCCCACCGCGAGCTGCGGCGCATCGACGCCGAGGCCGGCATCCGGGACATCACCGCCCTTCGCTGGCAGACGGATGCGGTCATGGCGCTCGCGCTCACCGGCGCCGTCGCCGAGGCCGAGGGCCTGCTCGACGAGGTCCGCTCCGCCGTCGACGACGGGCTCGGGGCGCCCGGGGTCGTCGTCGCCGTGGACCGCGCCGCGGCCGAGATCGCTGCCGCGCGCGGGGACCTCGACGCGGGCCGGGCCCTTGCCACCCGCTCGGCCGACGGCGCGGTGGAGCACCGCCTGCCGATCGAGGCGGCCCGCTCGCTCGTGACCCTCGCCCACGTCGAGCGTCGGGCGCGCCGCACCGGACGCAGCCGGGAGGCTGCCGCCCGCGCCCGTGAGGTCCTCCGACCGCTCCACGCCGAGCCGTGGAACGACTGGGTGCAGGCCCGCTTCCCCGAGGGGGCGGCGCTCCACACGCTCGAGCCGGACGACCCGGACCCGGGAGACCCCCAGACCGTGCTCTCCTCGCTCACGCTCACCGAGCAGCAGGTCGCGGGGTTCGTCGCGGAGGGCTCGAGCAACCGCGAGATCGCCCAGCGGCTGCACCTGAGCGTCAAGACCGTCGAGGGCACGCTGACCCGGATCTACCGCAAGACCGGAGTGAGGTCCCGGACCCAGCTGGCCGCGATGGTCCTCGGCCACGGGCCCCGCTAGTCGAGGGACTCCGCGTCGATGAAGTCGTCCGGGTCGTGCCGGCGGCGCATCGACCGACGCACCATCCACGCGACCGTGCCGAGGACGGCCAGGATGATGAGCACGTAGACGACCTTGCTGATCGGGTCCATGTACTCCTCGACGAGGTGGTACCGGTCGCCGAGCTGGAAGCCGATCCACACGAAGAGCGTGTTCCAGAGCAGGGAGCCGGCGGTCGTGTAGGCGAGGAAGCTCGTGACCCGCATCCGGTCGATGCCCGCGGGGATCGAGATGAGGCTGCGGATGCCGGGGATGAACCGACCGAAGAAGACGGCCTTGGGGCCGTGCTTGGTGAACCACGCGTCGGCCTTGTCGACGTCCGCGACGTCGACGAGCGGCATCTTGTGCGCGATGACCCGCAGCCGGTCCATGCCCAGGGCCGCGCCGATGCCGTAGAGGAGCAGTGCGCCGGTCACCGAGCCGAGCGTGGCCCACAGGACGGCCTCGGCACGGGTGTAGTGCCCCTGGGCGGCGGTGAAGCCGGCGAGCGGCAGGATGACCTCGCTCGGGATGGGCGGGAAGATGTTCTCGAGGAAGATCGCCAGCGCGATGCCCGGGCCCCCGATGTCCTTCATCAGCTCGATGACCCAGTCGACGATGGTGTTCATGCGGCCCTTCTGCGGCGGTGGCGTCTACGGTGGGGCCCCGTGGGCACCCCGGATGATCATGCCAAGGCTATGAGCGGATCCTCCGCACCCGCTGTGAGCCACGGTGTCGGGCCGTGGGTGGGGCCGTGGCCGCAGGACGCCCGGCTGGACCCCGAGCTGCTGCGCGAGGGTGACCGGCGCAATGTCGAGGACCGCTACCGCTACTGGTCGCACGAGGCGATCACCGCCGACCTCGCCACCCGACGCCACGCCTTCCACGTCGCCATCGAGAACTGGGAGCACGACTTCAACATCGGCTCCGTCGTCCGCACCGCCAACGCCATGGGAGCCGCGGCCTTCCACATCGTCGGCCGGCGGCGGTGGAACCGGCGCGGCGCCATGGTCACCGATCGCTACCAGGTGGAGCATCACCACGGCGATGTCGCGGCCCTCGTCGCGTGGGCGGCGACGGCGGGCGAAGGGGGGACCCCCCTTCCTCTCGTCGGCATCGACAACATCCCCGGCTCGGTTGCCCTCGAGACCCACGACCTGCCCCGGGAGTGCGTCCTCGTCCTCGGCCAGGAGGGCCCAGGCATCAGCCCGGAGATGCTCGCCGCCTGCGAAATCGTCCTCGAGATCAGCCAGTTCGGCTCGACCCGGTCGATGAACGCCGGTGCCGCCGCAGCCATCGCGATGCACGCGTGGGTGCGGCGGCACCACTTCGGTCAGGCGGTCACGGGCGGGGCATGAGCGCCCGGAGCGGGATCATCCTCAACAGAAGGAGGGCTGCGACGGGGAGGGCCGGCCAGACCCAGTGGACGCCGGCGTCGGAGACGATGCCTGACTTCGCCATGACCGCGAGGCCACCGCACACCGCGATCGTCGCGATGACCGGGCGCCACGTGCTCGGGGCGGGCCGCAGGTCGACGCTCGGGTCCTCGAGCCGACCGAAGACGGCGATGAGGGCGGCCGTGGCGACGGCGCAGACCGCGAACCACACCGGCCGGGTCGCCCACCAGTCCCCGCTCGCCGGAGCGATGTCCAGGCCCCAGCCATCGAGGGCGTAGGACGCCCAGATCAGGAGCATCATCGCCGTCATGTGCCACAGGTAGAGGGTCATGATGCGGGCGTTGACGGTGATCGTCGCCTTCCACGCCGCCGGCCGCTGCAACCAGGCCTGGAGGCGCTTC
>DXAR01000176.1 GCA_019116945.1 Candidatus Janibacter merdipullorum | reverse complement strand
ATCGCCGCCGCCGTCGAGACGATCTCCGCCGCGGCGACCGACGTCGAGGAGGCGCGGATCGTCGCCGTCGACGAGGCGACCTTCGAGCAGGTGCGGGCCGCCCTCGCCTGACGGTGGCATTTCGTTAAGGTTTCAACTAGAATCACGGGCATGGCACAGGGCACTTACGTCGAGAAGGAATACACCCGCGACACGACCTACATCGAGGACCGGATCACCTCGGACGGGTCGGGGGAGTGGCCGGTCGAGCCGGGGCGCTACCGCCTCGTCGTCTCCCGCGCCTGCCCCTGGGCCAACCGCGCCATCATCGTGCGCCGCCTGCTCGGCCTCGAGGACGTCATCTCCATGGGGGTCACCGGGCCCACGCACGACGAGCGCTCGTGGACCTTCGACCTCGACGAGGGCCACCTCGACCCCGTGCTGGGGATCCCGCGCATCCAGGACGCGTACCTCAAGCGGTTCCCGGACTACCCGAAGGGGATCACCGTCCCGGTCATCGTCGACATCCCCTCCGGCGAGGTCGTGACGAACAACTTCCCCCAGATGACCTTCGACCTCTCCACGCAGTGGCGCGAGTACCACCGCGAGGGCGCCCCGGACCTCTGGCCGGAGCACCTGCGCGAGGAGATGGAGGCCGTCAACAAGCGGGTCTACACCGAGGTCAACAACGGCGTGTACCGCTGCGGCTTCTCCGGCGACCAGGCCGCCTACGAGGCCGCCTACGACCGGCTGTGGACGGCGATGGACTGGCTCGAGGAGCGTCTCGCCACCCGTCGCTACCTCATGGGCGACCACATCACCGAGGCCGACGTCCGCCTCTTCACCACGCTCGCGCGCTTCGACGCGGTCTACCACGGGCACTTCAAGGCCAACCGCTCCAAGCTCTCGGAGATGCCGGTCCTGTGGGCCTACGCCCGGGACCTCTTCACCACGCCCGGCTTCGGTGACACGACCGACTTCGTGCACATCAAGAGCCACTACTACGAGGTCCACCGGGACATCAATCCCACCGGCATCGTCCCTGCCGGGCCGGACTACTCGAACTGGCTCGAGCCACACGGCCGCGAGTCGCTCGGCGGATCCCCCTTCGGCTCCGGCACGGCCCCCGGAGCCCCGAGCGAAGGGGAGCGGGTCCCCGTCGCGCACAACCCCCTCCTCGACGAGACCGGGATGGTCCGCTCCGTCTGACCCGCTGCAGGCCGGGCGTTGGCGGATCGTTCACCCCGTGGGCGTGCCGGCGACACCCGGGCTCGGCACGGTGGGCCCCATGACCCGTGTCTCCCGTGCCCTGGCCGTCACGGCCTCCACCCTCGCCCTGACCCTGCCCGCCGGCGCCGCACACGCGGCGCCGGGGGCCGACCCCGTCGACCTCGGCACCCCGCTGCCGCAGGCCCACGCCCACAACGACTACGAGCACGAGCGCCCGCTGCTGGACGCGCTCGAGCACGGGTTCACGTCGGTGGAGGCCGATGTCTGGCTCGTCGACGGCGAGCTGCGCGTCGCCCACGACGAGTGGGAGGTCGACGACGCGCCGACCCTCGAGGAGGCCTACCTCGACCCGCTGACGGAGATCGCCTCGCCCAACGGCAAGCAGATCTACCCGGGCTACCGCGGCGACGTCCAGCTGCTCATCGACATCAAGAGCGACGGGCCGTCGACGTGGCGGGCCGTCGAGGCCGAGCTCGCCGAGCACGCGCAGGTCTTCACCCGCGTGCACAAGGGCAAGGTCAAGGACCGCGCCGTCGAGGCCGTCATCAGCGGCAACCGACCGCGGGCCGAGATGGAGGCGGCGACGACGCGCTACTCCTTCTACGACGGGCGCTCCAGCGACCTGGACTCGGGTGCGGACGCCGACCTCATGCCGCTCGTCAGCGAGAACTGGACGACGCTCTTCACCTGGCAGGGCGTCGGCGAGATGCCGGCCGCGGAGCGCGAGCGGCTCCATGCCTACGTCGAGAGCGCGCACCGCGACGGCTACCGCGTGCGCTTCTGGGCGACCAACGACATCTCCGGTCAGGCGCGGACCAACCTCTGGCGGGAGCTGCGGGCGGCCGGCGTCGACCACATCAACACCGACGACCTGGCCGGCCTGCGAGACTTCCTCACGCAGGAGTGACGGAGAGCGCGCGCGAAGGGGAGGACCTCAGTCCTTCGAGGTCTCCCCGGGCAGGGCGAGCATCCGGTCGAGGGCGGTGCGGGCCTGCGCGGCCACCGTCTCGTCGACGACGATCGGGTTGACGACGCGGCCCTCGACGAGGGACTCGAGCGCCCACACGAGGTGCGGGAGGTCGATGCGGTTCATCGTCGAGCAGTAGCAGACGTTCTTCTCGAGGAAGCTGATGTCCTGCTCGGGGAACATCTGCCCGAGTCGCTGGACGAGGTTGAGCTCGGTGCCGACGACCCACTTCGTGCCGGGGGGAGCGGCCGCGACGGTGGCGATGATCTTCTCCGTCGACCCGACCTCGTCGGCGAGCTCGACGACCTCGTGGCGGCACTCGGGGTGGACGATGACGCGCACGCCGGGGATCTCCCGCCGGGCCGTCTCCACGGCGTCGACGGTGAACCGGCCGTGCACCGAGCAGTGCCCGCGCCAGAGGATCATCCGGGCCGCCCGGATCTCCTCGACGGTGAGTCCGCCCATGGGCTTGTGCGGGTCCCACACGACGCAGTCGTCGAGATCCCGGCCGAGGTCACGGGCCCAGGTGTTGCGGCCCAGGTGCTGGTCGGGGAGGAAGAGGACCTTGCCCTCACCGTCGACGCCCCCGACCTCGTCGAAGGCCCAGGCGAGTGCGGTCCGGGCATTGGACGAGGTGCAGATCGTCCCGCCGTGACGTCCGGTGAAGGCCTTGATCGCGGCGGAGGAGTTCATGTACGTCACCGGGATCGTCGACTCCGCGACACCGGCCTCGACGAGCTCCTCCCAGCACTCCTCGACCTGGTGCAGCGCGGCCATGTCGGCCATGGAGCAGCCCGCGGCGAGGTCCGGCAGGACGACGGTCTGCTCGTCGCTCGTGAGGATGTCGGCCGACTCGGCCATGAAGTGCACGCCGCAGAAGACGATGTAGGGCGCGTCGGGACGGGCCGCCGCCTGCTTCGCGAGCTTGAAGGAGTCGCCCGTGGTGTCGGCGAACTCGATGACCTCGTCGCGCTGGTAGTGGTGCCCGAGGACGAAGACGCTATCCCCGAGGGCCTCCTTGGCCGCCCGGGCACGCGCGACGAGGTCGGGGTCGGAGGGGGCCGGCAGGTCGCCGGGGCACTCCACACCCCGCTCCGAGTGCGGGTCGGTGCCCTGTCCGAGGACGAGGAGCGAGAGGGGCTGGGGCGAGGACTTCGTCGTGACGCTCACGGCAGGCATGGTCCCACAGGGGTCGCAGGACCCTCGATAGAGTCCATGGGTGCACGTGCTCATCGCCCCGGACTGCTTCACCGGCACCCTCACCGCGACCCAGGCGGCGGAGGCGATCGCGGCCGGATGGCGCCGCAAGGCACCCGACGACCTCCTCACGCTCGTCCCGCTCTCCGACGGCGGCCCCGGATTCATCGACGTGCTCACGAGCGCACGGGCCGGCGACTCCTCGATCGTCACGGTCACGGGGCCACGGGGTGGCAGCGTGCCCACCGCCCTGCACATCACGACGGACGAAGGGGGCCGCCGCACCGCCTGGGTGGAGTCCGCCCAGGCGATCGGCCTGCACCTCCTCGACGCGACCGAGCGTGACCCCGGGGTGACGACGACCTGGGGCCTCGGCGAGCTCCTCGCGGCCGCGCTCGAGCAGGAGGTCGACCGGATCGTCGTCGGCCTCGGTGGCTCGGGCACGAATGATGCCGGCGCGGGCATGCTCGGCGCCCTCGGCGCCGGGCCACGCGAGGTCCTCGGGGGAGGCGGAGCCGGGCTCATCGCGACGCGCGAGGGCGATCTGGCCGGCCTCGCCGGGGTCCGCGAGCGCTTCGCCGGGGTCGAGCTCGTCGCCGCCACGGACGTCGCCTCCCCGCTCCTCGGCCTCCAGGGTGCCAGCGCTGTCTTCTCCGAGCAGAAGGGGGCGACCCCCGACCAGTCCCAGGTCCTCGAAGCGGCGCTGGGGCACTTCGCCGAGCAGGTGCGCCGTGCCCTTCCCGCCGGCACGGACCTCCTCACGGGCCGGGAGCGTCGCCTCGACCGCGAGCCGGGCGCCGGCGCCGCGGGCGGCGTGGGGTACGCCCTCATGCTCCTCGGGGCCCGCCGGACGAGCGGGGTCGGGACGGTCATCGAGGCGGTCGGCCTCGACGCCCTCGTCGCGGCCGCCGACGTCGTCATCACGGGCGAGGGGTGCCTCGACTGGCAGAGCCTCCAGGGCAAGGTCGTCGCGGGTGTGGCCGAGGTGGCCGCGGCCCACGCGACGCCGGCGGTCGCCCTCGCCGGGCAGGTCCTCATCGGCCGCCGCGAGGCGATGGCGCTCGGCCTGAGCGGCACCTATGCCGTCGCCGACAAGCACGCGGGGGTCGAGCAGGCGATGGCCGACCCCGTCGGCACCCTCGCCGACCGGGCGGCGCGGGTCGCCGCCACGTGGTCACCCCGCCGGTGACGCTGGACGAGAGGCGTATGGTGAGGGTCGGGAACAACCCGATGACCCACCGTGTTGGCCCCGATGTGACGGACTCCGTCACCGAGACTTCGTACCCGAGCCGTGAGGACATCGCATGAGCGTCCAGGACACCCAGGCCACCACCGAGACCGAGACCCACGGCGTCATCCTCACCGATGTCGCCTCCGGCAAGGTCAAGTCGCTCCTCGAGCAGGAGGGCCGTGACGACCTTCGCCTGCGCATCGGCGTCCAGCCCGGCGGCTGCTCGGGCCTGATCTACCAGCTGTACTTCGACGAGCGCTCGCTCGACGGGGACCTCGTGCGCGACTTCGGTGGCGTCGAGGTCGTCGTCGACCGGATGAGCGCGCCCTACCTCTCCGGTGCGACGATCGACTTCGCCGACACCATCGAGAAGCAGGGCTTCACCATCGACAACCCCAACGCGGGCAGCTCCTGCGCCTGCGGCGACAGCTTCAGCTGAGCCGAGCGCCTCGCGCCCGGCACGACGAAGGGCTTCCCCACCCGAGCAGGTGGGGAAGCCCTTCGTCATGTCGCCGTCTGTAGGGTGGCCCGGTGCCCATCGCCATCGCCGGATCCATCGCCACCGACCACCTCATGACCTTCTCGGGTCGCTTCGCCGACTCGCTCGTCGTCGACCAGCTCGACAAGATCTCGGTGAGCTTCCTCGCGCACAAGCTCGAGATCCGCCGCGGCGGGGTCGCGGCGAACATCTCCTTCGGCATGGCCAACCTCGGTCAGCGGCCGGTGCTCGTCGGTGCCGTCGGCGAGGACTTCGCCGACTACCGCAGCTGGCTCGAGCGGCACGGCGTCGACTGCGACTCGGTCAAGGTGTCCGACACCCAGCACACGGCCCGCTTCGTCTGCACGACCGACGACGACATGGCCCAGATCGCGACCTTCTACGCCGGTGCCATGACCGAGGCGCGGGACATCGAGCTCGCCCCCATCGCCGACCGCCTCGGCGGCCTCGACCTCGTCCTCGTCGGGCCCGACGACCCCGAGGCCATGCGCCGGCACACCGCCGAGTGCCGGACCCGCGGCCTCCCCTTCGTCTCCGACCCGAGCCAGCAGCTCGCCTTCGGCGACGGTGGACTCATCCGCGAGCTCATCGACGGCGCCGAGTACCTCGTCACCAACGAGTACGAGTCCCACCTCACCGCGCAGAAGACCGGCTGGAGCCAGGAGGAGATCAACTCCCGCGTCTCCTACCGGGTCACGACCCTCGGCAAGGACGGCGTGCGCATCTCCGGCAAGGACCTCGACGAGGACATCGTCGTCGGCGCCGCCCGCGAGGTGACGAAGGCCGACCCGACCGGCGTCGGTGACGCCTTCCGCGCCGGCTTCCTCACCGGCGTCGCCGAGGGCCTGCCCCTGCGGGAGTCGGCGGAGCTCGGCTCGATGCTCGCGACCTATGTCATCGAGACCGTTGGTACGCAGGAGTACGAGCTGGGCACCGCCCGTTTCCTCGAGCGTCTGGCCGAGGCCTACGGCAGCGAGAGCGCCGACCTCATCTCCGGGCACATCCGCTGCCCGCGCCCCTGAGCGGGGAGCCGGCAGCCGGGCATGAGCGCGCCCTTCCCGCCGATCGAGCCCACCGGGGGGACCGCCCTCTGGGCGGGGTACCTCCGCGCCGGCCTGCAGTCGGTGGCCTCCGGCCACGAGGCGGAGGTCGTCGGGATCGGCGGCCGCCTCGACCCCTCCTCCCTCGTCACGGCCTACCGCCTCGGGATCTTCCCCATGGGCCTGGGCGAAGGGGGGTCTCCACCCATGGGGTGGTGGTGCCCCACGTGGCGCGGGGTGCTCCAGCCGGGCCGGGCGCACGTGTCCCGGTCCCTGCGCCGCTCCATGCGCCGGTTCACCGTGACCGTCGACGAGGCCTTCTCCGAGGTCGTCGCCGCCTGCGCCGACCCGTCCCGGGAGGGCTCCTGGATCACCGATGACGTCGCCGCGGCCTATGCCGAGCTGCACACCCTCGGCTGGGCGCACAGCATCGAGGTGCGCGACCCGGACGGCAGGCTCGTCGGCGGCCTCTACGGGGTCGCGATCGGCGGCCTCTTCGCGGGGGAGTCGATGTTCCACCACGCGACCGACGCGTCGAAGACCGCGCTGGTCCACCTCGACCGGATCATCAGTGCCGACGGTGACCCGCGTCGGATCATCGACGTCCAGTGGCGCACGCCCCACCTGGGGTCCATGGGCGTCGAGGAGGTCCACCGCCGGGAGTACCTCGCCCGGCTGCCGGACGCGCTCGGGGCGCCGGCGATCAACTTCGGCGCCGTGTCCTAGGGGGCCGGGGTCAGCCCAGCCGCCGCCGGCAGGTCTCGACGACCTCCGGCAGCAGCGTGCAGAGGCGCTCGACGTCCTCCGTGCGGGTGGGGGACACCGCCCCGAGCGGGAGGACGAGCCGGACATTGCCCTGGGTCAGGGCGCCCATCGCGGCGAGGACGTGGCTCGGCTCGAGCGTGTCGGCCGTGCAGGCTGACCCGGATCCCACGGCGAGCCCGCGACGGGCCAGCTCGTCGACGATCGTCTCCCCGTCGACGTAGAGGATGGAGAAGGTGCAGATGTGCGGGACCCGGTCCTCCGGGTCGCCCACGACGTCGACGGCGTCGATGGCCGCTGCAGCGGCGCGAACCCGGGCGACGAGATCGCGGGCGACCTGCCCGTCCTCCTCGCGCGAGGCCTCGGCCTGCTGCCAGGCCTCGGCCGCGGCGAGGGCCGTGGGGACGTCGACGGGATCGAGGGCGTACCCCCCTTCGTGCGGGCTCGGCGGGTGGTGCGGCACGAAGCGGGTGCCCGTCCGGACGACGAGGACGCCGAGGCGGGGTCCTCCCCAGAGCGCGGACTCCGCGACGAGGACGTCGTAGTCCGTCGGTGGTGCCTCCCGTCCCACCGTGCCCCGGGCGTCCACGACGAGCGGGACACCGTGCTCGGCGGCGACGGCCCGGGCGGCCGCGAGCGGCTGGCGGGTCCCAACCTCGTGGTTCGCCGACTGGAGGACCGCGAAGGGGGTCTCCCCGGTCATCGCCGTCCGCCAGGCCGCGAGGTCCACCGCCCCCTTCCCGGTCACGGCCACCTCCGTGGGTGGGGTGGGCCCTGCGCGGAGCCAGCGCAGGAGGCCCGAGTGCTCCACCGCGCTCGCCACGGGAGCGCCGGTGCGCCGCCGTCGCCCCCGCGACACGCCGGAGAGGGCGGCACGGGCCGCCTGGTCACCACTGGCGTGGAGCGTGACCTCCTCGGGCCGGACGTCGAGACCCTCGGCGAGGACCGCTCGGGCGCGGTCGAGGAGGGCCCGGCTCCGCCGCCCCGCAGCATGCCGTGCGGTGGGGTCCGCCCAGGCCAACCGGCCGGCCGCTCGCCAGGTCTCCGCGGCCGCGGGATGGAGGGGGCCGGGGGTGGCGTCGAGGAGCCCGTCGAGCCCCTCCGCAGAGGGGACCGACGCGGGGTTCGAGGGGGACGAATCCGATTGTTGCGCCACGCATGCAGGCTAGTGCCACCCTTCGCCTGATCGCCGTCGTACCTGCGGTAATGTGAGGCTGTCTTCTGAACACTTCGGACCAGTAGTAGGTGCCCCTTGCCTGTGTCTTCGAGCACGACCTCCCGGCGTACGCGTCGGGGTATCGGTGCCATCGGACTCGTCGTCGCGATCTCGGCCGTCTCGGCCTGCAGCGCGGTCGGCGTCAACACCGATCCCAAGAACGGGTACCTGCCCGAGGGGATCACCGAGCAGTCCACGCACGTCGAGAACCTCTGGATCTGGTCCTGGGTCGCCGCGCTCGCCGTCGGCGTCCTCGTCTGGGGCCTGACCCTGTGGTGCATGGTCGCCTACCGCCGCCGCAAGGACGACGACGGTTCGCTGCCGGTCCAGCTGCAGTACAACGTGCCGCTCGAGATCCTCTACACGGTCGTCCCGATGCTCATGGTCGGCGCGCTCTTCTACTACAACCAGCAGGCGCAGCACGAGCTCACCGATGTCTCCCAGGAGCCGGACACGACGATCAACGTCGTCGGCAAGCAGTGGAGCTGGGACTTCAACTACGTCGACGACAACGTCCACGAGGCCGGCCACATGGCCCCCCTCGACGGCAAGGAGGGGCACGAGAAGAACCTGCCCACCCTCTACCTGCCGGTCGACGAGCGGGTCGAGTTCCAGCTCACCTCGCGCGACGTCATCCACTCCTTCTGGGTGCCCGCCTTCCTCGAGAAGATGGACGTCAACCCCGGCATCGTCAACCGCTTCCAGGTGACGCCGACCGAGACCGGCACCTTCCAGGGCAAGTGCGCCGAGCTCTGCGGCGCCTACCACGGTCAGATGCTCTTCAACGTCAAGGTCGTCGAGCGCGACGAGTACGACGCCCACATGGCCGAGCTCGAGGACAAGGGCCAGACTGGTCTCCTGGAGAACGACCTCAACCGCGAGAAGATCAACGAGCGCGACACGGACCTCCTGGACTCCGAGGCGCGCCAGGATGAGGAGAACTGATGTCGGCCATCTCCGGCGCACTCGCCCGCAGCACGGACGAGAAGCAGCCCTCTGAGCGGACCATCGCGCGGCGTGAGCGGGCGGGGACGCAGTTCTTCCGCTACATCACGTCGACCGACCACAAGGTCATCGGCAACCTCTACCTCGTCACGAGCTTCGCCTGGTTCCTCCTCGGCGGGCTCATGGCCCTCGTGATCCGCCTCGAGCTGTGGGCCCCGGGCCTGCAGGTGGTGGACAACCCCGAGCAGTTCAACGAGATGTTCACGATGCACGGCACGATCATGCTGCTGCTCTTCGCGACACCCTCCTTCGCGGGCTTCGCGAACGCGCTCATGCCGCTGCAGATCGGTGCGCCCGACGTCTCCTTCCCGCGGTTGAACATGTTCGCCTACTGGCTCTACCTGTTCGGCGGGATCATCGCGGCTGCCGGCCTGCTCACCCCGGGTGGCGCCGCCGCCTTCGGGTGGACCGCCTACGCGCCGCTCTCCGACCCGACGTACAGCCCCGGCATCGGCGGTGACCTGTGGGTCTGGGGCCTGGCCCTCTCCGGCTTCGGCACCATCCTCGGTGCGGTCAACTTCATCACGACGATCATCTGCATGCGCGCGCCGGGCATGACGATGTTCCGGATGCCGGTCTTCACGTGGACCGTCCTCATCACCTCGGTGCTCATTCTCATGGCCTTCCCGGTCCTCGCGGCGGCCCTCATCGGCCTCGGCGTCGACCGACGCTTCGGCGGCCACATCTTCGCCGCGGAGAGCGGGGGAGCGCTGCTCTGGCAGCACCTGTTCTGGTTCTTCGGGCACCCCGAGGTCTACATCCTCGCGCTGCCCTTCTTCGGCGTGATCTCCGAGATCCTCCCGGTGTTCTCGCGCAAGCCGATCTTCGGCTACAAGACGCTCGTCTTCGCGACCATCGCCATCGCGGCCCTGTCCGTCTCCGTGTGGGCCCACCACATGTACGGCACCGGCCAGGTCTTCCTGCCCTTCTTCGCGATCATGACGATGGCGATCTCGGTCCCGACGGGCGTGAAGTTCTTCAACTGGATCGGCACGATGTGGGGCGGCAAGCTCGTCTTCAGCACGCCGCTCGTCTGGGCGATCGGCTTCCTCGTGACCTTCCTCTTCGGCGGTCTGACCGGCATCATCATGGCCAGCCCGGCGATGGACTTCCACATCACCGACACCTACTTCATCGTCGCGCACTTCCACTACGTGCTCTTCGGCACCATCGTCTTCTCCTTCTTCGGCGGGATGTACTTCTGGTGGCCCAAGCTCACGGGCAAGATGCTGAACGAGTTCCTCGGCAAGGTGCACTTCTGGCTGCTCTTCGTCGGCTTCCACATGACCTTCCTCATCCAGCACTGGCTGGGTGTCGAGGGCATGCCGCGCCGCTACGCCGACTACATGCCGGAGGACAACTTCCAGCTCGCCAACCAGATCTCGACGGTGGGCTCCCTCATCCTCGCGGTGAGCTTCCTGCCCTTCTTCTACAACGTGTGGAAGACCCACGTCAGCGCACCGAGGGTCGAGGTCGACGACCCGTGGGGCTACGGAGGCAGCCTCGAGTGGGGCACCTCGTGCCCGCCGCCGCGGCACAACTTCACCTCGATCCCGCCCATCCGTTCCGAGCGTCCGGTCTTCGACATGATGCACCCCGAGTACGCGCCCGCAGCGATCCGCGCCCGGGTTGCGAAGAAGACCGCCACGACGAGCCAGGATGAGGTCACCCGATGAAGACGCTCAAGGTCGAGACCATCTTCTTCGCCGGTATCGGCATCTTCTTCGCCGTCGTCGGGCTCGCCTACGGGCTCGTGACCAGCTGGGAGGAGCCGGTCGGCTGGGTCGCGCTCCTGCTCTGCGCCGGGCTCGGCTTCATGATCGCCTTCTTCCTCTGGACGGCCGCCCGCAAGCTGCCGGCCCGACCGGAGGACGACGAGGACGGCGAGATCCACCAGCAGGAGGGCCCGTACGGCACCTTCGCGCCCTACTCCTGGTGGCCGCTCTGGCTCTCGCTCGCCGCCGCCGTGATCTTCCTCGGGGTCGCCGTCGGTGGCTGGGTCATGGCCTTCGGCTTCATCATCGGAGCCTGGGCGGTCTGTGGCTGGGTCTTCGAGTACTACCTGGGCGAGCACGCCCACTGAGAGGCGTACACTCGACCGGAAGGGGCCACGGGCGAGAGCGTCCTGGCCCCTTCCAGCGTGTTGTGTGATCGCGGTGCGTCCCGTCCCCTCGGCGGCGACGCATCGTGCATGTTCTCTTGGGGGGCAGTTCTTCCGTGAAGGTCATCAGTACCCGTCTCCGGGTCCTCTGCTGTGCCGTCGTCGTCCTCGTCGTCATGGCGGGCTGCGCGGGTAGCACTCCCTCGGGGGAGGGCTCGGGATCGAGCTCCTCGGCCACCGGGGGCCAGGAGCTGCCCGCGGCCGAGGTCAAGGTCAGCCCCGGCAAGGGGAGCTCCGGCGTCATGCCGGATGACCCGATCGAGGTCCAGGTCATGCGCGGCGACCTCTCGAAGGTCACCGTCACCGAGCCCGGTGGCCACGAGGTCGAAGGGGAGGTCGAGGGCCAGAAGTGGTCCTCGACCGGGCGGATGAGGCCGGATGCGACGTACACCGTTGCCGTGACCGCGGAGGGGCCCGAGGGCGGGTCGACGACCCAGAAGAGCACCTTCACCACCCACGAGCCGGAGACCATCGCCACCTACGGCGTCGTCTACGACGGGCAGACCGTGGGTGTGGGCATGCCGGTGAGCATCCAGTTCGACAGCGAGGTCACCGATCCCGAGTACCGCAAGGCCATCGAGGAGGCGGTCTCCGTCAAGACCACCCCGAAGGTCGAGGGGTCCTGGGGGTGGCTGGACAACCGACAGCTCATGTGGCGGCCCAAGGACTTCTGGGAGCCCGGCACCAAGGTCACCGTCGATGCCCCCATCACCGGCTTCCGGACCGGGGAGGACAAGTGGGTCGGTGAGGACGCGAGCGGGTCGATGACCATCGGCCGTGAGCAGACGTCCACGGTCGACATCGCCGACCACGAGATGACCGTGACCCGTGGGGGCAAGACGGTCCAGACCTACCCCGTGAGCAGCGGCAAGCCGGGCAAGGAGACCGAGACCCGCTCCGGGATGAAGGTCGTCATCAACAAGCAGCGCGAGATGACGATGGACTCCGAGACGGTCGGGATCGAGAAGGGGGAACCCGGGTACTACAAGGTCGACACGGACTTCAACGTCCGCGTCACGTGGACGGGTGAGTTCATCCACTCGGCCCCGTGGTCGGTCGGCAGCCAGGGCAGCAGCAATGTGTCGCACGGCTGCGTCAACATGGCCCCGCAGAATGCCCGCTGGTTCTACGAGAACTCCCTGCCGGGGGACCCGGTGGACTTCACCGGGTCCGACCGAGAGTTCCTCCCGACGGAGGGCATCGGCGTGTGGCAGTACTCCTACGCCGACTGGCAGGAGCAGAGCGCCCTCTCCTGAGGGTCACCCCCACCCGAGCTCGTGGAGGCGCTCCTCGTCGATCCCGACGTGGTGCCCGGCCTCATGGACGATGGTGATGGCGATCTCCTCGCGCAGCTCCTCGAGGTCGTGGCACATGCGCGTGAGCGGTCCGCGGAAGAGGACGATCCGGTCGGGCAGGGCACCGGCCGCCCACCCACCGTCGCGCTCGGTGAGGGGCGTGCCCAGGTAGATTCCGAGCAACTGCGCGTTGTCCTCCGCGCCCAGTCCCGGGTCCGCGTGCTCGGGCCCCGGCTCGTCCTCGACGAAGAAGGCCACGTTGTCGAGCATGTCGAGGAGCTCCTGCGGCACCTCGTCGAGGGCATCGCGGAAGGCGGACTCGAAGTCCTCCTCGCTGATCTGGACCATCAGGTCACCTCCGGAAGTGCGGGCGGGGTCGGCGTGGGTCGCCGGGTGGCGACGCGGTGCAGGTGGAAGCAGGAGACGCCCAGGACGAGGAGGGCCAGGCTCGTCGCGGACAGGCGCGCCAGGGAGGTCGCCGCGAGCGGGACCACCGCGCTCGAGAGGACCGCGTTGAGCAGGAGCATGAGGAAGGTCGACACCGACGCTGCGGTCCCTCGGGCGTGCGGGACGGCATCGAGGAGGGCGAGCTGGTAGACGGGCAGCGAGATGCCGGTGCCGAAGCCGATGGCCGTGGGGCCGACGACCGCCCAGGGGAGCCCACTGGTCGCCGGTGCCAACGCCAGGGCGAGCCCCAGGACGGCCCCGGTGATCGCCACCGCCTGGCCGCCGATGATGAGGCCGGGCCCGCTCACCCGCTCGGCGAGACGGGCATTGGTGAGTGACCCGAGCATCATCCCGGCCACCATGGGGACGAAGAGGACCCAGAAGTCCTGCGCTCCCTTCCCCAGGAGGGTCACGACGAAGATCGGCGCGGCGGCGATGTAGAGGAACTGCCCGGCGAAGGAGAAGGCCTGGGCCGCGGCGAGGACCTGGAAGCTGCGGATCCGGGCGACGTGGAGGACGCCCGTGGCGATGCTCGTGAGGTGCATCGGTGTCCGTGCCTCCGGTGGGTGGCTCTCCGGCAGCAGGGTGAGCGTCGTGACGGCGATGACCGCGCCGAAGGCGCAGAGGAACCAGAAGACGAGCTGCCACGGGCCGAGGAGGAGCAACCACCCGCCGATGATCGGGGCGAGGGCCGGGGCCACCGCGAAGATCATCGCCACCGAGCCCATGAGCCGCTGGGCGGCCGGTCCCTCGTAGAGGTCGCGGACGACGGTGCGCGAGACGATCGTCCCGGCCCCGGCCGAGGCGCCCTGGAGGACGCGGAAGAGGAGCAGGACCGGCAGGGAGGGGGAGAGGGCGCAGCCGATCGAGGCGAGGGCGTAGACGATCGCGCCGGTCACCATGACCGGCTTGCGGCCGAGGGCATCGCTCAGCGGGCCGTGGACGAGGCTCATGACCGCGAAGGAGCCGAGGTAGGCGCTGATGACGAGCTGCATCGAGGAGTCGGAGACCTCGAAGTCGGCGCCCATCTCGGCGAAGGCCGGGAAGGCCGTGTCGATCGAGAAGGGCCCGAACATCCCGAGCAGCGCCAGCAGCACCGTCGTCAGGACGAGCGATGCGGGGCGGGGCGGTGTCCTCGTCTGGGACCGGGGCGCGCTCATGTCCTCGCCATCCTCGCACCCGCGCGCCCGGGGACGCCCACGGCCCCGGAGACGAGGTCTCCGGGGCCGTGGGCGTGGGCGGTCAGTGGCTCGAGATCGAGTCCCTGTCCCGGCTCTCGACAGCCTCGTGGTCGTGCCCGTGACCGTGCTCGTGGTGCGCGGCCTCGAGCTCGGCAGGGGTGACCGGGTCGACCGAGCCGGCGAAGTAGAAGGAGTGCAGCTTCTCGCGCAGCTTGTTCTTGCGCGCACTCTTCTTGTTCTCCACGCCGTTCTCGTCGACGGCCGGCTCGAGCTCCAGCGGGGGAGTCGCCTCGTGCTGGACGAGGGTCCACCGGGTGTACTCGTCGATCGGCTCGTGGACCTCCTCGAAGTCACCCCCGGCACCGCGGTGGATGCGGCCGCTCTCGCGTCCGTGGAGGACGAGGTCACGGTCGTGACGCTGGAGGCTGAGGCAGATCCGTCGGGTCGCCCAGAAGGCGATGATCGGGCCGGCGAAGGTCAGCACCCGCAGGATGAGGGTGATGTCGTTGATCGACATCCCGAACTTGATCGCCATGATGTCGTTGCTCGCGGCGAACATGAGCACGCCGTAGAGCGTGAGGCCGGCCATGCCGATACCGGTGCGGGTCGGGGCATTGCGCGGGCGGTCGAGCAGGTGGTGCTCGCGCTTGTCGCCGGTGACCCAGGCCTCGATGAAGGGGTAGGCGATCATCGCGCCGTAGAAGGCCGGGATGACGAGGAGGGCGCCGACGATGACCGGCCATGCCCAGGTGAACCCGAAGGTCTCGAACTCCATGAACCCGGGCAGGAGGCGCAGGGCACCGTCCGGGAAGCCCATGTACCAGTCCGGCTGGGCGCCGGCCGTCGTCGCATTGGGCTCGTAGGGGCCGTGGACCCAGACCGCGTTGATCTGGACGAGCGAGGAGATGAGCGCCAGCCCGCCGAAGACGATGAAGAAGAAGCCACCGGCCTTCGCGGCGTACACCGGCATGACGGGGAAGCCGACGACGTTGTCCTCGGTCTTGCCCGGTCCGGGGTACTGCGTGTGCTTCTGCAGCGCGACGAGCACGATGTGCACGGTGAAGAGCACGATGAGCAGGGCCGGCAGCAGGAGGATGTGCACCGAGTAGAGGCGCGGGATGATGTCGTCGCCCGGGAAGGTGCCACCGAAGAGGCCGTAGCTGAGGTAGCTGCCGATGACCGGGGCGGCGACCATGAAGCCCTGCGCGGCGCGCAGACCGGTGCCGGAGAGGAGGTCGTCCGGGAGGGAGTACCCGGCGAAGCCCTCGACGAGCGCGAGCAGCGAGAGGATGCAACCGATGACCCAGTTGATCTCACGCGGCTTGCGGAAGGCGCCGGTGAAGAAGACGCGGAGCATGTGGACCGAGAGAGCCACGATGAACATCAGCGCCGACCAGTGGTGGATCTGCCGGATGAGCAGTCCGCCCTTGACGTCGAAGGAGATGTCGAGGGTCGAGGCGTAGGCGCGCGACATCTCGACGCCTTGGAGCGGCGCGTAGCTGCCCTGATAGGTCGTGTGCGCCATCGAGGGGTCGAACCAGAAGGTGAGGAAGACTCCGGTGAGCATGCACACGATCATCGAGTACATGGCGATCTCGCCGAGCATGAAGGACCAGTGGTCGGGGAAGACCTTCTTCATGAGGTAGCCGACGCCCTTGGCGGCGCCGGTCCGGTCATCGATCCACCCGGCGACGCCGCCGGCCTTCTTCATGCCGGCGGACGTGGGGGCCTTCGCCGGCGCGTCGTCAGCGCGGAGGTCGTCGGCGGGACGAGTACGTGCGGTCGTCATTCTCCACGCTCCCAGAAGCTCGGGCCGACCGGTTCCTGGAAGGGCTGGTCAGCGATGAGGTAGCCGTCGCTGTCGACGGTGATCTTCAGCTGCGGCAGCGGACGCCCGGCGGGACCGAAGATCACCTCGCAGTCGTTGGTCACGTCGAAGGTGGACTGGTGGCAAGGGCAGAGGAGGTGGTGGGTCGTCTGCTCGTAGAGGCCGACGGGGCAGCCGACGTGGGTGCACACCTTGGAGTAGGCGACGATGCCCTGGTAACCCCAGTCGCGCGCCTTGCGGCCCTTGTCGGTGTCCTGGAAGTCCTTCGGGTCCAGCCGCATGAGGAGGACCGAGGTCTTGCTCATCTCGCTGAGCTTGTCGTCGTGGAGCTCGAGGAGGCCCTCGGGCTGGACGTGGAAGACCGAGCCGATGGTGACGTCACCGGGACGGATCGGGGTGTCCTCGGGGTCCCGGTGGAGCCGGAGCCGGTCGGACTTGCCGTTCTCGCTCTCGTCCCAGAAGGTCACCGAGAGGTCGTTGCGCGGGAGCGGGCCGAGGGAGCCGCCGATCTGGACGAGCAGCGGCAGGGCGAAGAGACCCATGGCGGCGCCGAAGGTCATCTTGAGGAGCGGGCGGCGAGTGAGCTGGGAGCTCTCGCCGCCCTCGAGCATCGTGTCGACGAAGCCCTGCCGGTCCTCGTCCGCCGAGCGCATCGGGTGGCGCATCTCGACGACCTCGGTGTCGGGCATGAGCGTCTTGGCCCAGTGGACGGCACCGAGCCCGATGCCGAGGAGGCTGAAGGCGAGCCCGAGCCCGAGGAGCAGGTTGGACAGGCTCATCTCGTTGGTCACGGGGACCCAGACCTTGGTCTCCACGTCGACCATGAAGTAGGCCACGAGGAAGAGCACCGTACCGAGGATGGACAGGAGGAACAGCAGGGCCACCTGACGCTCGGCGCGCTTGGCCGCCTTCTCGTCCCGGTCGGCGTTGCGCAGCACGTGGGGAGGAAGGCCGGGGTTGGCGAACTGCTCCGGGACACCGCCGGTGCCCTGCACGTGGCCCTGGTCGAGGCGGGCCGGCTCGGAGCCCGTGGGCTCTTCCGGCTCGGCCCCTGTCGGGGTGTGCTCACTCATCTGTCGTGGGTCCTGTCTGTGTGGCGAGTTGTCAGGTCTGTCAGGCGGACTTCTGGCCGAGCCAGACGGCAAAGCCTACGAGGAGGCCCAGGCCGATGGTCCAGACGAAGAGGCCCTCGGGCACCGGCCCGTAGTTGCCGAGCCCGTTGCCGCCGGGGCTCCCGGCCTCCTCCATGCCCTGGATGTAGGCGATGACGTCGCGCTTGTCCTCGGGGGAGAGGTTGGCGTCGTTGAAGACGGGCATGCTCTGCGGGCCGGTCTCCATGGCCTCGTAGATGTGCTTGCCTGAGACGCCCTGGACGGGCGGGGCGTCCTTGCCGCGGGTCAGCGCGCCACCGGCGCCGGCGCTGGAGTGGCACATGGCGCAGTTGACGCGGAAGATCTGCCCGCCCTTGCCCGGGTCACCCTTCGAGCCGTCGGTGTACTCCTCGTCGGGCACGGCCGGGCCAGCGCCGAGCGTCGCGACGTAGGCGCCGATGTCGGCGATCTCCTCGTCGGAGAACTTCACCCGGATGTCGCCGGGGGCCTGGACGTCCGGCGCGGCCATCGGCATGCGACCGGTACCCATCTGGAAGTCGACGGAGGCGGCGCCGACACCGGCCAGGCTCGGGCCGGCGTCCTTGATGCCCAGACCGTTGGTGCCGTGGCAGTTGGCGCAGTTCGCGGTGAAGAGCTTCTTGCCGTTCTCGGCATCGTTGGCCTGCGAGACGGTGGCCTCCGCGTCCTTGGGGGCGACCGCCGAGTAGGCGGTCCCGGTGACGAAGAGGCCCAGCATGAGCAGCAGGGCGATGGCCGCGGGATGGCGGCGCGTGAGGGTCGGCATGGAGAGTCCTGTCGTCCGAGGGCGGCGGGGGCGGGGCAGGCGGCGCATCGTCATCAGCCGAGGAGGTAGATCGCGGCGAAGAGGGCGATCCACACGACGTCGACGAAGTGCCAGTAGTACGAGGTCACCACGGCACCGGTCTGCTGCGCGTGGCTGTAGGTCTTGGTCGTGTAGGTCCGACCGATGATGAGGAGGAAGGCGATGAGGCCACCGGTGACGTGGATGCCGTGGAGGCCGGTCGTCAGGTAGAAGACCGAGGCCCAGGAGTCGGTGGCGACGTTGACGCCCTCACTCACGAGCGTGGCGTACTCGAAGATCTGGCCGGAGACGAAGATCGCGCCGAAGATGTAGGTGAGGATGTACCACTCGCGCATGCCCCAGCCGCCGACGTTGAGCAGCGACCCGGTGCGCGACTTCTGCCCGTGCTCCGCCTTGATGACGCCGAGCTGGCACCACACCGAGGAGATCACGAGGATCAGGGTGTTTGCGGCCGCGAAGGGCACGTTGACCAGCTCGAGGTTGTGCTCCCACAGCTCCGGTCGCATCGACCGCACCGTGAAGAAGATGGCGAAGAGCCCGGCGAAGAACATCAGCTCGCTGGAGAGCCAGACGATGGTGCCGACGGACACCATGTTGGGGCGGCTGACGGGGCCCATGGCGGGATCCGCCGCGGGCTGTCCGGACGCGTTGGAAGGCAGGGAAGTTGCAGTGGCCACGCGCCCATTATGACGTCATCCGGATCGGCGTGCGTGCGACCCCCCTCCCCGAGTGTCGTGGGGCTCGTCACCGCTAGGATCCGGAGGCATGACCGGTACCTCTCAGCCGACCCCTTCCCGGCCCGCCGTGGGCGCCAGCAGTGCGCCTCGCACCGGGGCGGAGGCCACGCCGACCAGCGTCCGGCTCCTGCTCCACAGCGACAACATCACGACGCGCGACGCCGTGCGTGCGGCCGTCGGGCGCCGACCCGCGCGTGACGTCGAGGTCGAGTCGTGGCTCGAGTGCGCGACACCGGCAGCGGTCGTCGAGGCGGTCGAAGGCGGCGACATCGACGTGGTCATCCTCGACGGCGAGGCGGCCAAGACCGGCGGGCTCGGCCTCTGCCGTCAGCTCAAGGTCGAGATCCACCGCTGCCCCCCGGTGCTCGTGCTCACCGGTCGCCCCCAGGACGGCTGGCTCGCGACGTGGTCGATGGCCGACGGGTCCGTGCCGCATCCGCTGGACCCCATCGCCGTCGCCGATGCCGTGGCCGACCTGGCCCGGGGCGTGGCGCGCTGATGGGCGACGCGGACGCCCACTCCTGGCCCAGCGTCCTCACCGCCCTCCTCTCGGGGAGTGACCTCAGCTCCGACCAGACGTCGTGGGCGATGCGCCAGATGATGTCCGGTGACGCGGCTCCGGCGCAGATCGCGGGCTTCCTCGTGGCCCTCCGGGCGAAGGGGGAGACCGTCACCGAGCTGCGGGCGCTGGCCGACGTCATGCTCGAGCACGCCGTGCCCATCGAGGTCGCGGGACCGACGCTCGACATCGTCGGGACCGGCGGGGACATGGCCGGCACGGTGAACATCTCGACGATGTCCTCGCTCTGCATCGCCGCGACCGGGGTCACGGTCGTCAAGCACGGCAACCGGGCCGCCTCGTCGAAGTCCGGCTCCGCCGACGTCCTCGAGTCCCTCGGGGTGACGCTCTCCCTCCCGGCCGAGGCCGTGGCCGAGGTGGTCGAGGCGGCGGGCATCACCTTCTGCTTCGCGCAGACCTTCCACCCCTCCTTCCGGCACACGGCCGCGCCCCGGCGTGACCTCGGCATCGGGACCGCGCTCAACGTCCTGGGGCCGATGACCAACCCCTCCCGGCCGACCTATTCCGTCGTCGGCGTCGCGGACGAGCGGGTGGCTCCCCTCATGGCCGGTGTCTTCGCCCAGCGGGGGACGGACGCGCTCGTCTTCCGGGGCGACGACGGGCTCGACGAGCTGACCGTCGCCGACGGGTCCCACCTGTGGTGGGTCGCCGGCGGCGAGATCGAGGACCTGCACCTCACCCCGGAGGCCCTCGGGCTGACGAGGAGCCCGCTGGACTCCCTTCGCGGTGGGGACGCGGACCACAATGCCGACGTCGCCCGCCGGCTTCTCGCCGGTGAGACGGGTCCGGTCCGTGATGCCGTGGTCCTCAACGCCGGCGCGGCGGTCGCGCTCGCCCGGTCCGGCGCGAGCATGCCCGCCGACCCGGTCACGGCGATCCGCGGCGGCATGGATGCCATCGAGGAGGCGCTGGACTCCGGTGGCGTCGCCGCTCAGCTCGAGCGGTGGGTCGAGGCGACCCGCGCCCTTTCCCCCTCCTGACGCGCCCCCCAACCCCGCACTTCCTCAAGGAGATGCGGGTGGGGGCGAAGGGGGCTATCCCAGGCCGATGTTGAAGGCCGCGTCGAGGTCGTGGTGGCTGTAGGCGCGGAAGGCGATGTGCGTCGAGGTGTCGACGATCCCCTCCACCTTGTTGAGCCGGCCCGCGATGACCCCGTCGAGGTCCTCGTGCCGCTGCACCCGCACCATGGCGATGAGGTCGGCGTCCCCGGCGACGGAGTAGACCTCGCTCACGCCGTCGAGGTCGGCGACGGCCTCGGCCACCTCGGGGATGTGGGCCGTCTCTGCGTGGATGAGGACGATGGCAGTGATCACGAGGCCCACCCTAGAGCAGGGGCGAGGGCCTCGTGGGCGGCGGCCGCACCACCGACCGGGCAGGTCCACGTGCCATCGATGTCGACGAGACGCGTGCCCTCGGTCTCGAGCCAGCGGAGGACGAGCTCGGTCTCCTCGGGCAGCGCGCTCGTGCCGGGACCGGTCGGCATGGGGACGACCTCGGCACTGGCCTGCAGCGCGGCGACGTAGGGCATCGGGTCGGCGCCCGCGGGGGAGTGGGTGCTCCCGGCGAGGCGTCCGTGACGGACGCACACGAGGTCCCAGCCACCCCGCGGGGCGCGCCGGGCGGCGATGATCTCCGTGGCCTCGCGCACGGGCGCCGCCCGCTGGTTGCGCGAGGCGGCACGGACGAGGGCGGCCAGCCGGTCACGCACCGCGCCGGCCTCCTCGTAGCGCTCGCTCGCGGACAGGACCCGCATCCGCTCACGCACCGTGGCCACGGCGTCACGGGAGTCGCCGACGAGCACCCCCACGGCCTCGGCGACGGTCACGGCGTAGTCCTCGACGGGCACCTCCCCGGTGCACGGGGCGGAGCAGCGGCCCATGTCGGCGATGGCGCACGGCGAGGTCGGGCGCTTCGGCGAGATCCGGGTGAGGCACTGGCGCAGGGGGACGGCGTCGTGGAGCGCCGCCATCGCCTCCTCGGCGGACCCCCGGGAGCCGAAGGGCCCCGCGAAGGCGAGGTCGTCCGGGCCGACGGCGCGCACGATGGAGAGCCGGGGGAAGGCCTCGTCGGTGAGCTTGAGCCACCAGGCCCGCTCGGGGTGGCGTGAGCGCCGGTTGTAGCGCGGCTTGTGCTTGGCGATGAGGCGCAGCTCGCGCACCCCGGCTTCGAGGGTGGTGGCGCAGACGATCGGGGTCACCGAGGCGGCGAGGCGGATCATCTCGCCCATGCGTCGCCGCTGCTCCGACGCGGTGAAGTAGCTGCGCACCCGCGCGCGGATGTCGACGGAGGTGCCGACGTAGAGCGGCTCGCCGCGGTCGTCCTTGAAGACGTAGACCCCGGGGGCCGACGGCAGGCCGTCGGCGAGGTGACGCTTGCGGCGCTGGGCGTCGCTGACGCGGGAGGAGTAGGAGCTCAGCTCCTCGAGGGTGTCCACCCCGACCGAGCCGAGTCGGCCGATGAGGCCGTGGAGCACGTCGACCGTCGCCCGGGCGTCGTGGAGCGCCCGGTGGTCCGGGGTCGTGGCGGCGCCGAAGTGCCGCGCCAGGGTGGCGAGCTTGTGGTTGCGCACCTCGTCGCGGCTGACGACCTGGCGGGCGAGCCGGACGGTGTCGAGCACCGTCGCGCCCGGCCAGCGGAGGTCGTGGGCGGCGCAGGCCGCCTTGAGGAAGCCGATGTCGAAGCCGGCGTTGTGCGCGACGAGCACGGCCCCCTGGGCGAAGTCGAGGAAGGAGGCCACCGCCTCCCGGGTGCGCGGCGCGTCCCGGACCATCGCATCGGTGATGCCGGTGAGGGACTGGATGAAGGCGGGGATCGGCTCACCCGGGTTGACGAAGGTCTGCAGCTCGCCGAGCTCCTCACCGCCGCGCACCTTGACCGCGCCGATCTCGGTGATGCCGCAGTCGCGGGCCGAGCCGCCCGTCGTCTCGAGGTCGACGACGACGAAGGTGACCTCGGCCAAGGGGGTGCCGAGATCATCCAGCCTGTCCTGCACGACCTCCATGACCCCGACGGTAGGCGCGGCCCCCGACAACGCCGGGGAGGCGCTCCGGCGTGCGATGCTTCCCGCCATGCGGACGATGGACGACCTCGAGGACGTCGCCGGCTTCTACCGGCACTTCGCCGAGCGCGAGGCGAAGGGGGAGTCCCCCACCTTCGAGCGGTGGGCCGCCGGTGTGGCGGAGGACCCGGAGGTCGTCACGCTGCTCGAGGGGCTGCCGGTGCCCAAGCGTCAGCCCAACCTCGTCTTCGCCGCCGCCCGGTGGCACGGGGCGACGGCACCCTCTGGGTACCCGGTCCTGCGCGAGGTCCTCACGACCCGGTGGGAGGAGGTCCGCGGGACGATCCTCGCCCGCTCCACGCAGACCAACGAGGTCGGGCGGTGCGCGTCCCTGCTGCCGGTGCTCGCCTCCCTGCCCGGCCCGCTCGCGCTCGTCGAGGTCGGCGCGAGCGCCGGCCTGTGCCTGCACCCGGATCGCTGGTCCTACCGCTATGTCGACGACGCGGGCGACGAGGTCAGCCGGGTCGACCCGGCCGGCGGGGTCTCCCCGGTCGTCCTCGGCAGCACCGTGCGCGGACCGGTGCCGCTGCCCCCTTCGCTCCCGGACGTGGTCCACCGGGGAGGGGTCGACCTCAACCCGCTCGACCTCTCCGACCCGGACACCGCCGCGTGGCTCGAGACGCTCGTCTGGCCCGAGCACGAGGACCGCCGGGCCCGGCTCGCGGCGGCGTGCGCGGTCGTCGCGGACGAGCCCGTCGACCTCGTCCGGGGAGACCTCCTCACCGGGCTCGACGAGGCGGTCGCGAGGGCGCGGGAGGCGGCGCCGGAGGCGACCCTCGTCATCCTCCACTCGGCCGTCATCGCCTACCTCGACGAGGAGGGCCGACGCCGGTGGCCCGAGGTCGTGACCACCGTCGTGGAGCGGGTGCGGACCGAGGGCGGACGGGCGCACTGGATCAGCAACGAGGGGGAGCAGGTGCTGGCCGGGGTGTCGGCCACCGCGCGCTGCCCGCGGCCGGGAGCGGACTTCTGCCTCGCCCTCGACGGTGGGGCGCTCGGCTGGGCGCACGGCCACGGCCGGACGCTCACCTGGTGCTGAGGGGACACCCGCCTCGACGACGGGAGGCTGTCGGTGGGTCCTCCTAGCGTGGTTCCTGCCGGGAGGGACCCGGCTGGAGGAGGTGGCGGAGATGAGCCGTCGAGCAGGATCCCTGACCATCGACTGCGCCACGTGCCCGGTGCAGAACGTCGGGTGCGCCGAGTGCATGGTCACCGCGCTGCGGTCGCCGGTCGCCCTCGAGGAGCCGGGGCCGGCGACCGACCTTCCCCTGGACCGTCAGGAGCGGGAGGTCGTCACGCGACTCGTCGCGAGCGGTCTCGTCAGCGCCGAGACGGCGACCAGGGCCCGCGCGGTGCGCGAGCCCTGGTCGGAGTACGGGGAGGTGACCCACCGGGCGGGGTGACGGGAGCGCCCCGCCCGGCGCAGCAGGATCAGCTGCCGTAGAGGGCCTCCACCTCGTCCTCGAAGTCGCGCATGATGACATTGCGCTTGAGCTTCATCGACGGGGTGAGGGTGCCGTTGTCCTCGGTGAAGTCCTCGGCGAGGATCGAGAACTTGCGGATCGACTCCGCCTTGGAGACGGCCTTGTTCGCCTCGTCGACCGCGCCCTGGATCTCGGCGAGGACGGTCTCGTTGGTGCGCGCCTGCTCGATGGTGAGCGCGCCGAGCCCGTTGTTCGCGGCCCAGCCGGGCAGCATCTCCTCGTCGAGCGTGACGAGCGCGCCGATGAAGGGCTTGCCGTCGCCGACGACGAGGCACTGGCTGATGATCGGGTGAGCCCGCAGTCGGTCCTCGAGGACGCCGGGCGCGACGTTCTTGCCGCCGGCCGTCACGAGGATCTCCTTCTTGCGGCCGGTGATCTTGAGGTAGCCGTCCTCGTCGAGCTCACCGAGGTCACCGGTGTGGAACCAGCCGTCCCGCAGTGCCTCGAGGGTGGCCTCCTCGTTGTCGTGGTAGCCGCGGAGGATGTTGAGGCCCTGGATGAGGATCTCGCCGTCGTCGGCGATCCGCACCGTCACGCCCGGCAGGGGCGGACCGACGGTGCCGATCTTCACCTTCTCCGGGACATTCACCGTCGCGGGGGCGGTCGTCTCGGTGAGGCCGTACCCCTCGAGGATCGTCACGCCGATGCCCCGGAAGAAGTGCCCGAGGCGGGTGCCGAGCGGGGCGCCACCGGAGACTGCGTACTCGACCTGGTTGCCCATCTTCGTCCGGAGCGTGCTGTAGACGAGCTTGTCGAAGACCGCGTGGAGGACCTTGACCTTGAGGGGGACCGACCCGGTGTCCTGGGCCTCGGACCAGGCGATGGCGGTCTCGGAGGCCTTGGCGAAGATCTTGCCCTTGCCCCCGGAGACGGCCGTCTCGTTGGCCTTGTTGTAGATCTTCTCGAAGACGCGCGGCACCGCGAGGATGAAGGTCGGGCGGAAGGCCTGGAAGTCGTCGAGGATGTTGGCGATGTCGGCGCTGTGCCCCATGCGACGACCGGCCGTCACGGCGAGCACCTCGATGAAGCGGGCGAAGACGTGCGCCAGGGGCAGGAAGAGCAGGGTCGACGCGTTGTCCTTGTCGAGGACGTCGCCGAGCTTGGCGATGGTGTTCTCCGCGAGCCCGAGGAAGTTGTCGTGGGTCAGCTCGCAGCCCTTGGGGCGGCCGGTGGTGCCCGAGGTGTAGATGATCGTGGCGATCGAGTCGCGCTGCTGCCCGTCGATGCGGGCCTGCAGCTGCTCGTCGCTCACCGAGGAGCCCCGGGAGACGAGGGTGTCGAGGTCGCTGTCGTCGATGACCCAGATCTTGTCCAGACCGCTGAGGTTGCCGCGGGCCTCCTCGGCCACCGCTGCGTGGGCGCTCGTCTCGACGACGAGGAACTTCGTCCCCGAGTCCTTGACGATCCACTCGACCTGCTCGGCCGAGCTCGTCTCGTAGATCGGCACGGGGACGCCACCGGCGGTCCACACGGCGAAGTCGAGGACGGTCCACTCGTACCGGGTCCGCGCCATGATCGCGAGGCGGTCGCCAGCCTCGAGACCCTCGGCGACGAGACCCTTGGCCAGCTCGCGGACCTCGAGGTTGAACTGAGCTGCCGTGACGTCGCGCCAGGCCCCCTGCTCCTTCACGGAGAAGGCCACCCGCTGCGGGTCCTTCTCCGCATTCCTAGCCGGCAGATCCGCCAGCGAGTCGGTCGGGTCGCCCTCGATGAGTCGGGGCATTGCGCTGTCGTTCACGGGATCTCCTTCGTTCTCCGTCCCGCGCCACCGTTCACGTGGTGGCGGGCCCGGATCGAGCGTACCGTCGCCGAGAGGCGAAATCGGCGGCCTACCTCGTGACAGGGGCCATACTGTGCAGCCATGCGATGGCGACCCCGACCCGTCGTCGACATCGTCGACGAGACCTTCATCCGTGCGGAACCACTCGCGGTGCGCTCGGCGCTCGTGACGGACGAGGTCCTCGACGCGTTGTGGCCGGGTCTGGAGCGCGAGGTCGTCCAGGACCGGGGAGCGAAGGGGGTGCGCTGGCGGACCGGGGGCGAGGTCACCGGGCGCCTCGAGATCTGGCTCGAGGAGGTCGCCGGCGGCACGATCGTCCACCACTTCGTCCACGGCGAGCAGCACGGCGGTCCGAGACGGTGGGCCCGTACCCACCGAGCCCGGTGGAAGGGCGGCCTGCACGTCATCAAGGACCGGCTCGAAGGCCGTTCGCGATAGTGTGCGCGCCATGGCGGACAGCACCCGATCCAGCATCGTCGTCGACGCCCCCGCGGGGGACGTCCTCGACATCATCGCCGACCTCGAGGCCTACCCGGAGTGGATCAAGGAGTTCACCAGGGTCGACATCCTCACCGAGGACGGCGACGGCTGGCCCGACACGGCGGAGTTCAGCCTCGACGCCGGTCCGATCAAGGACACCTACACCCTCGACTACACGTGGGACGTCGACGACTCCGGTCAGGGCGTCGCCTCGTGGACCCTCCTCCAGGGGACGGTCCTCAAGGCGATGGACGGCTCCTACACCCTGACGACGACCGCCGAGGGCGGCACCGAGGTCGTCTACGAGCTCACCGTGGACGTCAAGGTCCCGATGCTCGGGATGCTCAAGCGCAAGGCGGAGAAGGTCATCGTCGACTCGGCCCTGCGTGACCTCAAGAAGCGCGCCGAGGTCTGAGAGGCCCGTGCGCGCTCATCTGGTCACCGGTGGGGGCGAGCACGCCGCCGCAGTGACGGACCGGGTGCTCGCCGGCGTCACCTCCCCACGCCCCGTCGTCCGGGCCGCCACCGCGACGACGGCCAAGGACCCCGTCCTCGACGCCGTCGAGACCCACCTGGACAGGGTGCTCGTCGCGCTCGACCTGCCCGCCCCCGTCGTCGCCGACCTCATCGGTCGCCTCCTGCCCCGGGACCTGCCGGCGCTGCTGCGTCTGGCCCGTCAGCTCGACCAGGCCGTCGCCGACGACCACGAGCTCGTCGTCGAGGTGGAGACGGATGTCGCCCGCCTCCTCGACGTGCCCCAGCGGGCCGCTCGCGCCTTCGCCGCCTTCGTCCCCGTCGTCGCCCGCTGGGAGGCGCTCGTCGCCCCAGAGGGGGTCGGCGCCCTGCCCGCACCCGACCCGCCCGTCCTCGCCGCCCTGCGTGAGGGGGCCGAGCTGCTCGAGCGTCTTGACGCCGCGCTCGCCGACCCCGAGGTCACGGCCATCCACCTCGCGCCGCCGACCGGTCCCGTCGGGGCCATCCGGCGGGCCGACGCCGATGTGCTCCTCTCCCTCATGGGACGCACCCTGACCGCGGTTCATCCGGCGGACGGCCCCGGCGTGGAGCACCTGCCGGAGGCCTCCGTCGCGGCCGGGCCACAGGTCGAGCGCCGGGGTGGTGAGTGGCTGCTCCGCCTGGCGGTGCCGGGCGTCCGCGCCGCGGACATCGACCTCGTCCGCCACGACGACGAGCTCGTCCTCGGGTGCGCCGGCCGTACCCGACGTGTCCTCCTGCCCTCCGTCCTGCGCCGCTGCGACATCGACCGGGCGGGTGTCGCGGGGGGAGTCCTCACGCTGACGATGACGCCCGATGAGAGGGTGTGGCCCCGTGGCTGACGAGACCGACCCGCAGGACGTCCTCGTCCAGCTCCTCCGCGTCCTCTCGGAGGTCGACCTCGAGGGGATGGGCGAGGACCTGCGAGACCTCGACGGCGCGACGGCCCGCCGTGCCGTCGCCGGAGCGACGATGCTTGCCGAGGCCCTGACCCGGGCGAGCCTCGGCAGCCGGGGCGTGGCCGACGCGCTCGGCGTCGACTTCACCGAGCCGGCGGCCCACGAGCCGTATCGTTCCCGGGGCGTGCGGATCGCCGTCCACGACGACGAGGCGGATGCGGCACTGGACCCGACGAGCGAGGCGTGATGTACGGATGAGCGCGACACCGGCCATGGGCATCGACATCGGCGGGACGAAGATCGCCGGCGCGCTCGTCGGCGCGGACGGCACGATCACCCACCGCGAGCAGGTCGAGACCCCCGAGGACGACACCACCGCCATCCTCGACGCGACCGCCGAGCTCATCGCGACGCTCGAGGACGCCGCCGGCGACCGGGTCGATGCCGTGGGGATGGCCTGCGCTGCCTTCGTCGACCGCTCGACCGGCCGCGTGTGGTTCGCCCCCAACCTGCCCTGGCGTGACCTCGACGTCGCTGCCGAGGTGGGGCGTCGGGTCGGGCGCGAGGTGCTCGTGGACAACGACGCCAATGCCGCCGCCTGGGGCGAGTACCGCCACGGCGCGGGACGCGACTGCCGGGACATGCTCCTCGTGACCGTCGGGACAGGTGTCGGCGGCGGGTGCATCGTCGACGACCGCCTCGTCCGCGGCGCCCATGGCATCGGCGGCGAGATCGGGCACATCACCGTCGACCCCCAGGGGCCGCGCTGCGGGTGCGGCAACGACGGCTGCCTCGAGGTCTTCGCCTCTGGGACCGCCCTCGAGCGCACCGCCCGCGAGCTCATCGCCTCCACCGACCCGAAGGGGGCCGGCCTGCGCGAGCGCTGTGGCGGCGACCCCGAGGCGCTCACCGGGCGCGACGTCACGGACCTCGCCCGGGCCGGGGACGCGGGCGCGGTCGCCCTCTTCACCGACCTGGGCACCCACCTCGGGGAGGGGCTCGCCTCGGTCTGCGCCGTCCTCGACCCGGCGCTCGTCGTCATCGGGGGAGGCGTCGCCGACACCGGCAGCCTCCTCCTCGACCCGGCGGAGGAGGCCTTCGCCGCCCACCTCATCGGGCGGGGGCACCGCCCTTCGCCCCGGGTCGTCGCCGCCGAGCTCGGCAACGACGCCGGCCTCGTCGGTGCGGCCACCCTCGCCCGGGAGGTCCTCGCGTGACGAGCATCGGCATCGACATCGGAGGCACGAAGGTCTCGGGCGGCGTACTCGACGACGACGGGCGCATCCTCGTGCGCACCCGTCGCGACACCCCGGACCGCTCCAACGCACCTCGCGTCGTCGAGGACACCATCGTCGAGGTCATCGAGGAGCTCCTCGGGCTCGCCGAGGATGCGGGCGTGGAGAGCCCGCAGACGGTCGGCGTCGGGGCGGCCGGCTTCGTCGCGGCCGACCGGGCGACGGTCGTCTTCGCCCCCCACCTCTCCTGGCGCAACGAGCCGCTGCGCGCCTCCCTCGGCGAGCGCATCGACCTGCCGATCTCGATCGACAACGACGCCAATGCCGCGCTCTGGGCCGAGCACCGCTTCGGCGCGGCCCGGGGCGCAACCCATGCCGTGATGATCACGCTGGGTACGGGCATCGGCGGCGCGATCATCGTCGGCGGGCACCTCATGCGCGGCCGCTACGGCATCGCGGGGGAGTTCGGCCACATGCAGGTCGTCCCCGGCGGGCAGCGGTGCGAGTGCGGCAACCGCGGCTGCTGGGAGCAGTACTCCTCCGGCAATGCCCTCGTGCGCGAGGCCCGTGGCCTGGCGATGGCCAACTCCCCGATGGCCACCGACCTCCTGGCCCACGTCGGTGGCGACCCCAATGCCCTCACCGGACCGGTGCTCACCGAGGTCGCCCGCGCCGGTGATGCGACCGCCACCGAGCTCCTCGCGGAGATCGGCCACTGGCTCGGGGTCGGCATCGCCGACCTCGCCGCGGCCCTCGACCCGGAGGTCTTCGTCATCGGAGGGGGCGTGAGCGCGGCGGGCGACCTCCTCCTCGGGCCGGCGCGGGACACCTTCGCCCGCCAGCTCACCGGTCGGGGGTACCGGCCGGCCGCGCGGATCGTCGCGGCTCGCTTCGGTCCGGATGCCGGGCTCATCGGCGCGGCCGCCCTCGGGGCCGAGCAGCAGGTCTGAGCCTCCGGGGACCGCTAGACGCGGGCGCCCTGGTCGGGGTCGTGACCCCGCGTGGTGGGCTGCCGCAGGAAGAGGCAGGCGAAGCCGCCGATGATGAGGCCGATGACGATCGCCTTGGGCCAGAACCCACCCGGCTGCGCGAGCGCGATCCAGATGAGGCCGAGCGGCCCGAGGACGAGCCCGGTGATCGCGCCCCAGAAGAGCCGGTCGGTGGCCGGGGGCAGCGGTGCCGGAGGGGGAGGGGTGAAGCCCTCGTCGTCGTCGGCGACGCCGGGGTCGTCGTCGCTGCCGAGCAGGGCGTCGGCGACGGAGTTCGTCGGGTCGGTGCGCCACGGGACGGGGTCGGGCCGGCTCGTCCCGGGGTCGGTGTCCTCGACGGGGGGCGGCGGGAGCCGGACGTCACCGGTGCTCTGGTGCCGGGGCTCCGGTGGCCTCGCCCCGTCCTCGGCGTGCGCCTCGGCGTCGGTGTCCGCATCCGCGTCGGCATCGGCGTGGCCGGGCGCCGGGACGTCGTCCCACCGGGCGACGATCGATGCGAAGATCGCATCGACATCGCGCTCGTCCGGCTGCTGTCGCTCCGCCATGTGCCTGCCCGCCCATCCGTGACGTCGTGCTGCGCTGAAGACCAGTCTCGCACGCGTCCGCGCGGGCCGGTCGTGTCGTAGAGTTCGGTTCGATCGAAGGAGGCGTCCCAGTGTTCTACTGGTTGCTCAAGCGGGTCTTCCTGGGCCCCCTGCTGACCCTGCTCTTCAGACCCAAGGTCGAGGGCGCCCAGCACATTCCCGCCGACGGTCCGGCGATCCTCGCGAGCAACCACCTCTCCTTCTCGGATTCGATCTTCCTGCCCCTCGTCGTCGAGCGTCGGGTGACCTTCCTCGCCAAGGCGGACTACTTCACCGGCCCCGGGATCAAGGGCTGGCTCACCGCGGCCTTCTTCCGCGGGGTCGGCCAACTGCCCATCGACCGCAGCGGCGGCAAGGCGAGCGAGGCGGCGCTCAACGCCGGCCTCGCGGTCCTCGAGTCGGGGGAGCTCCTCGGGCTCTACCCCGAGGGCACCCGGTCCCCGGACTCGCGGCTCTACCGTGGCCGCACGGGGGTCGCCCGGATGGCCCTCACCGCGGGCGTCCCCGTCATCCCCGTGGCGATGATCGACACCGACAAGGCGCAGCCGACCGGACAGCTCATCCCCAACATCCGCCGGATCGGGGTCCGCATCGGCGAGCCCCTCGACTTCTCCCGCTACGAGGGGATGGAGGGCGACCGCTTCGTCCTGCGCTCGATCACCGACGAGATCATGTACGACCTCATGCAGCTCTCCGGCCAGGAGTACGTCGACATGTATGCGACGTCGATGAAGGAAAAGCTGCTCACCCGTGCCAAGCGTCGGGCCCGGGCCCTCCAGGAGGCCGCCCGGCCCGGCCGGGCGGTACCGGAGCTCGAGGAGGCGCTCGAGCGGGCGGAGGACCCCGGCGCCAGCCCCTGGGCCGAGGAGAGCAGGGACGGGCTCTAGGTCATGACCGTGGAGCGCGGTGCCGGCTCGATGCCGCGGCGCTACAACCCGTCGCCGCTCATCGACAGCGCCGGTGGGCGCGGGTTGGCCCTCTACCGCTTCCTCGCGATCTTCTACGCCGCCGTGCTCGTCGGTGTCCACCGGGAGCACGTCATCCACTGGTGGCCGATCATCGTCTACGGCCTCGTCGCCCTCGCCTGGTCGGTCGCCGCCCCGCTGCTGCCGCGCCCGACAGCGACGGCCATCGGCGTCGAGCTGCTCATCGCCTGCGTCGGCATCTTCCTCACGAGCGAGGTCTACGCCCCCGAGCAGGTCACGGCGGGCATCTCCACGGTGCCCGGCGTCTGGTCGGCGGGGCCCGTCATGGCGGGGGCGCTGCTCTCCGGGATCCGCGGTGGCGTCATCGCCGCGACGGTCATCGCCGTGGCCAACGTCATCCAGGCCGAGGAACCGGGCCAGCTGACGTACCACAACATCATGCTGCTCTACCTCCTCGGGATCCTCGTGGGCCTGGCCGTCCAGCTCGCCCGGGAGAGCCAGAAGCGCCTCGAGGAGGCACTCGCGGTGAGTGAGCGGCTGGCCGAGCGCGAGCGCATCGGTCGGCAGGTGCACGACGGGGTCCTCCAGGCCCTCGCGTTGATCCATCGCCGTGGGCGTGACCTCGGGGGCGAAGGGGAGGCGCTCGCCGCCCTCGCCGCGGAGCAGGAGCGCTCCCTCCGCACGCTCATCTCCCGCGTCGACCCGGTGGCACGCGTGGGCTCGGCGGAGGCGCCGGCGGAGGTCACCGATCTCGCCCACGCGCTGACCGCCCTTCGCTCGGCACGCGTCGAGGTCGTCCTCCCGCCCGGGCGGGTGTCCCTGCCCACCGCCACGGCCCGCGAGGTGGAGGCCGCCGTGCGCGCCGCCCTCGACAACGTCGAGCAGCACGCGGGCGACGGGGCCCGGGCCTGGGTGCTCCTCGACGCCGACGACACCGGGCTCGAGGTCGTCATCCGGGACGACGGCAGCGGCATGGCCCCGGAGCGACTCGTCGAGGCCGCCGAGGAGGGGCGTCTGGGGGCGAGCAGCTCGATCCGGGGGCGCATGCTCGACCTCGGCGGCGAGGCCACCTGGCGCTCGCCCGCCGCGGGAGGGACCACGGTCACCCTCACCCTCCCGGCCGACCACATGGCAGGCTCATCCTCATGACCGAGCCCGCGCCCCTCACCGTCCTCGTCGCCGACGACCACCCGCTGTGGCGGGATGCCCTCGTGCGTGACCTCGAGGAGTCCGGCTTCGACGTCGTGGGCACCGCGGCCGACGGCCCGGCAACGGTCCGTCGGACCCGCGCGACGAGCCCGGACGTCCTCGTCCTCGACCTCAACCTCCCGGAGATGCGCGGCGACGAGGTGTGCCGGGCCATCGGCGACCTGCCGACCCGGGTGCTCATCCTCTCGGCGAGCGGCGAGGAGCAGGATGTCCTCGCCGCGGTCAAGGCGGGCGCGAGCGGATACCTCGTCAAGTCGGCCTCACCGGCGGAGATCCGCGACGCGGTCACCGCGACGGGTGCCGGTGACGCTGTCTTCACCCCCGGGCTCGCCGGCCTCGTCCTCGGTGAGTTCCGCGAGATGAGCAGCCAGGCCAGGTCGGCGCCCAGCGAGGAGGCGAAGGGGGCGCCGCCCGAGGTGCCGGAGCTCACCGAGCGCGAGACCGAGATCCTCCGCTACGTCGCCATGGGCATGACGGCCAAGGAGATCGCGGCCGACCTCGTCATCTCCCACCGGACGGTCCAGAACCACGTCCAGAACATCCTCGGCAAGCTCCACCTGCACAACCGGGTGGAGCTCACCCGCTTCGCCATCAGCCGCGGACTCGACCAGCCGGGGTGAGCCCCCTTCGTCCTCCTGCTGGACTGGTGACGGGGACCCGCCGGGCTCGGCCTATCCTTGAGGGGTGACCACCGCAGTGCCCTCCACGCCGTCCGCAGACCCTGTTGCCAGCGACCTTCCGGCCGCGCAGCAGCCCAACTGGCCCGACCGCGCCGCCCTCGACCAGGCCGTGGCGACGCTCGGTACCTACCCCCCGCTCGTCTTCGCGGGGGAGTGCGACGACCTCCGTGACCGGATGGCCGCGGCCTCGATCGGGGAGGCCTTCGTCCTCCAGGGCGGCGACTGCGCCGAGACCTTCGTCCACGCCACCGCCGACAACATCCGGGACCGGATCAAGACCGTGCTCCAGATGGCGGCCGTCCTCACCTACGGCGCCGGCATGCCCGTCGTGAAGATGGGGCGGATGGCGGGCCAGTTCGCCAAGCCACGGAGCAAGGACACCGAGACCCGAGACGGCGTGACCCTGCCCGCCTACCGCGGTGACATGGTCAACGACTTCGAGTTCACCCCCGAGGCGCGCAACCCCGACCCCGAGCGGCTGCTCCGCGGGTACCACACGAGCGCGTCGACGCTGAACCTCGTGCGGGCCTTCACCCAGGGCGGCTTCGCCGACCTGCGGCGCGTCCACGACTGGAACGTCGGCTTCGTCTCCAATGCCGCCAACCGGCGCTACGAGGGCCTCGCGCGCGAGATCGACAAGGCGATGCGCTTCATGGCCGCGTGCGGCGTCGACTTCGAGGCGATGAGGGCCACCGAGTTCTGGTCCGCGCACGAGGCGCTGCTCCTCGACTACGAGCGGCCGATGACCCGGGTCGACTCGCGCACCGGCGACCTCTACGACACCTCCGGCCACTTCCTGTGGATCGGGGAGCGCACCCGGCAGATCGACCACGCGCACCTCGACTTCGTGAGCCGCATCCGCAACCCCATCGGCATGAAGGTCTCGGACAAGGCCGACCCCGACGAGCTGCTGCGGATCATCGACCTCCTCGACCCCGAGCGCGAGCCGGGGCGCCTGACCTTCATCACGCGGATGGGTGCCGGTCGGATCCGCGAGGCCATGCCGTCGATCGTGGAGAAGGTCCGCGACTCCGGGGCCATGGTCACGTGGATCTGCGACCCGATGCACGGCAACACCTTCGAGTCCGAGTCCGGCTTCAAGACCCGCGACTTCGAGGACGTCGTCGACGAGGTCCGCGGCTTCTTCGAGGTCCACCGCTCCCTCGGCACGGTCCCCGGCGGGCTGCACGTCGAGCTCACCGGCAACGACGTCACCGAGTGCCTCGGCGGCGCCGAGCGCATCCTCGACGCCGACCTCAACAAGCGCTACGAGAGCCTCTGCGACCCGCGGCTGAACCACCAGCAGAGCCTCGAGCTCGCCTTCCTCACCGCGGAGATGCTCGGCGAGGGCTGATCTGCCCGGCTGATCCACACCCGGCTGGTCTGGGGGCGGCGTCAGACGACGAGGATCGTCACCGTCGAGCCCTTGGGGGCGGTGGCGCCGCCGCCGGGCCGGGAGGCGCGCACCTCGTCGAGGGGGGCACCGAGGAAGTTCTGCGAGGAGACGGTGAATCCGGCAGCCTCGAGCTTGCGCGTCGCGGCCGCCTTGGACAGGCCCTCGACCTGGGGCACGGTGACCATCTCCGGGCCCTTCGAGACGGTGAGCGTCACGGTGCCGCCGGGGGTGAGGGTCCCGCTGGCCGGGGACTGGCTGATGACCGACCCCTTGGGGACGGAGCTGGAGTAGGCGTCCTCTGCCCGCGTGGCCTCGAGCCCGGCGTCCTCGAGGGCGCTCGTCGCGGCGTCGGCGGTCTTGCCCGTGACGGTGGGGACGTCGACCGGCTCCGGCCCCTTGGAGACGACGTAGGAGACCGAGGCATCGCGCTTGACCTCGGTACCGGCGGCGGGGCTCGAGGAGATGACCCGGCCCTTGTCGACGGAGTCGTGCCAGTCCTCGCTCGCCTTGCCGGGCGTGAGGCTGCGGTCCTCGAGGGCCTTCTTCGCCGCCGCCTCGCTCGTGCCCGCGAGATCGGGGACCTCGTAGCGCTCCGGGCCCTTGGAGAAGACGACGGTCACGTCCGAGCCCTTGTCGGCCTCGGCACCGGACGGCGGGTTGGAGGTGATCGCCTCGCCGGCCGGGACCTCCTCGTCGAAGGCCTCCTGCTCGGCGAGGTCGAGGTCGCGGGCTCCGAGGGTCGAGGCGGCGTCCTCACGGGACTCGCCCGCGACGTCGGGGACGGTGACGGAGGCACCGGGCCCGGCCGTGGCGTACCAGTAGCCGCCGCCGGCGAGGAGGAGCAGCACGAGGAGGAGGGCGAGGATCCCGCGGCGCCGACCGGACCGGGATGCAGGGGCATGGTCCGCCGGCGGGGTCGTGCCGTCGGCGGCAGACGTGCCGGTTGCCACCCTCGCGCTGCCGGCGGCGGGATCGAGGGCCCGGGTCCGGCTCGGACGCGGGTGGGCCACCGTCGGGGCGGCCCCCGCGGCACGGGTGGCGTGATCGGGCCGCGTATCGAGCTGGTCCGGGGAGAGCCCGGCCCGGGTCTGGCGCAGCGCCTCGAGGTAGTCCGCGGCATCGCGCGGACGCTCGTCCGGGTCGCGGTGGGTGGCGAGCTCGACGAGGTCGTCGAGGGCGGCGGGCAGGCCGGGGACCCGCTCGGACGGAGCGGGCACGCCCTCGTGGACGTGCTGGAAGGCGACGTGGATCGGGGACTCGCCCTCGATGGCCCGCGTGCCGGTGAGTAGCTCGAAGAGGATGAGCCCGGCGGCGTAGACATCGCTGCGGGCGTCGGCGATCCCGCGCTCGACCTGCTCGGGGGAGAGGTAGGCGACGGTCCCGAAGAGGACGCCGTCGGTCGCCGTGTGCGAGGTCACCGCCCGGGCGAGGCCGAAGTCGGCGACCTTCACCGGCCCTTCGTCGGCGAGAAGGATGTTCTCCGGCTTGACGTCCCGGTGGATGTAGCCGGCGTCGTGGGCGGCGGAGAGTCCGGTGAGCGCGGCCTCCATGAGGTCCAGGGCGGCTCGTGGGGTGAGTGCCCCTTCGGTGTCGATGACCTCGCGGACGGTGCGGCCGTCGATGTACTCCATCGCGAGGAAGACCCGCCCGTCGTCCTCGCCCTGGTCGAAGACCGGGACGACGTTGGGGTGGCTCAGCCGGGCGGCGGAGCGTGCCTCGCGCTGGAAGCGGGAGACGAAGCTCTCGTCCGCAGCGAGGTCGGCACGCATGACCTTGAGCGCGACATCCCGGTCCAACCGGGTGTCGGTGGCGAGGAGGACCGTCGCCATCCCGCCGTCCGCGAGATGGCGCACCACGCGGTACCGGCCGTCGACGATCTCGCCGACGAGCGGGTGTGCGGATGCGGTGGTCACGCCCAAAGTCTAGATTCGCCCCCTTCGTCAGCCCGTCACATCCGGCCCCGGAGCGTCTTGACGTTCGCCACGTACTGCTTGGTGTCGGCGTACATGCCGTTGCTCTCGACCGAGGCGAGGCCCTGGTAGTAGCCGGCGATGGCGTCGGACGTCGTCGAGGCCTGCTGGGTCAGCGTCTTGAGGAGGAGGACGCCGGAGGTGATGTTGTCCTCGGGCGCGAGGAGGTCGAGGTCCCGGCCGGCCATCTGCGAGGCCCACTCACCGGAGCTGGGGATGACCTGCATCGTGCCCACGGCGTTGGCGACGGAGACCTGGCGCTGGTCCCAGCCGGACTCCTGGTAGGAGATGGCGAGGGCGAGCGAGGGGTCGACCCCGTGCTGCCGGGCGATGCGGGTGATCATCGCCTTGGTCTCGGTGCGTGAGGGCACCGACCGCTCGGCGAGCGTTGCCCGGTTGCGGTCGGCCGCCGCGACGATGTCGTCGTCGTAGGTGCGCCCGGCGAAGGTGTTCTTGCTCGTCTTCTTCGGCGCCCCGGACTGCCCGGTGACCTTGAGCTTCGTCCCGGCGTGGATGTGCTCGGAGGTCGAGAGGTGGTTGAGCTTGGCCAGCCGGGTGACGCTCATGTCGTGGCGCGCGGCGATGCCCGAGAGCGTCTCGCCGGAGCGGACCGTGTGCTGGGAGGTGCTCGCCGGGCGGCTCGTGGCCCGCTTGGCCGGCTTGGCGGCGGTGCCGCTGACCCGCACGGTGTCGCCGGAGTGGATGAAGCCATCGTCGAGGTCGTTGAGCGAGCGGAGGCGGTCGACGCTCATGTCGTGGCGGGCGGCGATGCCGCTCAGCGTGTCGCCGCTGCGGACGGTGTAGCTGCGGGTCGGCCCCGACCGGGCGGGACGCGCCGCGCTCGAGGAGGAGCCGGAGGAGGACGAGGAGGAGCCGGAGGGGATCGTCAACCGCTGCCCGGGGTGGATGAAGTCGCCCGAGCTGAGGTGGTTGCGGGAGAGGAGCGCGCCGGGGGAGACCCGGTAGCGGCGGGCGATGTCGTAGGCGGTCTCGCCGTCGCGCACGGTGTGCTGGCGGGAGCCCTCCGCGGCGATCGAGGTGTCGGTGGTGTTTCCGGCGGTCAGGTCGAGGGCGGGAGCCACGGGGGTGGCGGGGACCGGGACGAGGAGCGGAAGGACCAAGGGGGACTCCGATGTCGGGGGCGCAGGGACGCCCGGGATGCAGGGGGCTCAATGGTTCAGCGAGGCGCCGTCCGTGACGCCTGTGACTGGTGTGACGTATGTGGTTTTCGCTTCGACGGTACCGAAGATCGACCCGGATCGCGCGAGATGCACCGGGCGCGGCCCCCTTCGACCCCGCTCTGCCACACTGTCCGGCGTGAACGACATGCCTGATCCCGACGCCTGGCTCACCCTCCCCGACCTCGCCGAGCGACTCGGGGTCCGCATCACCGACGTGCGGCGGATGATCGAGGAGGGACATCTCGTCGCCGTCCGCCGGGGCGAGCGGAATGTCCTGTCCGTCCCCGAGGCCTTCGTCGGCGAGGACGGACCGCTGCCCGAGCTCAGGGGGACCTTCACGGTGCTCAAGGACGGCGGCTTCTCCGACGAGGAGATCGTTGCGTGGATGTTCGCGCCCGACGAGCGCCTCGTCGGTGGCTCCCCGATCGGGGCCATCCGTGGTGGCGCGAAGACCGAGGTCCGGCGCCGGGCCATGGAGGAGGCGCTCTAGCCGTCCCCGGCCCGGGGGCGCGACCTCAGGTGGTGCGTGCCGTCGTGGCGTCGATGAGCTCGGCGAGGACCTCGCGGGCGGTCTCCTCGACGCCGGTGGCCTCCACGAGTGCCGTGCGCGCCGCCTCGGCGCCCGCGGCGATGTCGGCCTCGACGCCCTCGAGGGCCCCGGTGTCGACGAGGAGCTGCTGGAAGGCGCTCACCTCGTCGGTGCCGAGGTCGGGCGCGCCGAGCCACTGGTCGATCTGCGTCGTCATGACGTCGTCGGCGCCGGCGAGCGCCCGGGCGATGAGGACGGTGCGCTTGCCCTCGCGCAGGTCGTCGCCCGCCGGCTTGCCGGTGACCTCCGGGTCCCCGAAGACCCCGAGGACGTCGTCGCGCAGCTGGAAGGCCTCGCCGAGCGCCAGCCCGTAGCGGGAGAGGGCCTCGAGGTCCGCCGCGGAGGCGCCGCCGGCGGTGGCGCCGATGAGGAGGGGATGCTCGATGGAGTACTTGGCACTCTTGTAGCGGATGACGTGCCGGGAGCGGGCGATCCGCTCCTCGTCGTCGAGCTCGTGCCACGGGCGCATCGAGGTGACGATGTCGAGGAACTGGCCGGCCATGAGCTGACCGCGCATCCGCTCGAAGGCGGGACGGGCGGCGGCGAGGGACGCGGCGGGCAGCCCGGAGTCGGCGAAGAGGTCGTCGCACCACCCGAGGCAGAGGTTGCCGGCGAGGATCGCCCCGGCGACGCCGAAGCGATCGGGGTCTCCGTGCCAGCCGCGACGTCCGTGGGCGCGGGAGAGGGCTCGGTGCATCGCGGGCTGCCCGCGACGGGTCTCGCTGTCGTCCATGACGTCGTCGTGGACGAGGGCCGCGGCCTGGAAGAACTCCATCGAGGTCGCGAGGGAGATGGCGCCGTCGTCGTCCTCGCGGCCGGCGGCCCGCCACCCCCAGTAGGCGAAGCCGGCGCGGAGCCGCTTGCCGCCCTGGAGGAGGGCACGCACCGGGTCGATGAGCTCGGTGGCATCGGGGCCGATCTCGGCGAGCTCGACCTCCCAGCGGTCGAGCTCGGCGTCGAGCCGGGCCTGGACCCGCGTACGCAGGTCGGCCCGGTCCAGCGGGTGCGGCACGTGTGCTCCAGTCACGAAGGGGGGATGGCGGCGGCGTCGGTGGCCAGCCTACGTGAGCGGTCTTGACGCGGTGTCCGACCCTCGGGCTACTGTTGTTCGAACAGGTGTTCGACATGCGTGAGGGAAGGGGACGGTCATGGTCCGGCTCGTCGAGGAGTCCATCGAGGTGCGGCTGGGTGAGCCGCGGCGAAGGGGAGAGGAGGGCCGACCGACCGAGGAGACGGCGCCGGAGCAGTTCCTCTGGCGGGGGCGGCTCTACCGGGTGATCGAGGTCGTCGACCACTGGCAGGAGAGGCACGCATGGTGGCGGGCGGAGCAGCCGGTGGCGCGGGTCCCGCTCGCCCGGGAGGTGTGGCGGGTCTCGGCCAGCCGAGGATGCAGCAGCGCACCGGGGGTCTACGACCTGGGCGTCGACGGTGCTGCTGCCGACGGGGGCGGGGCGGGCTCCTGGCTGCTCCTGCGGACCCAGGACTGAGGCGGCTGACGATGACGGCACCACCTCTCCTGCACCCCGAGCGGATCGACGGGGCGGTCGACCTCCTCGCGGCCGCCGCCGAGAGCCTCGCCGGCGCGCACATGGCCCGCACGGTGCACGGCCGCGTCGCGGGTACCCGGCTGGCGGTCCTCCGCGCCGCCGCGGCCGTGCTCTCCGTCCGCGGTCGCCGCCCCGCGGACGAGCTGCGACGCCCCCGGAGCCCCACCGCGGGCCCGGTCGACGTGTGGTCCCTCCTGCCGCGGGTGGCGCCCGAGCTGACCGAGTGGGCCGAGTTCTTCGCGACCGTCCTGCCCGCGGGCCCTCGCCCCGGGAGCGACGGCGAGGGCCCGATGAGCGTGCGCGAGGCCGACGACCTGCTCCGCCAGGGGGAGGAGTTCGTCCAGCTCGTCGCCGGGCTGCTCGGCCTGCCCCGGGTTGCCGTCGCCGGTGAGCTCGTCTCGCTCACGGAGGGCCGCGGATGAGCTTCGCCCACCTCCACGTGGCGTCGGGGTTCTCCCTTCGCCACGGCACGACGACACCGGAGGACCTCGTCGCCCGGGCCGCGGAACTCGGCCAGCCCGCGCTCGCCCTCACCGACCGCGACGGGCTCTACGGGGCCGTCCGGTTCGTCCGGGCGGCGAGTGCGGCCGGCATCGCGCCAGTGCTCGGGGTCGACCTCGCCGTCGGTCCGCAGGGAGGACCCCCTCCGTCACGCGTCCGGTCGGCCCACCGCACGCCGGTCCGGGGCGGGGCCGAGGTCGACCCCCGGCACCCACGCGTCACCGTGCTCGCCCGCGGGGCCGGCGCCGGGGTGCCGCACGGCGTCGGGTGGGCCCGGCTGTGCCGCCTTGTGAGCGAGGTCCACCTCACCGGCGAGCGGGGTGACGCCGTCGCCGACGCGGCGATGATCGCCCGGCACGCCGCGGTGCCCGAGCCGGGGGAGCCGGCGCCCCTGCTCGTCCTGCTCGGGCCGTCCTCCGACGTCGGTGCCGCGCTGCTCGCCCGCCGGCCCGACCTCGCCCGGCAGCGGCTGGAGGCCTGGCGCCGGTTGCTGCCGGCGGGAGCAGTGGTGATCGAGGTCGTCGCCCACGGCGGACCTCCCGGGACGCCCGCCTCCACCGGTCACGCCGCCCACCTGCTCGGGCTCGCCGACGCGACCGGGACCCCGGCCGTGCTCACCGCCACGGCCCGGCACCTGCACCCCGAGGACGCGGTCGTCGCCGACGTGCTCGACGCGACGCGGCGGCTCGTCGTCCTCGAGGCCCGCCACCTCGACCGGGTCACCGACGCCGGTCACCTCGCCGACACCCCGACGATGGCCACGACCGCCCACCGGGTGACGACCGTCCTCGGGGGCGGGGCCGGGGGCTTCGGGTGTGCGAGCCCCCGGCAGCGGGCCGAGGCGCTCCTCGAGGCGACCACCCGGGTCGCCCTCGAGTGCGCCCAGGACGAGCGCAAGGACCTCGGCATCGGGCGGGTCCACCTGCCGGAGGCGCACGTGCTCGGGCTGGAGCCGCACGAGGACCCCCAGGCGGTGCTCGCCGAGCGCTGCCGGGCCGCCGTCGGAGCGCGCTACCCGCACGCCTCGCCCGCGATGCTGCGCCGGGTCGAGGAACGCCTCGCCGACGAGCTCGACACCATCGCGGCCCTCGGTTACCCCACCTACTTCCTCACCGTCGCCGAGGTCGTCGACCTCATCGTCGAGGCCGGGGTGCGGGTGGCCGCCCGCGGGTCCGGGGCGGGCAGCCTCGTCAACCACCTCCTCGGCATCAGCGCCATCGACCCGATCCGGCACGACCTGCTCATGGAGCGCTTCTGCTCACCGCTGCGGGCGGAGCTGCCCGACATCGACATCGACGTCGAGTCCGCCCGGCGCACCGAGATGTACGAGCGGATCCTCGAGCGCTTCGGTCGGGACCGGGTCACGTGCGTGTCGATGATGGACACCTACAAGGCGCGGCACGCGATCCGCGATGTCGGCGCCGCGCTGGGCATCCCCCCGGCGGAGGTCGACCAGGTCGCCAAGGCCTTCCCGCACATCCGGGCCAAGGACGTGCGCAGCGCCCTCGCCGAGCTGCCCGAGCTGCGCACCCGGGGGCTCGGCGAGGAGCCGGGTGAAGGTCGTCTCGGGATGCTCTTCGACCTCGTCGAGCGGCTCGACGGGCTGCCCCGGCACATCGCCCTGCACCCGTGCGGGGTCGTCCTCTCCGACGGGGGGCTGCTCGACCGCACCCCGGTCGAGTCGAGCTGGCTGGGCTTCCCCATGAGTCAGTTCGACAAGGACGACGTCGAGGCGCTCGGCCTGCTCAAGCTCGACGTCCTCGGCATCCGGATGCAGTCGGCGATGGCGCACGCCGTCGGGGAGGTCGAGCGCGTCGAGGGGGTCCGGATCGACCTCGACGACCGGAGCGACGTCCCGCTCGAGGACCCGGCGACCTTCGCGATGGTCCGCACGACCCGCACGCTCGGGTGCTTCCAGATCGAGAGCCCGGGGCAGCGCGAGCTCATCGGCAAGCTCGCCCCGACCGAGTTCGACGACCTCATCATCGACATCTCCCTCTTCCGTCCCGGACCGGTGAAGTCGGACATGATCCGCCCCTTCCTCGAGGCCCGGCACGGCTGGTCGCGGCCGCAGTTCCTCCACGACCGACTCGTCCCGGCGCTCGCCGAGACCGAGGGGGTCGTCGTCTTCCACGAGCAGATGCTGCGGATCATCGCCGAGACGACCGGGGCCACCCTCGCGCAGGCCGACGAGGTGCGCCGGACGATGGGCAGCCCCGAGGGGCAGGCTCGCATCGAGGAGTGGTGGCGGCCGGCCGCGGCGGCCCGCGGCTACCCGTCGGAGGACGTCGACCGCATCTGGGCGGTGCTCGCCGCCTTCGCCTCCTTCGGCTTCTGCAAGGCGCACGCCGCCGCCTTCGCCATGCCGACCTACCAGTCCGCCTGGCTCAAGGCGCACCACCCGGCGGCCTTCCTCGCCGGTGTCCTCACCCACGACCCGGGCATGTACCCCAAGCGGTTGCTCCTCGAGGAGGCCCGCTCGCTCGGGGTGAGCATCCTCGGCGTCGACGTCAACGCGAGCACGGGGGAGTACCGCATCGAGCGGGCGCCGGTGCCCGGCAGCCCGCCGGAGGACCCCGACCTGCCCGACGGGTCGGGGTGGGGGATCCGCCTCTCCCTCGCCGACGTCAAGGGCATGAGCGAAGGGGAGATCGCCCGCGTCGTCGCCGGGGCGCCCTACGACTCGCTCGCCGACTTCTGGCAGCGGGCCCGGGTGAGTCGCCCGGTCGTCGAGCGGCTCGTGCTCGTCGGGGCCTTCGACTCCGTGCACGGCACCGGTGCGGGCAGCGGAGGGCCGGGGCTCGGGCACCGTGGCCGGCTGACCCGGCGTGACCTGCTGCTCCACGTCGCCGAGCTCGACCGGTGGTCGCGGGCGGCCGGTGGTGGACGCCCACGGGGGAGGTCACGACGGGCCGATCCGCCAGCCTGGGCCGCGGGTGGCCCGGGCGCCCAGCAGGTGCGCACGAGCACGGTCACCCCGGTCGCCAGCCAGCTCACCCTCGACCTCGGGGACTCCCCGCAGCTCGGCGAAGGGGTCGGCTTGCCCGAGATGACGATCCCCGACCAGGTGAGTGCCGAGCTGGAGATCCTCGGCCTCGACGCCTCCCGCCACGTCATGGAGTTCTACGCGCCGATGCTCGAGGCGCTCGGGGTGACCCGCAGCGCCGACCTGCTCTCGGTGCGCAGCAACGCCGAGATCCTCGCCGCCGGCGTCAAGGTCGCCACTCAGACCCCGCCGATCCGCTCCGGGCGCCGGGTCGTCTTCCTCACCGTCGACGACTCGACCGGGCCGGTGGACGCGACCTTCTTCGAGGACGCGCAGGGGCCCTATGCCGCGACGATCTTCCATTCCTGGTTGCTCCTCGTGCGCGGCACCGTGCGCCGGGCCGGGGACAGGGGCGTCTCCGTCCTCGCCTCCGGGGCATGGGAGCTGTCGACGCTGTGGGATGCCTGGCAGCACGGGGGGATCGAGGCGGTCCATGCCGCCCTCGACGAGGCCGACGACCTCGCCCGGGCGCGCGATGCCGCCCACCAGCAGCCCGAGGGGCACCGGGTGCTCGTCCACGCCTCCGGCTTCCGGCAGTCCCCGTGGGCCGACACCCGCCCCGCCGGCACCGGCGTCGAACCCCCGCGCAAGCTGTGGCACTCCTCGCCCGGCAGCTCCGGCCACTGACCGGGGCCGCCCAGACGCCGCGGTCACATACATCCCGCACGTGCTCACGTGCGGGATGTATGTGAATGCGGCATGGGTGAGTCGTCGCTGGCCACGGTCCTCGCGCCCGGCGTCATCCAGGTCTGCTGGGAGTCCCGCCGAGGCGACCGTCACGCTCGCCGCACCTCGATCTGGTGCGAGCGGGAGACGGGGTGGCATCAGGTCCACCACCGGGGCACCCCTTCGCGGGCACGCCTTCCCCGCGCCCCCGACGAAGGGAGCGCCCCTCGCCTCACCGGTGAGCGGGCCGACTCCATGTCGTGAACCACCGCAGGAGGTACTCGGCCGGGCCGTAGCGATGGTTGCGCAGCCACCAGGCGCTGAGCGCCACCTGTCCGGCGAAGACGACGAACGTCAGCAGGAGCAGCAGCGGCGGCGACACCTGACCGGCGAGCCCGAGCCCGACCCCGGTGAAGAGGGCGACCCCCACCACCGACTGACCGAGGTAGTTCGTCAGGGCGATGCGCCCGACGGGAGCCAGGGTGCCCCGCAGCCACGCGGTCCGGGGGTGGTGCATGAGTCGGATCAGCGTCGCGACGTAGGCCGCGCTGAGCAGGGGTGCCGTCACGACGCTCACCGCGGTCGCCGCTGTGCTGGCATCGCCCCCGAGTGCGGCATAGGTGACTCCACCGGCGAGCCCCACGGAGAAGCCGATCCACTGCACCCGACGCAGGAGTGTCGCTCGGGAGGCCAGGTCCGAGAAGAGCTGCCGCCGCGCGGCCACCATCCCCAGGAGGAACATCGCGAGCGCGGTCGGCCCCTGGAGCGAGGCGGCCTGGAGGACGAGCAGGCCGAGCCCGTCGACGTGCTGCCCGATGATCTCGGCCGGCGACCCGACCATCCCTCGGGTCTGATCGGCGGCCGTGGCGAGCGCCTCCTCCCGTCCGGGCATGAAGGCCGAGCGGTCGACGAAGATCGCGCTGCCCACGAGGGAGGCCGTCACCACCGCGTAGATCCCTGCCGCGGTGCGCAGGGCCACGACATCGCGGACCTGGTGCATCGCGAGCAGGAGGAGTCCCACGACCGCGTAGGTGGTGAGGACGTCCCCTCCGTACAGCAGGACGATGTGCCCGACCCCGAGGACGAAGAGGCCCAGCACCCGGCGCAGCATCCGCGGGACGAAGGCCCTCCCGGCGCGTTCGGCCGCATCCATCTGGAGCACGAAGCTGTACCCGAAGAGGAACGAGAAGAGCAGGTAGAACTTCATCGAGAAGAGCGCCGCGACCACGAACCGAGCAGCCTCGTCGAACCCGGATGCGAAGTCCGGGTCCGTGACGAGGTTCCCGGGGTAGGCCGACGCCATGAAGGTGATGTTGACGGCGAAGATCCCCAGGAGCGCGAACCCCCGGAGTGCGTCGACGTCGTGGACGCGCGTGCTCGTCGTCGAGGTGCGGGGGGCAGTTCGAGTGCTCACGCCAAAAGAATAGGGTTTAAACTATAAGTCGTAAAGTTTGAAGTTTATTGTCGGTAGGCTGCCGATCATGACCCCCCGAGGATCGACTGCATGAGCGACGTCCCCGACTTCTTCCGACGTCTGTGGCGTCTGCCGGAACCGCAGCACCGACGGGGGCGCCGGTCGACCCTCGACGTCGAGACGGTGGTGGGCACCGCCGTCCGGCTCGCCGATGCGGGTGGGCTGGAGGCCGCGACGCTGCCCAAGGTCGCCGACGAGCTGGGGGTGACCGCCATGTCCCTCTATCGCCACGTCGGCTCCAAGCACGAGCTGCTCATGCTCATGGTGGACGCAGCGACCGAGCCACCGTCGAGAACCGTCAGCGACTCCGGGTGGCGGGAAGGCCTGCGGCAGTGGGCCGTCGACCTGTGGTCGCTCTACCAGGAGCGCCCGTGGCTTCCTCGTGTCCCCGTCTACCGGGCGCCGTCGGGGCCGCACCAGATCGCCTGGCTGGAGCAGGGCTTCGAGGCGCTCTCGCCGACGGACCTGGACTGGGGTGACCAGCTCATGGCCCTGACGACCCTCAGTGGCTTCGTCCGCCAGTCCGCCCTCCTTCGGCAGGAGCTCGAGCAGGGCCGCGAGCCCGGCCAGGGGCAGTCCGCGAGCGAGCGTGCCTACGGCGAGGCCTTGCTCCAGGTCGTCGACCCGGAGCGCTTCCCGCGCACCGCGGCGACGCTCCGCTCGCCCGCGCTGGGTGAGGCGCCTGAGACGGCGGATCATGACTTCACGCAGGGGCTCGAGCTGCTCCTCGACGGCCTCGCGGTGCGGATCGGCGGCGACGGACCCGACCCCACGGCGTGACGGCCGACAGTTGACTTCCCAGCGACCGAGGAGAACCATGGATGTCGATCTCTTCGCGGGGGTCGCCGTGAGCGACCTGCCCCGTGCCATCGACTGGTTCGAGCGCCTGCTCGGCGATGTCGAGTCCTTCGACCCCAACGACACCGAACGGGTGTGGACGCTCGCCGAGCACGGTCACGTGTACGCGGTCCTGGCGCCCGGTCACGCGGGTCACTCGCTGGTCACCCTCTTCGTCGGCGACCTCGATGCCTTCTTGGGTGCCGCGGCCGGGCGAGGTGTCCACCCCGTCGCCCGGGAGACCTACGACAACGGCGTGCGCAAGGCGACCTGCCGTGACCCGGACGGCAACGAGATCGGGATCGGTGGCGGCCCGGTCGAGGTGGAGGTGGGGGAGCGTGTCGGAGGTGGCGACTAGGGTTGGGGGGTGTTCGGCACACGACCCACCAGGAGCGAGACGTGACAGACGAGCGACCATGGCGCCGCGATGCCAGCAGCGTCGAGGGCAATGTGCGCACCGCTGCGGTCTGGGCCCAGCTCCACGAGCTCAGCGAGTCCCGCCGCGGTGAGCTCGCTCGCCCCCTTCGCGTCCTCGACCTCGGGGGTGGCACCGGCGGTCTGGCCGTCGCGCTCGCCGAGCAGGGCCACTCCGTCATCGTCGTCGACCCCAACGCCGACGCCCTCGCCTCCTTGGCCCGTCGGGCCGAGGAGTCCAGCGCCGCCGACCGGGTCACCGCGGTCCAGGGCGACGCGGACAGCCTCGCCACGACGATCACCCCCGGGTCGATCGACCTCCTCTGCTGCCACGGCGTCCTCGAGTACGTCGAGGACCCGGAGCACACCCTCACCCTCGTCGCCGACGTCCTCGCCCCGGGCGGCAACCTCTCGCTCGTCACGGCCCAGCGCATCGCCGCGGTCCTCGCCCGGACCCTCGCGGGACGCTTCGACCAGGCCAAGACCGCGCTGACGAGCGCGGACGGCCGGTGGGGCGAGGAGGACCCGGTGCCCCGGCGCTTCGACCGCGGCGACCTCGCCGAGATGCTCACCCGCACCGGCTTCACCACCCTCGATGCCCGAGGGGTGCGGATCTTCAGCGACCTCGTCCCGCACGAGTACGTCGACGCCGAGGCCGACCGGCAGGCCCTCCTGGAGCTCGAGGAGCTCGCCGCGGCCGACGACGGCCGCATCGGCCTCTCCGCGCTCGGTGCCGCGGTACACCTCGTCGCCCGCCGCGACTGACCGGGTCGAGATGAGCCGGCGTCAGTTCCGGCCCCCGCCGCGGGCCGGTCACGGGCCTCCGGACGACACCGGGTGCACGATCCTGCACGTCGACATGGACGCCTTCTTCGCCCATGCCTCCCTGCTGGCCCGACCGGAGCTCAAGGGGACGCCCGTCATCATCGGCGGCGGCAACCGCGGCGTCGTCCTCTCCGCGACCTACGAGGCGCGCGCCTTCGGAGTCACCTCCGCCATGCCCATGGGCAGGGCCCGACGCCTGTGCCCGCAGGCCACCGTCCTCGCGCCCGACCACGAGCTCTACTCCCGCATCTCCTCGGCGGTCATGGCGACCTTCGCCGACATCACCCCCTTCGTCGAGCCGCTGAGCACCGACGAGGCCTTCCTCGACGTCGCCGGCGCGGTCCGACTCATGGGTTCCCCGGCGACGATCGCGCAGCAGATCCGTGACCGGGTCGTCGACGAGCAGGGCATCACCTGCTCCGTGGGTGTCGCCAGCTCGAAGTTCGTGGCCAAGCTCGCCTCCGGCCTGGCCAAGCCCGACGGTCTCCTCGTCATCCCGGCGGCCGAGGTCGTCACCTTCGTCCAGCAGCTGCCCGTCGCGGCGCTGTGGGGCGTGGGGGACCGGACCGAGGAGGCCCTGGCGCGGCTGGGCCTCAAGACCGTCGCGGACATCGCCCACACCCCGCGCGAGACCCTCGTCCGTGGCCTCGGTGAGGCCACCGGCGCGCACCTGCACGACCTCGCCTGGGGGCGGGACCCGCGGTCGGTCGAGCCGGTCCGCCGCGAGCGCAGCATCGGCAACGAGCGCACCTACGGCCACGACGTCGACGACCCGGAGGTCGTGCACCGGACCCTGCTCGGCCTCAGCGACAAGGTCGCCTCCCGGCTGCGCGCCGCCGGGCTCGTCGGCCGCACCGTGAGCATCAAGGTGCGCTTCGCCGACTTCACGACGATCAGCCGGTCACGCTCCCTTCGCGACCCGACGGATGTCTCCCGGGAGATCGCCGCGCAGGCGCGTGAGCTCTACGACGCCCTGGGGCTGCAGCGGGCCCGCGTCCGGCTCGTCGGCGTGCGGGTCGAGCAGCTGAGCGAGGCGGCGTCGACTCCCGTGCAGGTGGCGCTCGACGAGCCCGAGCACGGGTGGCGGGACGCGGATCGGGCGATCGACCGCGCCAGTGCGCGCTTCGGGGCGGGGAGCGTCCGGCCCGCGAGCCTCCTCGGCGAGCGCGAGGATCGCCGGAGGGGTCCCTGAGGGTCGGCCTACCGCAAGCCCGGCGAGCGACCTAGAATGAGAACCACACGGCGGCGCGACCGCGGTGAAGACGCGGGCTAGCCCGTCCGAGATGAAGGCGTAGGGAGGTCACCGTGGCGCTGTCAGAGCGTGAGCGGCAGATGCTCGAGGAGATGGAAGAGGCCATCCGGGCCGAGGATCCTCGCTTCGCGTCACAGATGAACGGAGCGAAGGGGGCTCCCGGCACCGACCGTCGGCGGGTCGCCGTCGGCATCATCGGTGCGCTGGCCGGACTCGGCATCGTCGTCCTCGGCATCAACACCTCGGTATGGATCGGGGTGGCTGGCTTCGTGCTCATCGTCGCGGCCGTCGCCCTGGCGCTCACTCCCGGCCGAGCGAGCTCCACCGCGCCGAAGGGCCTCGGCGTCGTCACCGACGACGGCTCCGTGAAGAAGCCCACCGCCAAGCGCAAGGGCGGGCTGCCCGGCCGCGGTTCCACCCCCAGGACGAGCAAGACGCCCAAGCAGGGCAGCTTCATGGAGCGGATGGAGCAGCGCTGGGAGGAGCGCCGGCGCGAGGGCCAGGGCTGGTAGACCGCGGTCCGGTTCCGCCGTCAGTGCGCGAGGACCCCGACCGTCCACGTGACGGCGATGAGCAGCGCGGTCACGAGCTCGATCCCCATGCTGTGCAGGACCCCGCGCAGGGCTGACTTCGTCGCCGACCAGGCGCGGTCGAGCTCGCGGAAACGGCCGTACTCCGCCGCGAAGATCCCGAGGACGAAGCCGACCGGCAGGCCGACGACCGGGATGACGAAGAACCCGATGATCGCTCCGACGACGCCGAGCAGCAGGGTCAGGCCGCCGACACCCTCGCGCTTCATCCGACGTCCCGGGATGAGCAGCTGGAGGGTCACCCCGATGGCGTAGAGGGCGAGGACGACCCCGAAGGTGATCCACGCGGTCTGACCGCCCGTGCCGATGGCCCAGAGCAGGACTGCGCCGACACAGAAGAGCAGCCCCGGCAGGACCGGGAGGACGATGCCGAGGACACCGACGACGAAGATCGCGATGCCGAGCCACAGGGTGACACCCGTGGGATCGGGGGCGACCTCCGTCGCCAGAGTCAGCACGAGCGGACGAGGGGTCCGGTCAGCGCTCGTCGACCGGCGCCGAGGCCGGGGTCGACTCGTCGAGGCGAGCGGACTCGTCCTCGATCTCCGCGAGGTCCTTCAGTGCCGGGATGTGCTCACGCCCGTGGTGGGCGCAGAAGAGCAGCTCTCCGCCGGCGTGGAGCCGGGCGCGGATGTATGCCCTGGCGCCGCAGCGGTCGCAGCGGTCGGCTGCGGTCAGGGGGCTGGCCAGAGTCGCGTTCACGTGTTGCCTCGATTCTCCTGCGTGTTGCCGTGGACGTCTGGGACAACAGTCAAACACGCAAAAGCCTTCCCGGACAGCACCCGTCCAGCGTGGCGTGACGCAACCCACGTCCCGCGACACCACCGAGGACCTCCACGGTCCCTCAGGGGGAGCGGACTACCCTGCGAGGAGCCACCCACCCCGACGACAAGGACCGGCCCACCTCGTGCCTCCGGCAGCCACCGCGAAGAAGACCGCCAGCACCAAGTCCGTCCAGGACTACTCCGCCCACCACCTGCAGGTGCTCGAGGGGCTCGAGGCGGTCCGCAAGCGACCGGGCATGTACATCGGCTCGACGGACCAGCGCGGCCTCATGCACTGCATGTGGGAGATCATCGACAACGCCGTCGACGAGGCCCTCGGCGGCCACGGCGACCGGATCGAGATCGTCCTCCACGCCGACGACTCCGTCGAGGTGCGTGACAACGGCCGCGGGATCCCCGTCGACATCGAGCCCCGGACGGGCCTCACGGGCGTCGAGGTCGTCTACACCAAGCTCCACGCGGGCGGGAAGTTCGGCGGCGGCTCCTACACCGCCTCCGGTGGCCTCCACGGCGTCGGCGCCTCCGTCGTCAACGCCCTCTCCTCGCGCCTCGACGTCGAGGTGGACCGGGCGAGCAAGACCTACGCCATGAGCTTCCGTCGCGGTGAGCCGGGCACCTTCTCCGACGTGGCGGGGGCGAAGGGGGAGAAGTCCCCCGACAACGAGTTCACGGCCTACGACCAGGGGAGCGAGCTCGAGGTCGTCGGCAAGGCCAAGCGGGGCGTCACCGGAACCCGGGTACGCTACTGGGCCGACCCGCAGATCTTCCTCAAGGACGCGAGCATCGACCTGGCGGCACTCGCCGCCCGGGCGCGGCAGACCTCCTTCCTCGTGCCCGGCCTCACCCTCGTCGTCCGCGACGAGCGGGGGGAGGAGCCGATCGAGGAGACCTTCCACCACGACGGCGGCATCAGCGAGTTCGTCGACTTCCTCGCGCCCGACCAGCCGGTGACCGATGTCTGGCGCCTCGAGGGCACCGGGACCTTCACCGAGACCGTGCCGGTGCTCGACGACCAGGGGCACATGACCCCGACCGAGGTCGAGCGCGAGTGCGGCGTCGACATCGCCCTGCGCTGGGGGACCGGCTACGACGCGAAGGTCTCCTCCTTCGTCAACATCATCGCGACGCCGAAGGGCGGGACCCACGTCGCCGGCTTCGAGCAGGCCCTCCTCAAGGTCTTCCGCAAGCAGCTCGAGGCCAATGCCCGCAAGCTCAAGGTGGGCAACGACAAGGTCGACAAGGACGACGTCCTCGCCGGGCTCACCGCTGTCGTCACCGTCCGCCTCGCCGAGCCGCAGTTCGAGGGCCAGACCAAGGAGGTGCTCGGCACGAGCGCGGTGCGCTCCATCGTCACCAAGGTCGTCGAGACCGAGCTGACCTCGCGCCTCACCTCGCCCAAGCGCGGCGAGAAGCAGATGGCGACCCAGCTCCTGGAGAAGGTCGTCGCGGAGATGAAGTCGCGGATCTCCGCCCGGCTGCACAAGGAGACCCAGCGGCGCAAGAACGCCCTCGAGACGTCCACCCTCCCGCCGAAGCTGCGGGACTGCCGCAGCACCGACGTCGAGGCGACCGAGCTCTTCATCGTCGAGGGGGACTCGGCCATGGGCACCGCCAAGGAGGCCCGCAGCAGCGAGTTCCAGGCGCTGCTGCCCATCCGCGGCAAGATCCTCAACGTGCAGAAGGCCGCCGTGGGCGACATGCTCAAGAACGCCGAGTGCGCCTCGATCATCCAGGTCATCGGGGCCGGGTCCGGGCGCAGCTTCGACCTCGACGCGGCGCGCTACGGCAAGATCATCATCATGACCGACGCCGATGTCGACGGCGCCCACATCCGCACACTGCTTCTCACCCTCTTCTTCCGCTACATGCGTCCCCTCGTCGAGGCGGGCAAGGTCTTCGCCGCTGTGCCGCCGCTGCACCGCATCGAGGTGGTCAACCCCGGCTCGAAGAAGAACGAGCTCATCTACACCTACTCCGAGGCGGAGATGCGCAAGAAGCTCGCCTCGCTCCAGGCCAAGGGCAAGAACATCAAGCAGCCGATCCAGCGCTACAAGGGCCTGGGTGAGATGGACGCCGACCAGCTGGCCGAGACGACGATGGACCCGCGCCACCGGCTGCTGCGCCGTGTGACGACCGAGGATCTCGAGATCGCCGAGGAGGTCTTCGAGCTGCTCATGGGCAAGGACGTCGACCCGCGGAGGGAGTTCATCGTCTCCTCCGCGGACCAGCTCGATCGGGAGCGCATCGACGCCTGAGCCCCCACTGGGGTCACATTTGGTGAAGACTTGCGGCGCGTCGCGTGCCGGGTAGTTGCGCGTCGGCGTGACGTGGGTCACGGTAATCAGATCCGTGCGCATCCTCGTGCACCCAGACCAGGGAGGTTCCATGTCCGACGCCACCTCGGACCGCGCCGTCGCCACCGGTGAACAGCCCACCGAGCTCAAGCGGGTCATGGGGCCCAAGCTCCTGCTGCTCTTCATCGTCGGTGACATCCTCGGTACCGGTGTCTACGCCCTCACCGGTGAGGTCGCCGGCGAGGTCGGGGGCGCGGCATGGGCCGCCTTCCTCGCGGCCTTCGCCGTCGCGACGATCACGGCCTTCTCCTACCTCGAGCTCGTGACGAAGTACCCCCAGGCGGGAGGTGCGGCCACCTTCATCCACAAGGCCTTCGGCCTGCACTTCCTCACCTTCTTCGTGGCCTTCGCGGTGATGTGCTCCGGCATCACCTCCGCGTCGACGGCCTCCAACGCCTTCGCTGGCTTCCTCCGGGACGGGCTGCAGCTCGACTGGGCCAATGGCTCCGTCCAGCTGCTCGTCATCGCGCTCCTCTTCATGACGGTCATCGCGGCGATCAACTTCCGCGGCGTCGGGGAGAGCGTCAAGGCGAACGTCGTGCTCACGCTCGTCGAGCTGTCCGGTCTCCTCCTCATCATCTTCGTCGGTCTCTTCGCGGTGACCCAGGGCAAGGCGGACTTCTCCCGCGTCATGGTCTTCGAGAGCGCGAGCGACAAGAACGCCTTCTTCGCGGTGACGATGGCGACCTCGCTCGCCTTCTTCGCCATGGTCGGCTTCGAGGACTCGGTGAACATGGCCGAGGAGACCCACGAGCCGGCGAAGAACTTCCCGAAGATCATGCTCACGGGCCTCGGCATCACCGGCGTCATCTACGTCCTCGTGTCCGTCACCGCGGTCGCCCTCGTCCCGGTCGGTCACCTCACCGACCCGGACCGGCCCTCCGCGCTGACCCAGGTCGTCGCCGCTGGTGCGCCGGACCTGCCCTTCGACACGATCTTCCCCTTCATCGGGATGTTCGCCGTCGCCAACTCGGCCCTCATCAACATGCTCATGGCCAGCCGCCTGCTCTACGGCATGGCCAAGCAGGAGGTCCTCCCGACGCCGCTGGGTCTTGTGCACAAGGGCCGTCAGACGCCGTGGGTGTCGATCATCTTCACGACGCTCATCTCCTTCGGCCTCATCACCTACGTCGTCCTCGACAGCGAGAGCAATGTCGTCTCCCTGCTCGGTGGCACGACGTCGCTGCTCCTGCTGTGCGTCTTCGCCGTGGTCAACGTCGCGGTCCTCGTCCTGCGCAAGGACACCGTCGCGACCAAGCACTTCCGCGCGCCGACGGTGCTGCCGATCCTCGGAGTCGTCACCTGCCTCTTCCTCGTCGGGCCGTGGGCGCGCAGCGAGGAGCAGCAGGGCCAGTACCCGATCGCGGGCGCGCTCCTGCTGCTGGGCATCGTCCTCTGGGTCATCACGTGGTTCCTCAACCGCGCGCTCTTCGCCAAGCGGACCTACATCCGCGACCCGGAGCACATCGACCACGAGTGATCCCGGCCGCGCGACGAAGGGTGTTCGCCCCTCAGCAGGGGGCGAACACCCTTCGTCGTGATCGAGCCCCTCGCGGCCGACGCCGATTCGCAGAAGGAGCGCGACCTCGTGGTCGCGCTCCTTCTGCGACCCGATGGCTCAGAGGGAGCCGATGCCCCCGATGACCGCGGAGGCGGGGACGCCCGACCCGTCCCGCCGGCCCTCGGGCTCGGGGAGGGTGATGGCGACGCCATTGGGCTGGGCCGCGCGGGCGCCGGCCCGGCCGACCCAGGCGAGGAGCAGGGTGTCCTCGCCCTTGAGGAAGCGGTGCGCTCGGACTCCTCCGGTCCCGCGGCCCTTGCCGGGGTACTCGGCGAAGGGGGTGACCTTCCACGCGCCGGGGTCGGTGCCGGGGAGCGAGTCGCTGGAGCCGGAGACGGTGACGACGATGGAGTCGACGGCCGGGTCGACCGCCCCGAAGAAGATGACGCGGGCCCCGTCGCTGAGCCGGATGCCGGCGATGCCGCCGCCACCGCGCCCCTGCGGGCGGACATCACCCGCGGAGAAGTGGAGGAGGGAGGCCTGCGAGGTGACGAAGACGAGCTCCTCCTCGCCGGTCGTCAGCTCGACCGCGCCGACGACGTGGTCACCGTCCTTGAGCGAGATCGCCTCCCATGCGGTGCCCTTCGGGTAGTCCGTCGTCACCCGCTTGACGATGCCGCCGGCCGTGCCGAGGGCGATGCCGGGGGAGTCGGGGGAGAGGCTCGTCAGGGTCAGCGGGCGCTCGTCGGCGGCGAGGTCGACGTAGGCCGCTAGCGGTGCGCCTCCGGAGAGGGTCGGGGCGCCGTTGGAGGGCGGCAGGGTCGGAAGCTCGAGAGCACCGAGGCGCAGCATCCGACCGGCCGAGGTGACGACGGCGACCTCACCGCGGGCGGTCGTCTTCACGGCGGCGACGACCGCGTCGTGCTTGGCCCGGCCCCCTTCGCGCGACAGCGGCTCGGCATCGCTCGTGCGCGCGAGCAGGCCGGTGCTCGAGAGGAGGACCCAGCAGGGGTCGTCGGCGACCTCGAGAGGGGTGCTCACGGCGGCGGGGGCACCGGCCGACTCGAGGAGGACGGTCCGGCGCGGGTCCCCGTGCTTCTTCGCGACCTCGGCGAGCTCGCTGGAGACGAGCTTCGTGAGGACCTTGTCGTCGCCGAGGATCTCCTCGAGCTCGGCGATGGCCTGCTTCAGCTCCTCCTGCTCGGTCTCGAGCTCGAGGGTGGAGAACTTCGTCAGGCGGCGCAGCTGCAGGTCGAGGATGTAGCTCGCCTGCGGCTCGGAGAGGTCGAAGACCTTCTGCAGCCGCTCGCGGGCGGTGGCCGCGTCGTCACTGGAGCGGATGACTTGGATGACCTCGTCGATGTCGAGGATCGCGATGAGCAGCCCCTCGACGAGGTGGAGCCGCTCGCGCCGCTTGGCGAGTCGGTACTCGCTGCGGCGTCGCACGACCTCCCGGCGGAAGTCGACGTAGACGGTGAGCAGCTCCTTGAGCCCCATCGTCCGCGGCCGGCCGTCGACGAGGGCGACGTTGTTGATGGAGAAGGAGTCCTCCATCGGCGTGAGCTTGTACAGCGTGTCGAGGACGGCCTCGGGGTTGAAGCCGTTCTTGATCTCGATGACGAGCTGCATCCCCGACTCGCGGTCGGTGAGGTCCTTGACGTCGGCGATGCCCTGGAGCTTCTTCGCCTGGACGGCGTCCTTGATCTTCTCGATGACCTTCTCGGGACCGACGAGGTAGGGCAGCTCGGTGACGATGATGCCCTGGCGGCGGGGGGAGACCTTCTCGATCCGGGTCGTCGCGCGCGTGCGGAAGCTGCCGCGCCCGGAGAGGTAGGCGTCGCGGATGCCGTCGAGGCCGACGATCCGTCCGCCGCCGGGCAGGTCGGGCCCCGGGACGAACTTCATGAGGTCGTCGAGGGTGGCCTCCGGGTGGGTCAGCAGGTGCCGGGCGGCACCGATGACCTCGACGAGGTTGTGCGGCGGCATGTTCGTCGCCATGCCGACGGCGATCCCGGTCGTGCCGTTGACGAGGAGGTTGGGGTAGGCCGAAGGGAGGACATCCGGCTGGAGGAGCTGGTCATCGTAGTTGGGGACGAAGGGGACGGTGTCCTCGTCGAGGCCGGTCACCATGAGCAGGGCGGCCGGGGCCATGCGCGCCTCGGTGTAGCGGCTGGCGGCCGGGCCGTCATCGAGGGAGCCGAAGTTGCCGTGGCCGTCGACGAGGCACAACCGCATCGAGAAGGGCTGGGCCAGGCGGACGAGGGCGTCATAGATGGCTGAGTCACCGTGCGGGTGGTACTTGCCCATGACCTCGCCGACGACGCGGGAGGACTTCACGTGCCCGCGCTCGGGGCGCAGACCCATCTCGCTCATCGCGAAGAGGATGCGGCGGTGCACCGGCTTGAGTCCGTCGCGCGCATCGGGGAGGGCGCGCGCGTGGATCACCGAGTAGCTGTACTCGAGGAAGGCATTGCGCATCTCGTCCGCGACGTCGATGTCCTCGATCCGCTCGGGGACGTCCGGGCGGGGTGCGGGTGCGGAACGGCGGGCCATGCGGGCAGCGGACTCCTCATCGATGGGTGGGTGACTGGCCCATCCTCACCCCTGCGGGCCCGTCCAGCGGGTTGCGACACACATCCCGCTCGGGGTGCGGGCGGTCTGGCAAGATTGTCGACATGACCGAGCTCCCACCGGGCTACCCGGTGCTGGCAGAGGCCGATGTCGTGCTGCGGGACGGCTCGGTCTGCCGGTTGCGCCCGATCAAGCCCTCCGACGCCGACGCGATCCGCCGCTTCCACGCCGCCCAGTCCGACGAGTCGATCTACCTGCGCTTCTTCGCCCCGATGCGCACGCTGAGCGACCGGGACATCAAGCGCTTCACCGAGGTCGACTACGTCGACCGGATGGCCCTCGTGGCGACGATCCGCGACGACATCATCGGCATCGGCCGCTACGACCGTGTGGCCGACCACCGCGCCGAGGTCGCCTTCAACATCTCGGACGACTACCACGGCAAGGGCATCAGCTCCGTCCTCCTCGAGCACCTCGCGGCGCTGGCCCAGTCCCGGGACATCCACGAGTTCGAGGCGGAGGTCCTCCCACACAACCGCAAGATGCTCTCCGTCTTCGCCGAGGCCGGCTACCAGGTGGACCGGCACATCGAGGACGGCGTCGTCTCCCTCCACTTCGCGATCGAGCCGACGGCGCAGTCCCTCTCCGTGCGCTTCGCCCGGGAGCACCGCGCGGAGTCCCAGAGCGTGCGGGCGATGCTCCACCCCGCGTCGGTGGCGGTCATCGGGGCGAGCCGCCGCGAGCGGGCCATCGGCCACCAGGTCCTCAAGCAGGTCATCGAGGGCGGCTTCACCGGCACGGTCCACGCCGTCAACCCGAGCGCGGACAGCGTCCTCGGGGTCGAGGCGGTGCGCTCGGTCCGCGACATCGAGGGCGGGGTCGAGCTGGCGATCATCGCCGTGCCCGCGGAGGGCGTGCTCGAGGTCGTCGGCGAGTGCGCCCAGGCGGGCGTGCGGACCCTGCTCATCATCTCCTCGGGCTTCGCCGAGGTCGACGATGCGGGCACCGCGCTCCAGCAGCGGGTCCTGCGCCTGGCCCGGTCCCACGGGATGCGGGTCGTCGGTCCCAACTCCTTCGGCCTCATCAACAACGACCCCGAGGTCAGCCTCAACGCGACCCTCACCCCGACGATCCCGGACTCGGGTCACCTCGGGCTCTTCTCCCAGAGCGGCGCCCTGGCCATCGCCAACCTCGACTCCGCCGCGCGACGCAACCTCGGCATCTCGGTCTTCGCCTCGGCCGGCAACCGGGTCGACGTCTCGGGCAACGACCTCATGCAGTACTGGGTCGAGGACGACCGCACCCACGCCGTCGGTCTCTACCTCGAGTCCATGGGCAACCCGCGCAAGTTCTCCCGGATCGCCCGCCACCTCGCCTCGAACAAGCCGGTCATCGTCGTCAAGCCGGCCTCCGCGACCTACGGGGCGCCCCCGGGCCATAAGGTGCGTCGGCCCAAGGTCAAGCCGCACGCCTTCACCGCCATGCTCGAGCAGGCGGGTGTTATCCACTGCGAAAACGTGCACCAGATGTTCGACGTGGCCCAGCTCCTCGTGCACCAGCCGCTGCCGGCGGGGCGGCGGGTGGCCATCGTCGGCAACTCGAGCCAGCTGGCGGCGCTGTGCGCGGACAACGCCAACGAGCGCGGTCTCGAAGTGGTGCACGGCCCGGTGGCGGTCCCGACCGAGGCCAGCGCCGACGAGTTCCAGAGTGCGGTCGACGCCGCCTTCGCCGATCCCGACGTGGACTCGGTCGTCGTCTGCTTCATCCCGCCCGTCGGAGCCCTCGACCAGGAGGTCGTCGAGGCGCTGCGGTACGCGGCCTCCCGATCCGACAAGCCGTGCGTGGCCACCCTCCTCGGTCTGCGCGGGGTGGACGACGGGGGCGACGCGGCCTTCCTCCACGAGACGGGCGATGTCACGCCCGACGAGCCCCGCCAGGCGGTCCCGCTCTACGCCATGCCGGAGGAGGCCATCCGCGCCCTCGCCGCGGCGACCGACTACGGCGCGTGGCGCGACAAGGACAAGGGCGAGTCGGTCGTGCGCGACGGCATCGACAGGTGGGCCGTCCGCTCCCTCCTCGACCGGATCCTCGAGGAGGACCCGGAGGGCCGGGCCCTGACGACCGATGAGACGCAGGAGCTGCTCGGCGCCTACGGCATCGACGTGTGGCCGCGCGTCGAGGTGGCCACGGCCGACGAGGCCGTCGCCGCCGCCGAGGAGGTCGGGTACCCCGTCGTCGTCAAGTCCCTCTCGCCGCTCGTGCGCGGGCAGGCCGTCCTCGAGGGCATCCGCGTCGACCTCCACGACGCGGTGGCCGTCCGGGCCGCCTTCGAGACGATGGACCAGCGGCTGGCGCCCCTGGACGCCAACTACTTCGTCGTCCAGAAGATGGCCAACCACGGGGTCTCCACCGTGCTGTCCACCATCGAGGACCCCCTCTTCGGGCCGGTCGTCTCCTTCAGCATCGCCGGGGCGCCGACGACGATGCTTGACGACATCGCCTACCGGATCCCGCCCCTCACGGACGTGGACACGCGTGAGCTGCTCGACGAGATCAAGTCGGCCCCCCTTCTCGCCGGGTACCGGGGCGCGCCGCCGGTGGACCGCGCCGCCCTCGAGGACATCCTCGGTCGGCTGTCGCTCATGTCGGACGACTTCCTCGAGCTCTCCTCGGTGGAGCTCAACCCGGTCATCGCGCACCCGGACGGCGCGACGGTCCTCGGGGCCGAGATCATCATCGCGCCGGGCCAGCGGCGGACCGACCCCGGCGCTCGGAGCCTCACCTGAGACTGGGGCACAATGGCGGGCATGCCCGCTCCAGTCGATCTCACGGCGATCAGCCTCCCCGACGCCCTCACCGCCGACATCGATCGTGCCGGGTACTACCCCGCGCTCGTGGCCGACATCATCAAGGCGGCCGTCGGGGCCGAGGAGGTCTTCAGCCACCTCGTCCACCAGGAGACGACCTTCGACCAGGACGCCGTCCGGCGACACATCACCGTCTTCGCCCGGACGGGGACCCGCCTCGTCATCGCCCACGCCGACGACTTCTCCGACCCCTCCGGCGCCACCGGCTCGCGTGAGGTCGCGACGGCGACGACGGAGTGCATCCCGCTCTCGGCCGTTCGCGGGGTCATGCTCACCCATGTGACGGAGGACCCGTCGAACTACGTCCCCGGCTCGCTCGGCCGGGAGATGACCCTGACCATCGGGTGGGGTGCGGTCAGCCGCGTCGACCTCCTCCCGGGGCAGTGCGGCGACCCGGACTGCGAAGGGGGCGACCACGGCTACGAGGGCACGATCGCCGCGGACGACATCGGGTTGCGGATCAGCGCCGAGGCCGAGGGGCGAGCCGCCTTGGACCGGGCCATCGAGTTCGCCCGGGACCTCTCCTCGAGTATCGGACGCTGACCGGCACGATGGCGCACCACGGACACCAGCCGGTCCCGCTCCTGCCGGCCACCCCCCGCCTCGACCGGGTGCTGCCGACCGTGGCCACGAGCCTCGGCGTCCCCGGCCTGGCGAAGGGCGGCGACCGCCCCCTCCCGCCGGCCCGTCGATCCGTGGTCGTCCTCGTCGACGGGCTCGGGGCCGAGCTCCTCGCGCGACGAGGGGGCCATGCCCCCTTCCTCCGGCGGCTCCTCCAGGACCCCATGGGCGCCTGGCGGATCGACTGCGGTTTCCCGTCGACGACGGCGACCTCGATGGGCACCTTCGGCACCGGTGCCCTGTCCGGGGTCCACGGGCTCGTCGGCTACGAGGCCTACGATCCGGAGGCGGACGCGGTCTTCAACGAGCTCTCGTGGGAGGACGGGCCGGCGCCCCACCGCTGGCAGCCGCACCCGACGGTCTTCCAGGAGGCCGAGGCCGACGGCGTCAGGGTGACGCGGATCGGGCCCGGCTTCTTCGACGGCTCGGGGCTGACCGAGGCCGCGCTGCGGGGCGGCGGCTTCGTCGCCGCCGGGACCCTCGCCGAGCGGGTCGACGCGACCGTCACCGCCCTTCGTGCCTCGTCCCGCGCGCTCGTCTACCTCTACTGGGGAGACGTCGACAAGATCGGGCATATCCACGGCAGCGACTCCCTCGAGTGGGGAGAGGAGCTCGAGGAGGTCGACGCGCAGCTGGCCCGTCTGGCCTCGCTGCTCCCGTCGGACACATCGCTGCACATCACCGCCGACCACGGCATGGTCGACGTCCCCCTCGACGCCCGCCCGGACCTCGCGACCGAGTCCGACCTCGATGCCGGCGTGCGCCACGTGTCCGGTGAGCCTCGGTGCCTCCAGCTGCACGTCGAGCCCGGCTCGCTCGACGACGTCCTCGCCACGTGGCGCTCCCGCTTCGGCGAGGACGCGCACGTTCTCGCGGGGGAGGAGGCCATCGAGGCCGGGTGGTTCGGGCCGGTCGACGACCTCGTCCGTCCGCGCATCGGTGACGTCATCGCCGCGATGACCGGACCCGTCGCCGTCGTCGACTCGCGACGCCACCGGCCGGAGCTGCGGGCCCTGCTCGGGGTGCACGGCTCGATCACCGCCGACGAGGTCGCCATCCCGTGGCTGACCCTGCCCGCCGAGCGTCACTGATGGCCGAGCTCGTCTTCTTCGCCGGGACGATGGACTGCGGCAAGTCCACGCTGGCCCTGCAGATGGACCACAACCACCGGGCGCGCGGCCGGGTCGGGATGATCTTCACCCGTCTCGACCGCTCCGGCGAGGCCGTGCTCTCCTCCCGACTCGGGCTGGAGACCGCCGCCGTCGAGGTGAGCGAGAGCCTCGACTTCTGGGAGACCGTCGTCGCCCAGCTCACGGCGGGCGCGCGCGTCGACCACCTCATCTGCGACGAGGCGCAGTTCTACACCCCGGAGCAGGTCGAGCAGCTGGCCCGCATCGTCGACGAGCTCGACATCGAGGTCTTCGCCTTCGGGATCACGAGCGACTTCCGCACCGAGCTCTTCCCGGGGAGCCGCCGCCTCATCGAGCTCGCCGATCGCACCCAGGTCCTCCAGGTGGCCGCCCTGTGCTGGTGCGGACGCCGGGCCACCCACAATGCCCGCGTCGTCGACGGGGCCATGGTCGTCGAGGGGGAGCAGGTCGTCGTGGGGGACACCGCGGAGGCCAGCACCGGTGAGGTCGAGTACGAGGTCCTCTGCCGGCGGCACCACATGCGTCGGATGAGCTCCACCGCCGCCCAGGCGGCAGCGCTCTCGGCGGATGTCCTCCCCTTCGACCTCGACGCCTGCCCGGTGCCGCCACCGGCCTGAGCTCGGGAGGACGGGTTATCGCGAATGACGCAGAAATAACCACGTCCGGGCACCACGACCGCGTCCTGCCCGGCAGGGGAGGCGGGCGGTCAGTCCTTCGTCGTCCCGAACATCACGTCGTCCCAGCTCGGGACGCTCGCGCGGCCCTTGCGGGCACGGCCACGGCCCCGCGAGCGCCCGCGGCCGGCCTCCGCGTCCGCCCCCTCGTCCTGCGGCTCGGCCTCGGTCTGCTCATCGCGCTCGGCGGTGTCGTCACCCTCCGCGGGCGACTCGGCGGACGCAGCCTCCGAGCCCTCGCCGGACGGCTCCTCCTCGAAGAGCGACTCCTCCTGGGCGGGAGCCTCCGACGCGGCCTTCGCGGAGGTCTCGGCGGGCTGGTCCGCCTGCTCGCCCTCGGGCTCGACGTCCTGGGGGTGGGTGCCCCGGGCTGCTGGTGGGTACTCGTCGGCGGTCTCGAGGGGAAGGGCATCCTCGGTGACGGGGGGAGCGGCCTCGGCCGCCCGCGTGCGTCGTCGCCCGCCGCGACGGCGGCTCTTGGCGCCGGACTGCTCGCGCATGGAGTTGATGAGGTCGTCGGTGTTGGCCCGCTGCGCCCGCTCGGCGCTCTTCTCCTCGACCTCCACGTCGAAGACGGCCGTGGGGCGGTGCACCGTCGTGGGGACGGGACCGCTGGCCGGAGTGTCGGCCTCGGAGAGCCACTTGGCCTCGTCGTTCTTCGCGACGACGCTCATGCCGGCCTGGTCGAACCACCACGTGGCGGTGCGCTCCCGGCCGCCTGCGGTGAAGACGGCCGTCACCGTCCACTGGCCCTCGGCGTCGCGGAAGGCATCCCAGCCCACCGCCTCGGGGTCGACGCCGCGCCCGGTGAGCCGGGTGGCCGACCGCTGGCCGAGGGTCTCGGGGGCGCCGGCCTGGTTGGTGCCGCGCATCCGCACCGCCTGGGCGCGGGTCGCCACGTGCTCACGCTCGGCGAGGACGGGCCCCTCGAAGCGCGCGATCTTGTCGAGGTCCCATCCGGTGCGCGCGGCGACCTCGTCGGGAGAGGCGCCGGCACGGATCATCGCCTGCACCTCGCGAGGGCGGACGGCACCGTCGGAGGCGATCTGGATCTGGCCGAGCCGGGGGCGGTCGCGGCGAGCCGCAGCGCGCAGCGCGTCATCGATGCGCAGGCGGTACTCCTCGCCGGCATCGTCGGTGACGACGAGGTGCTCGCCGTCGTCGTGCACACCGATGAGTCGCAGGTCGCGCATCATTTCCCTCTCGTCCGCTCGTGCTCCCGGCCGACTCTGCCACCTGCCCGCCCGGATCCGTGGGTGTACACGCCGCGGGGATACCTTGTGTCCATGTCCGAATCTGCCGACACGCACCCGCTGGCGCCCTACGACGGGGTCCTCGTCCAGTCCTTCGGTGGCCCCGAGGGCCCGAACGAGGTCCTGCCCTTCCTCCGGAGGGTGACGGCCGGTCGCGGCATCCCGGACGAACGCCTGGCGGAGGTGGGCGAGCACTACCACCGGGTCGGCGGGGTGAGCCCCCTGCCCGCGCTCAACCGGCGGCTCGTCGCCGACCTCACCGCGGAGCTGACCGCGCGCGGTCACCCCCTCCCGGTGGTCCTCGGCAACCGCAACTCCGCCCCCTTCGTCCCGGATGCCCTGGACGAGCTCGCCGCCGGTGGCGCCCGCCGGGTGGTCGTCATCCCGACGAGCGCGTGGCGCAGCTATTCGTCCTGCCGGCAGTACCGGGAGGGCCTGGCCGACGCGGCCGAAGGGCGGGAGGGCCTGGTCCTCGACAAGATCCGACCCTTCGGTGAGCATCCCGGCTTCGCCGGGATCGTCGCGCGGGACACCCTGGCCGCGGCGCGGGAGGCGGTCGCCTCGGTGGGGGCGGATGCGGTGGCCCTGCTCTTCATCACCCACTCGATCCCCGACGCCATGGACGAGATGTCCGGACCGGGCGACGGCGAGGGGCGCGCCTACTCGGGCGACCAGGCGGAGACCGCGGCGGCGATCCTCGAGGAGGTGGACACGGTCCTCGGGACGGACCTGCCCGGCGGTCTCGCCTTCTGCTCGCGCTCCGGGTCGCCGCACACCCCGTGGCTCGAGCCGGACGTCAACGACCGGCTCCGTGAGCTCGCCGACGAGGGGATCCGGCATGTCGTCGTCATCCCCCTCGGCTTCATCTCGGACCACATGGAGGTCGTCCACGACCTCGACGTCGAGGCAGCGGAGACCGCGGCCGAGGTCAGCCTCGGGATGACGCGTGTCCCGACCCCCGGCACGGACCCCGGCTTCGTCGCCGGCCTCGTCGACCTCCTCCTCGAGCGCGCTGCCCAGGCGCGCGGCGAGCATCCCGTGCAGGCCACGTGGCGCGACCTGGACTCCCATCCCGCGGTGTGCCCCCTCGGCTGCTGCCCCAATCTGCACACCGCCCGCCCGGCGCTCTGCGGCAAGGACTGACATGACGATCCCCGTACCTGACGACGTCGACCCCGCGGCCCTCGCGGGTATCGCCGAGCAGGTGGCGGTCGAGGCCGGCACCCTCATCGTCGACGAGCGACCACCGGACCTGGGGGTCGCGGAGACCAAGTCCTCGGCCACCGACGTCGTCACGGTCATGGACCAGCGCAGCCAGGACCTCCTGCTCACCCGCCTCGGGGAGCTGCGACCCGAGGACGGCTTCGCCGGCGAGGAGCGGGGTGGACGCTCCGGGACCTCCGGCATCACCTGGGTCGTCGACCCGATCGACGGCACGGTCAACTACCTCTACGGACTCTCCGCCTATGCCGTCTCGGTCGCGGCGGTCGTCGGCGACCCCGCGGTGCCGGGCGCGTGGCGGCCCGTCGCCGGGGCCGTGGTCAACCCCGTGGCGGGGGAGCGGTTCACCGCCGCCCTCGGAGGCGGTGCGAGGCGCTCGGTCGACGGCACGGTCCGCGACCTGCGGGTCGGCGACCCCGAGCTCGGGCTCGCCCTCTGCGGGACCGGGTTCGGCTACGACGCCGAGCGGCGCCGGTGGCAGGGGGAGGTCCTCGCCGGTGTCCTTCCCCGGGTGCGGGACATCCGTCGGCTCGGGAGCGCGGCGCTCGACCTGTGCCGGGTCGCCGACGGCAGCCTCGACGTGTACTACGAGCGGGGCCTCAACCCGTGGGACATGGCCGCCGGGTGGCTCGTCGCGACCGAGGCCGGGGCCCGCGTCACGGACCTCTCGGGCGGGCACCCGGGCGAGCCCATGACCCTCGCGGGAGGTCCGGGGGTGCACGAGGCCCTGCGGGCGGTGCTCACCGAGATCGTCGGATCCGTGGAGCCGGAATCCGCCCGATAGGCGATTCGGGGTGGCATACCGGGGGTGGATGGGGCACAATCCGGCGCGCCGGGCACAAATTCAGCACCTGCTGCGTTGACAACGGCGCATCCACGTTCCAGCACTGCTAGCCCCAAGGAATCAGGAGAGATGGCGACCGATTACGACGCCCCTCGCAAGACCGACGACGACCTGTCCGAGGACTCCATCGAGGAGCTGAAGTCCCGTCGCGGTGACGCGACCTCATCCAATGTCGACGTCGATGAGACGGAGATGGCCGAGGGCTTCGAGCTCCCCGGTGCTGACCTGTCCGGCGAGGAGATGTCGGTGCGGGTCGTGCCCCGTCAGGCGGACGAATTCACCTGTACCAGCTGCTTCCTCGTCCACCACCGCAGCCAGCTGGCGAGCGACGGCAAGAGCGGCCCGATCTGCACCGAGTGTGCCGCCTGATCGGTGGCTGACACGCCCCTCAGGCCACGTGTCCCGGTGCGCCTCCTGCACCGGGATGCCGTGCTGCCCACCTACGCCAAGGAGGGCGACGCCGGGGCGGACCTGACCTCGGTCGCCGACGTCGTGCTCGAGCCGGGGGAACGAGCCCTCGTCCCCACCGGCGTCAGCATGGCGCTGCCCCGTGGGTGGGTCGGGCTCGTCCACCCGCGGTCCGGGCTGGCGGCCCGACACGGGATCTCTGTCGTCAACGCACCCGGCACCGTGGACTCGGGGTACCGGGGGGAGATCCTCGTCAACCTCATCAACCTCGACCCGCGGGAGAGCGCCACCGTGCGGGTGGGGGACCGGATTGCCCAGCTCGTGCTCCAGGAGGTCGGCGAAGGGGAGTTCCTCCCCGTCGATTCGCTTCCGGCGAGCGAGCGGGGCGACACTGGACACGGATCCAGCGGGGGCTTCAGCCCGTTGTCGACGACAGGACGAGGATGATGTTCGGACGGAAGAAGAAGGACGCCGCGCGCGACGCGGCGAAGGAGTCCGAGGAGACCGTCGAGGAGCAGCCCGTCGTCGACGGTGGGGACGAGTCCGCCGAGGAGGCGACCCCCCAGGGTCCGCTGGACCGCGGCCAGGTGACCGACCTCGGCAACCGCATCGACCTCGGCTCGGTGCACGTCATGCCCGGGCCCGGGATGGAGCTGCGCCTCGAGGTCGACAGCTCCAGCCAGGAGGTCTCCGCCCTGCAGCTGGCCGATGACGACGGGGCCGTCCAGGTGCAGGTCTTCGCCGCGCCGCGCTCGAGCGGCATCTGGGACGAGATCCGCGGCGAGATCGCCGAGATGATCCGCGGCAACGGCGGGACGGTCGAGGAGACGACGGGGACCTTCGGCGAGGAGCTGCGGACCCGGCTCGCCCAGCCCGGGCCCCAGGGCCGGACCGTCTTCGCCCCCGCCCTCTTCGCCGGGGTCGACGGGCGACGCTGGTTCCTGCGCGCGGTCTACTCCGGTGCCCCCGCGATCGACGACGAGGCGCGGGCCCGCTACGACGATTGCCTCCGCTCGATCGTCGTCTCCCGCGGTGACGAGCCGCGCGCACCCCGCGAGATGCTCCCGCTGACCATGCCCGAGCAGCAGGCCTCGAGCGGACCCGTCGAGCTCGACGAGGACGGCGAGCCGGCCCGCGATGACCTCAAGCCCTTCGAGCGAGGCCCCGAGATCACCGAGGTGCGCTGATGCCCTCCCTCCTGCGACGACTCGCCGACCTCGGTCGTTCCGACGACGACGTCACCGCGGGAGAGCTCCGTGACGCCGCGACCGCGCAGGGCTGCCGCCCGATCGCCCCGGGGACCGACCGCGAGATCGTCTCGGTCGCCGGGACCATCATCGCGGTGACCCTCCGCCCCCGGGCGACCGTGCCCGCGCTCGTGGCGACCGTCTACGACGGCTCGGTGTCGGTCCAGCTCGTCTGGCTCGGCCGCCGGCGCATCATCGGGATCGAGCCCGGTGCCTATGTCAAGGTCACAGGCCTGCTCTGCCACCCCGAGGGCCACCCGACGATCTTCAACCCCGCCTACGAGCTCGTGGCCCAGCATGGCCGCTGATCCGGTCTACCCCACGGTCGAGGCGCTCATCCGACACCGCCTCGGTGAGGCCCTGGGCGGTATCCGCGGGTCGATCGAGGCGGCCCTGCCGATGCTCGTCTTCGTCATCGTCTGGTCGGTGACCGAGGAGCGCAATGCCTCCCTCGGCGCCGCGGCGGCCGTGACCCTCGCCTTCGCCGTCGCCAGGATCGTGCAGCGACAGACCCTCCAGTTCGTCCTCGGGTCGGTCTTCGCGACGGGGCTCGCCGCCTTCTTCGCCCTGCGCTCCGGGCAGGCCGAGGACGCCTTCCTCCCCGGCATCCTCACCTCGTGCGCCTACCTCGTCGGGACCGTGCTGTCGGTCCTCGTGCGCTGGCCGCTCATCGGCCTCATGGTCGGTCTCGTCGACCAGCAGGCGGTGGCGGCCGGTGACCCCTTCCGGTGGCGGCGCAATCCGGCCGCCGTCGCGGTGTGCAGCCGGCTGACGCTCGTCCTCGCCGGGGTCTACGTCATCCGGGTCGGGATCATGGGCCCGCTCTACCTCGCCGACAACGTCGCCGGGCTGACCGTCTCCAAGGTCGTCCTCGGCTGGCCGCTGTGGGCCGGGGCCGTGGCCGTCATGGGCGCCATGCTCCTCAAGGGGCACACCCCGATCGACCCCGACGACGACCTCGTCCAGCCGGTCGACAGGGGCGAACCAGCCCGCTGAGGGTCAGGACCGGCGTCGGGCGGGGGAGCCCGGGCGCATCATCGCCTCGAGCTGTGGCTCGGCCTCCGTCGTCGTGACGAAGAGGAGCTCGTCCCGGGCCTCGAGGGCGTCATCGGGGCTCGGGCCGATGGGCCGGGAGTCGCGGATGATGCCGACGAGCAGGGTGTCCGCGGGGAAGTCGATGTCACCGAGGCGACGCCCGACATTGGGGTTGTCCTCGGGCAGGGTGATGCCGGCCATGGACGCGCTGCCCTGACGGAAGTCGAAGATGCGCACGAGGTCGCCCACGCTCACCGCCTCCTCGACGAGCGCCGTCATGAGACGCGGGGTGGACACCGCCACGTCCACGCCCCAGGACTCGTCGAACATCCACTCGTTCCGGGGGTTGTTGACCCGGGCGACGGTGCGGGGCACGCCGAACTCCGTCTTGGCCAGGAGCGAGACGACGAGGTTGGCCTTGTCGTCCCCGGTCGCGGCCACGACGACGTCGCCGGTGTGCACCTCCGCCTCGTGGAGCGTGGAGATCTCGCAGGCATCCCCGACGAGCCAGGTGGCCTCCGGGAGGGCATCGACGCGCGCCTGGGTCATCGCCTTGTCGACGAGGAGGACCTCGTGGCCGTTGTCGAGCAGCTCCTGGGCGATGGACCGGCCGACGGAGCCGGCCCCGGCGATGATGACGCGCACGTCAGTCCTCCTGCGGGGGTGGGGTGTCGAGGATCCGCTCCACCTCACCGATCCGGGAGCGCTCGATGACGACGTGGACGAGGTCGCCCTCCTGGTGCACGGTCCGTGCCGTCGGGAGGATCCCCTCACCGAGCCGCGTCACATAGGCCACCCGCACCGCGGCGGCCGCCTCGAGACGGGTCAGCGGCTCACCGATCCAGCCGTCGTCGACGGCGACCTCGGCGATGACGAGGCGCCCGGAGGCATCCGTCATCTCGCTGGCGAGCCCCTGGGGGAGGAGCCGGCGCAGGACCTGGTCGGCGGTCCAGCGCACCGTCGCGACGGTGGGGATGCCCAGCCGCTCGTAGATCTGCGCCCGGTCCGGGTCGTAGATCCGTGCCACGACGTGCTCGACGCCGAAGGTCTCCCGGGCCACGCGGGCGGTGAGGATGTTGGAGTTGTCGCCGCTCGAGACCGCCGCGAGAGCGTGGGCCTCGTCGATACCGGCCCGGGTCAGCGTGTCCCGGTCGAACCCGACGCCGGTGACCCGTCGCCCGGTGAACTCGCTACCGAGGCGCTGGAAGGCCTCGGGGTCCTGGTCGACGACGGCGACGTCGTGACCGATGCGCTCGAGGGAGCGGGCGAGGGAGGCGCCGACCCGGCCGCAGCCCATGATGACGAAGTGCACGGAGGAGACGGTACTCCGCGCCGAGCAGGCATACACTCGCCGAGTGCCCACAGGTCGACTCCTCAAGCGGGTCCTCGTCGGTCGCGCGGTGCGCAGCGATCGACTGGGCGAGACTCTCCTCCCCAAGAAGCTCGCCCTCCCGGTCTTCGCCAGCGATGCGCTGAGCTCCGTCGCCTACGCGCCGGACGAGATCCTCCTCACCCTCGGCCTGGCCGGTGGCGCGCTCGCCGTGACGAGCTCGTGGCCGGTCGCCCTCGCGGTCGTCGCGGTCATGGTCGTCGTCGTCGCGAGCTACCGCCAGAACGTCCACGCCTATCCCTCGGGTGGCGGGGACTACGAGGTCGCGAGCACCAACCTGGGACCCCGCGCGGGCCTGACCGTCGCCAGCGCGCTCATGGTCGACTACGTGCTCACCGTCGCGGTGTCGATCTCCTCGGGTGTGCAGAACGCCGCGGCCGCCTTCGGCTTCATCCGGGGGCATGAGGTGCTCGCCGCGCTCGTCCTCATCGCGGCCCTCACGGGGATGAACTTGCGTGGCGTGCGCGAGTCCGGGCGGGCCTTCGCCGTCCCCACCTACCTCTTCATGCTCGCGATCATCGCGATGGCCCTCGTCGCCGTGGTCCGCCGCACGACCGGCACCCTGCCGCAGGCGGAGAGCGCGGGCCTCGAGCTCGCCCCCGAGCCCGGCTTCGAGCAGCTGGGGACGCTCGCGATGGCCTTCCTCCTGCTCCGTGCCTTCTCCTCCGGCTGCGCCGCCCTCACCGGCGTCGAGGCCATCAGCAACGGCGTCCCCGCCTTCCGCGCACCCAAGAGCAAGAATGCGGCGACGACCCTCCTCCTCATGGGGGCGATGTCGGTGACGATGCTCGTGTCGATGATCGCCCTCGCCCGCTGGACGGGGGTGAAGATCGCCGAGGACCCCGCGACCCAGCTGCTCAGGGATGGTCAACCCGTCGGCGAGGACTACGTCCAGCACACCGTCATGGGTCAGGTCTCGCACGCGGTCTTCGACGGCTTCATGCCCGGCGTCGTCCTCGTCTCGATCGTCACCGGCCTCATCCTCGTGCTCGCGGCGAACACCGCCTTCAACGGCTTCCCGGTCCTCGGCTCGATCCTCGCCCGCGACGGCTTCCTCCCCCGGCAGCTGCACACCCGGGGCGACCGGCTCGCCTTCTCCAACGGCATCCTCCTGCTCGCCGGGGCGGCCGGTCTGCTCATCGTCATCTTCGACGCCAGCGTCACCCGGCTCATCCAGCTCTACATCGTCGGGGTCTTCGTCTCCTTCACCGTGAGCCAGATCGGCATGGTCCGGCACTGGAACCGCCACCTGGCGGTCGAGAAGGACGCGAAGGAGCGGCGGGCGATGATGCGCCGCCGCGCGATCAACGCCCTCGGCGCCGTGATGTCCGGGGTCGTCCTCGTCGTCGTCGTCATCACGAAGTTCACCCACGGCGCCGGCTTCGCCATCCTCGCCATGCTCGCGCTCTTCCTCCTCATGCGGGGTATCAGCCGGCACTACGAGCGGGTGCGCGACGAGCTCTCCGTCGCCGAGGACGACACGAGCCAGCAGCTCCTCCCTTCGCGGGTCCACGCCATCGTCCTCGTGAGCACGATCCACCGGCCGACGCTGCGGGCCCTGGCCTACGCCAAGGCGACGCGGCCCTCCCACCTGGCGGCGGTGACCGTTGATGTCGACCGCGAGGCCACGACCGCCCTCCAGGAGGAGTGGGACCGGCGGGGGATCCCCGTGCCCCTCACCGCCCTCGAGTCGCCCTACCGGGAGATCACCCGCCCGGTCGTGGACTACGTGAAGTCGATCCGCTCGGGCAACCCCCGCGACCTCGTCGTCGTCTACATCCCGCAGTACGTCCTCGGCCACTGGTGGGAGCAGGTGCTGCACAACCAGTCGGCGCTCCGGCTGCGGAGTCGGTTGATCTTCACCCCGGGTGTCATGGTGTCCTCGGTGCCCTGGCAGTTGGCCAGCTCCGAGGGAGCAGAAGAACGAATGGACGGCCCGGTGGCCGGCGACGTGCGTCGCGGTGGTGGATGAGCGCAGAGACGAGTGACAAGGCGGTCGACGACCTCGTCGTCGGCGACGAGGTCGACATCGAGGTGGGGCCGATCGCGCACGGCGGACACTGCGTGGCCCGGTACGAGGGCCGCGTGCTCTTCGTGCGGCACACCCTGCCCGGGGAGCGGGTGCGTGCCCGGATCACCGAAGGGGGGCCGGGGGACCGATTCCTGCGGGCGGACGCCGTGCGCGTGCACGAAGCGTCCGAGCACCGCGTCGACTCCCGGTGCCCGGCAGCAGGTCCCGGCGGGTGCGGCGGGTGCGACTTCCAGCACGTGAGCACCGCCCACCAGCGCGAGCTCAAGGGCCAGGTCGTCGCCGAGCAGCTGCAGCGGCTGGCCGGGATCGAGCGCGCGGTGCGGGTCGAACCCCTCGACGACGAGGACGGCCTGCGCTACCGCACACGCGTGGAGCTGGCCACGGACGGCACCACGGTCGGGCTTCGGCGTCATCGCAGCCACGAGATCGAGGCCGTCCCAGGGTGCCCGATCGCGGTCCCGGAGGTCGATGCCGCCCTGACCGAGGTCCGGACCGAGGCCGCGGGGCAGGCCGGGGCGCTCGCGGGGATCTCGGCGGTGGACGTCATCGTCCCGACGGGGGAGGAGGACACCGTCGTCGTCGAGGTGCCCGCCGATGCGCCCACCCCGCCGATCACCGTGACCGAGCACGTCGACGCGCCCATCGGGCAGATCCCCATGACCGTCGACGCGCGGGGCTTCTGGCAGGTGCACCGGGACGCACCGCGGGTCTTCATCGAAGCGGTCCTCGCCGCGGCGCGCGTGGAGCCGGGGGAGCGCGTCCTCGACCTCTACAGCGGGGTCGGTCTCCTCTCCGTGCCGCTCGCCGCGGCGGTGGGGGAGGCGGGGCAGCTCATCGCCGTCGAGTCGGACGAGCGCGCCACGGACCACCTGCGCGACAACCTCGCCGACCGGCCCTGGGCCCTCGTCGTCCCCGGCCGGGTGGACGACCTCCTCGGCGTACCGCGCAAGGGACCGAAGGGAGCGCGAGGGGGCCGCCACGGCCGCGGCCGGACCAGGGGCCGGGCGGTCCGCTCCGACCTCATCCCGCCGGGCGCCGACGTCGTCGTCCTCGACCCGCCGCGCACCGGCGCGGGGAGGGGGGTCGTCGAGGCGCTGTCCTCCCTTCGTCCCCGGCGCATGGTCTACGTCGCCTGCGACCCCGCGGCGCTGGCGAGGGACACCGGCTACCTCGCGGACCATGGGTACACCTTGACCGCCCTGCGGGCCCTCGATGCCTTCCCCATGACCCACCACGTCGAGTGCATCGCCGTCTTCGAGCCGGCCACGGCGACCGGTGACCCGTGACGTGCGGGCGCGATGTGCGCGAGAGTGGGGAATGACCCTGCCCGTCCCGGGTATCCCGCCCGTGGACCCGGGTGTCGTGATATATTTATCTTGACGTCAAGATAACTACCCAAGGAGTCGACTGTGGCCAGTGCGAACACCTTCAACGCCAAGGACCAGCTCACCGTCGGTGACGAGTCCTACGAGATCTACCGGATCGATGCGGTCGAGGGTTCGGAGACCCTCCCGTACTCCCTCAAGGTCCTGCTGGAGAACCAGCTCCGGACCGAGGACGGCGGCAATGTCACCGCTGATCACATCAACGCGCTCGGCTCCTGGGACGAGAACGCCCACCCCGACACCGAGATCCAGTTCACGCCCGCCCGCGTGATCATGCAGGACTTCACCGGCGTCCCCTGCGTCGTCGACCTCGCGACGATGCGCGAGGCCGTCGCCGACCTCGGCGGCGACCCCACGAAGATCAACCCCCTGGCCCCGGCCGAGCTCGTCATCGACCACTCGGTCCAGATCGACGTCTTCGGCCAGGCGGACGCCTTCCAGCGCAACGTCGACTTCGAGTACGAGCGCAACAACGAGCGCTACCAGTTCCTCCGCTGGGGCCAGACGGCCTTCGACGACTTCAAGGTCGTCCCCCCGGGCACCGGCATCGTCCACCAGGTCAACATCGAGCACCTGGCCCGCGTGACGATGACCCGTGATGGCGTCGCCTACCCCGACACCTGCGTCGGCACCGACTCCCACACGACGATGGAGAACGGCCTCGGCGTCCTCGGCTGGGGCGTCGGTGGCATCGAGGCCGAGGCCGCGATGCTCGGCCAGCCCGTCTCGATGCTCATCCCGCGCGTCGTCGGCTTCAAGCTGTCCGGGTCCATCCCCGCCGGCGCCACCGCGACCGATGTCGTCCTGACGATCACCGAGATGCTCCGTGACCACGGGGTCGTCGGCAAGTTCGTCGAGTTCTACGGCGAGGGCGTCGCCGAGGTGCCGCTGGCCAACCGCGCCACCATCGGCAACATGAGTCCCGAGTTCGGCTCGACCGCCGCGATGTTCCCCATCGACGACGTGACGCTCGAGTACCTGCGCCTCACCGGCCGTTCCGAGCAGCAGGTGGCGCTCGTCGAGGCCTATGCCAAGACCCAGGGCATGTGGCTCGACCCGGCCGTCGAGCCGCGCTTCTCCGAGTACCTCGAGCTCGACCTGTCGACGGTCGTCCCCTCGATCGCCGGACCGAAGCGCCCCCAGGACCGGATCTCGGTCAGCATGGCCAAGGAGCAGTTCCGCGGCGACCTGAAGAACTACATCGTCGACGGCAACGGCATTGAGAAGAGCCCGCAGGACCGGGAGCTCGCCGACACCTTCCCCGCCTCCGACGCGCCGAGCCACGACGAGCACGACGGCCCCTCGCCGTTGGGCCGGCCGACGCACTCCGCGCCGCGCGTCAACGGTGACCGGGAGACCAACCCGGCGAAGATCACCATCGACGGCCAGGAGGTCCACGTCGACCACGGTGACGTCGTCATCGCCTCGATCACCAGCTGCACCAACACCTCGAACCCGTCGGTGATGATGGCCGCGGCCATGCTCGCCAAGAACGCCGTCGAGCGCGGCCTTCAGGTCAAGCCGTGGGTCAAGACGTCGATGGCGCCCGGCTCCAAGGTCGTCACCGACTACTACGAGAAGGCCGGCATGTGGCCCTACCTCGAGAAGCTCGGCTACCACCTCGTCGGCTACGGCTGCACGACGTGCATCGGCAACTCCGGCCCGATCATCCCCGAGGTGTCCGAGGCCGTGAACGCCAACGACCTCGCGGTGACCTCGGTCCTCTCCGGCAACCGCAACTTCGAGGGTCGGATCAACCCCGACGTGAAGATGAACTACCTCGCGTCGCCGCCGCTCGTCATCGCCTACGCGCTGGCCGGGACGATGGACTTCGACTTCGAGTCCGAGCCGCTGGGGCAGGACGAGGCCGGTGAGGACGTCTTCCTCAAGGACATCTGGCCCGCGCCGGCCGACGTCCAGTCGGTCATCGACGGTGCCGTCAACCAGGAGATGTTCGTCGAGAAGTACGCCGACGTCTTCGCCGGTGACGAGCGCTGGACCTCGCTGGACACGCCGGAGGGCAACACCTTCGAGTGGGCCGAGGAGTCCACCTACGTGCGCAAGCCCCCGTACTTCGACGGGATGACGATGGACCTCGACGAGGTCGGGGACATCTCCGGGGCGCGGGTGCTCGCCAAGCTCGGTGACTCGGTCACGACCGACCACATCAGCCCGGCCGGCGCGATCAAGGCCGACAGCCCGGCGGGTGTCTACCTCTCCGAGCACGGTGTGGACCGCAAGGACTTCAACTCCTACGGCTCGCGCCGTGGCAACCACGAGGTGATGATCCGCGGCACCTTCGCCAACATCCGGCTGAAGAACCTCCTCCTCGACGGGGTCGAGGGTGGCTTCACCCGCGACTTCCTGAACGGCGGGGAGCAGACGACGATCTTCGAGGCCTCCGAGAAGTACCTCGAGGCCGGGGTCCCGCTCGTCGTCCTCGCGGGCAAGGAGTACGGCTCCGGGTCCTCGCGCGACTGGGCTGCCAAGGGCACCCGTCTGCTCGGCGTCCAGGCGGTCATCGCCGAGTCCTACGAGCGCATCCACCGCTCCAACCTCATCGGCATGGGCGTCATCCCGCTCCAGTTCCCGGAGGGGCAGAGCGCCGACTCGCTCGGCCTGGACGGCACCGAGACCTTCGACGTCACGGGCATCGCCGAGCTCAACAACGGCTCGACGCCCGAGACCGTCAAGGTCACCGCGACCAAGGAGTCCGGTGAGGCGGTGGAGTTCGATGCGGTCGTGCGCATCGACACCCCCGGTGAGGCGGACTACTACCGCAACGGCGGCATCCTGCAGTACGTGCTGCGGTCGCTCGTCGGCTGACGAGGAGCACGAGACGAAGGGGAGGTGGCTGCTGCGGCGGCCACCTCCCCTTCGTCATGTCGCCCGGAGCCCGTACAATCGAACACATGTTCGATCAGCCCGTGCGCCCGCCGGTGCGGTCGGCGCTGCCCGGGTCGCCGGGGGCGCGGACGGCGGCGGCCCGGGCGAAGGGGGGACCGCCGGGCTGGCCGGACCGGGTGCCACCGCCCGGCGTGCGGGGGTGGGAGCAGGCGGCGGTGACGTGGCTGCTCGACCTCTGCCCCCCGGACTACCGGGGGCACGCGGTGCTCCGGCGCCACCCGGCCGCCCTGGCCTGGTTGGCCGACCAGCACGTCGAGGCCCAGGTCGAGGCGATGCGTGCGGCCTACCGGACCGTGCGGGTCGACCTGGGGGAGATCCTGCCGGCAGGCACCGTCGACGCACTCCTCGTCTGCCTCGAGCACGAGGGCCTGCGGCTGCGCTCAGCCCAGCGGGCGATCGCCCTCATCCGCGAGTCGATGGACGGGCGGCTCTTCGTCGAGCGGCTCTGACGGGCACCTCGCGGGACCGACGGGTCCCCAGCCACTTCCCAGCGCCGGGGACGTAGACTCGTGCGGTCCCCACACCGGAAGGAACGCCAGCGTGGCAGTCCTCGAGACGATCACCTCTCCCGCCGACCTCAAGCGGCTCCCGGCCGAGCAGCTCGGCACGCTCGCGGAGGAGATCCGGGCCTTCCTCGTCGCGGAGGTCTCCCGCAGTGGAGGACACCTCGGCCCCAACCTCGGCGTCGTCGAGCTGACGATGGCGATCCACCGGGTCTTCGACTCCCCGCGCGACTCCGTCGTCTTCGACACCGGCCACCAGTCCTACGTCCACAAGCTCCTCACCGGCCGGCAGGGCTTCGACGGTCTGCGCACACGGGGCGGGCTCTCCGGCTACCCGAGCCGACGCGAGTCCGAGCACGACGTCGTGGAGAACAGCCACGCCTCGACCTCCCTCTCCTGGGCCGAGGGCATCGCCCGCGGCTACCGGCTACGGGGCGAGGACCGGCACGCCGTGGCCGTCATCGGCGACGGTGCCCTCACCGGTGGCATGGCCTGGGAGGCATTGAACAACATCGCCGCCAATAAGGACCTCCCGCTCGTCATCGTCGTCAACGACAACGAGCGCTCCTACGCCCCGACGATCGGTGGGCTCGCCGACCACCTGGCGATGCTGCGCACCAACCGCCAGTACGAGCAGGTCCTCGACTGGGGCAAGGAAAAGCTCAACCGGACCCCGGTCGTGGGGCGGGCGATCTACCAGGCCGTCCACTCGATGAAGAAGGGCGCCAAGGACTTCTGGGCGCCGCAGGGGATGTTCGAGGACCTCGGCATCAAGTACCTCGGGCCCGTGGACGGCCACGACGAGGCGAGCGTCGAGCAGGCGCTGCGCCGGGCCCGGGCCTTCGGCGGGCCGGTCCTCGTCCACGTCATCACGCAGAAGGGGCGCGGCTACGACCACGCCTGCAACGACGTGGCCGACCAGTTCCACGCCGTCGGCAAGATCAACCCCGAGACCGGCCTGCCGCTCGAGATCGCCGGGCGCTCGTGGACCGACGAGTTCAGCGACGAGATGCTCGCCCTCGGTGCGGAGCGCAACGACATCGTCGCGATCACCGCGGCGATGATGATGCCCGTGGGGCTCCAGCCCTTCGCCGACGCCCACCCGGAGCGAATCATCGACGTCGGCATCGCCGAGCAGCACGCGACGACGATGGCCGCCGGGCTGGCCTTCTCCGGGGCGCACCCGGTCGTCGCCATCTATGCGACCTTCCTCAACCGCGCCTTCGACCAGCTCCTCATGGACTGCGCGATGCACAAGGCCGGGGTGACCTTCGTCCTCGACCGCTCCGGCGTGACCGGACCCGACGGCGCCAGCCACCACGGGATGTGGGACATGTCCCTCGTCTCGATCGTCCCGGGTCTACGCCTGGCCGCGCCCCGCGACGGGCAGCAGATCCGCCGCGCCCTGCGCGAGGCCGTCGACGTGGCGGACGCGCCGACGGTCATCCGCTTCCCGAAGGGGAGCGTCGCCGACCCCGTCGAGGCCATCGCGACGACCGAGGGCCTCGACGTCCTTGCCGGCGACCCGGTGGACGACCCCGAGGTGCTCGTCGTGTCGATCGGCTCCATGGCCGGGACCGCGACGACCGTCGCCGAGAAGCTCGCGGCCGAGGGCCACTCCGCCCTCGTCGTCGACCCCCGCTGGGTGCTCCCCGTCCCCGAAGGGGTCATCGACCTGGCCCGGCGCTCCGGTCGGGTCGCGGTCATCGAGGACAACACCATCGCCGGGGGCATCGGTGCCGAGGTCGCCCGCGCCCTCGATGAGGCCGCGGTGGGCGTGCCGGTGCACCGCTTCGGCCTGCCCAAGGAGTTCATCGACCACGCCTCCCGCGGACAGGTCCTCGAGGCCGTCGGCCTGGCCCCCGAGCCGATCGTCGAGCGCCTTCGCAGCCACCTCTGACTCCGGCCCACACCGGCCGAGCACGAGGAGAGGGCCCCACCGGATCATCCGGTGGGGCCCTCGCTGCTCAGGGCGCCGCCCTTCGTCGCCGTGGGTCAGCCGATGTCCCGGAAGGGCTGCACGCTCGCGCCGAGGGCGTTGAGGCGCTCGGCGAGGTCCTCGTACCCACGGTGGATGACGTAGACATTGCGCAGGTAGGAGGTGCCCGGGGCGGCGAGCATCGCCAGGAGGACGACGACGCCCGGGCGGAGGGCCGGCGGGCAGGTGACCTCGTTGGCGCGCCACCGGTTAGGTCCCTCGACGAGGACGCGGTGGGGGTCGAGGAGGGTGACCTTGCCGCCGACCTTGTTGAGCTCGGTGAGGTAGATCGCCCGGTTGTCGTAGACCCAGTCGTGGATCGTCGTCGTGCCCTCGGCGCACGCCGCGATGAGCGCGAAGAAGGGCAGGTTGTCGATGTTCAGCCCTGGGAAGGGCATCGGGTGGATCTTGTCGATGGGCGCCTTGAGCGGGCCGGGGTGGGTCGTGATGTCGACGAGCCGGGTCCGGCCGTTGTGGGCCTCGTACTCCTCGGAGAGCGTGTACTGCATCCCCATGCCCGCGAGGGTGGCCAGCTCGATCTCGAGGAACTCGATCGGACACCGACGGATGGTGATCTCGGACTTCGTGACGACCGCGGCGGCGATGAGGCTCATCGCCTCGATCGGGTCCTCGCTGGGGGAGTACTCGACGTCGACGTCGATGTGCTGCTTGCCGGTGACGACGAGGGTCGTCGAGCCGATGCCCTCCACGGTGACCCCAAGCTTCTCGAGGAAGAAGCACAGGTCCTGGACCATGTAGTTGGGCGAGGCATTGCGGATCGTCGTGCGACCCGGGTACCGGGCGGCGGCCATGAGGGCGTTCTCGGTGACGGTGTCACCGCGCTCGGTGAGGACGAAGGTCTTGTCGGCCCCGCCCTGCCCTGTCACCGAGGCCTCGTACCAGCCGTGGGTCGCCTCGACGTCGAGGCCGAAGTGGGTCAGCGAGGTCATGTGCGGCTCGACGGTGCGGGTGCCGAGGTCGCAACCACCGGCATAGGGGAGCTTGAACTCCTCGAACTCGTGGAGGAGGGGGCCGAGGAACATGATGACGGTCCGGGTCCGCCGGGCGGCCTCCTCGTCCATCGTGTCGAGGCTGAGGCGCGCCGGCGGGGTGATCTCCAGGTCGGAGCTGTCGGGCAGCCAGCGGGTCCGGACGCCGATGGAGTCGAGCACCTCGAGGATGCGGTTGACCTCCTCGATGCGCGCGAGGTTGCGCAGCGTCGTCGTGCCCTTGTTGAGGAGCGAGGCGCAGAGCAGCGCGACGGCGGCGTTCTTGCTCGTCTTAACGTCGATGGCGCCGGACAGCGTGCGGCCGCCCTCGATCTTGAGGTGGACGGCGCCGGTTGTCGACGTGCGGGTCAGGGCGACGAGCTCGGTGTCGAGCGCCTCGCTGATCCGGGCGAGGGAGTCCAGGGTGAGGTTCTGGCCACCGGCCTCGATGCGGGTGACGGCACCCTGGCTCGTCTCGAGGCGAGCGGCGAGGTCGGACTGCGAGAGTCCTGCGCGACGACGCGCCTCCTTGATGGTCGTGCCGATTCGTGCGAGGTAGTCATCAGACATGTCGCAACCATAACTCATATATGAGTTGAAGATATGCGGGTGGTCGACGGGCGTGTCGCACCCGACCACGACACCCGGATCAGGTGTCGGGATGGGCCGCGAAGGCCTCGGCGATCATCGGGGCGACGATCTCGCGCTGCCAGGGGCGGACGCCGTGGCTCGCCAGGGCGTCGGCGAAGGCCTCGGGGGTGGTCTCCGTGGGCGGCGTCCAGATGACCCGTCGAAGGGGGTCCGGCGAGCAGACGTTCTCGATCGGGATCGTGCGCTCCTCGGCGAAGACGCCGAGACGCTGTCGGGTCTCGGTGAGCCGCTCGGCGGCGATCGGGTCCCGGTTGGCCCAGGATCGTTGTGGGGGAGGGCCGTCCGACTTCACCGTCGCCGGTGGCAGGTCCTCGTCGGGGAGGGACCGCGCCCGCCCGACGGCCTCCAGCCAGGCGCGATGGCTCCGTTGGATGGCACGGTGGCCCCGGGGGAGATCCGCTGCCGAGGTCGGGTCGGCGAGCGCGATCTCGACGAGCGAGGCATCGGGGATGACCCGGCCGGGGGAGGTGTCGCGGTCCCGGGCGATCCGGTCCCGCTCCCACCACAGCTCGCGCACCGCGGCGAGGACCCGGGGCTGGCGGATCTTGTGCAGACCGGAGGTGCGACGCCAGGGGTCCTCGCGGACCGTCGGCCGCCAGTCGAGGAGGGCGGTGAACTCCTGCCGTGCCCACTCGGACTTGCCCTGGGCGGCGAGGTCGGCGCCCATGAGGTTGCGGACCTCGCCGAGCACCTCGACGTCGAGCGCGGCGTAGCGCAGCCAGGGCTCAGGCAGGGGCCGGGTCGACCAGTCGACCGCGGAGTGCTCCTTCGCCAAGCTGATCCCGAGGTAGTGCTCGATGACAGCCGCGAGCCCGACGCGCGGCATCCCGAGGAGGCGCGCGCCGAGCTCGGTGTCGAAGATCTGCTGGGGCACGAGACCCACGTCCCGCAGGCAGGCGAGGTCCTGGGTGGCGGCGTGGAGGATCCACTCGCCGCTCCCGATCGCGCGGTTCAGCGGGTCGAGGTCCGGCAGGTAGACGGGGTCGACGAGCCAGGTGCCGGCCCCCTCCCGCCGTACCTGCACGAGGTAGGCGCTCTGGCCGTAGCGGTAGCCGGAGGCGCGCTCGGCGTCGAGGGCGACCGGTCCGGCACCCTCGGCGATGGCGGTGGCGCAGTCCATGAGCTCGGACTCGCGGGTGATGACGGGAGGGATGCCCTCAGCAGGCTCCGTGAGCACCGGGAGCGGTGCCGTGTCGGCGGGGTCTCCCTCTCCCTTCGTCGCACCGGAGCTCAACGGCGCCGTCCCGGCAGCGCGACGACGCCCTCGGGCATCGGAGGGAGCCCGCCGACGGTGGCGAGCATGTCCATCCAGGCCTCGAGGTGCGGCCCGATCTCGGCGTCGGCGGGGCTCCACGAGGCGCGAATCTCCATCTCGACGTCCTGCTCCCGGTCGTCGAGGTCGCCGAAGGACTCGGAGACGACGTGGGTCACCGTGCCGGCAAGGTTGGCCGCCTCGATCCCGTGCTCCGCGAGGGCATCGGTGAGCCAGGACCACCCGACCTCCCCGAGCAGGGGGTCACCGGCGACCTCGGCCTCCAGCTCCGCGCGGGCGAAGGTCACGACCCGCCAGGCGCTGCCCCAGGGTTCGGGCTCGGCCGGGTCGTGGAGGAGGACGAAGCGACCGGTGGCCACGTCCTCGTCATCGGTGGAGTCGACGATGTCGGCGGTGAGGGCGACCGCGTGGGGGGCCAGTCGAGTGGGCGCCGGCACCTCGGTGAGGCGCACCTCGGGGCGCAGCCGTGCGCTGTGCACGCTGTCGAGCGCGAGGGCGAAGTCCGGCGACTCCGCACCGGTGAGGGTTCGGGATGCCACCCTGCGAGGGTAGGCGGGGAGGGGCCGTCCGCCCGGGAGGCCACGCCGAAGGGACTTCGTGCGAGGATCGGCCCCGTGAGTACAGCAGCTGCGCCGTCCGAGAGCCCCCTGGTCCGTGCGGCACGGGGGGAGTCCGTGCCCCACACGCCCGTGTGGTTCATGCGGCAGGCCGGCCGGTCGTTGCCGGAGTACCGGGAGATCCGCCGCGGTACCGACATGATGGAGGCCTGCCGCACCCCCGACCTCGTCACCGAGATCACGCTGCAGCCGGTCCGCCGTCACCACGTCGACGCGGCCATCTTCTTCTCCGACATCGTCGTGCCGCTGCAGGCCGTGGGTGTCGACATCGACATCGAGCCCGGCGTCGGCCCGGTCCTCGACGTCCCCTTCCGCTCCCGGGAGGACCTCGACCGGATCCCCGAGCTCACACCGGACATGATCCCCGACATCGCCGAGTCGGTGCGGCGGATCGTTCTCGAGCTGGGCCCGGTGCCTCTCATCGGATTCGCCGGGGCCCCGTTCACCCTCGCCTCGTACCTCGTCGAGGGCGGACCGAGCAAGAACCACGAGGAGACCAAGGCGCTCATGCACGGCGACCCCCAGCTGTGGCACGACCTGTGCGCCCGCCTCTCCCAGATCTCGGCGGCCTTCCTCTCGGTCCAGGTGGAGGCCGGGGCGAGCGCGATCCAGCTCTTTGACTCCTGGGCCGGTTTCCTCTCCCGCGCCGACTACCGCCAGCACGTGCTGCCGCACAGCCGCGCCACCCTGGCCGCGCTGGAGGAGAAGGGGGTCCCGCGGATCCACTTCGGCGTCGGGACCGGTGAGCTGCTCACCGACATGGCCGGGGCCGGCACCGAGGTCATCGGCGTCGACTACCGCGTCAACCTGGCCGAGGCGATCGAGCGCGTCGGCGGCGACCAGCCGGTCCAGGGCAACCTGGACCCCGCCCTGCTCTTCGCCCCCTGGGAGGTCATCGAGACGCAGGTCCGGCGGATCCTCGCCGAGGGCCGCGCCGCTCCGGGCCACATCTTCAACCTCGGTCACGGGGTCCTCCCCGAGACCGACCCGGTGGTCCTCACGCGCGTCGTCGAGCTCGTCCACGAGGTCAGCTCCCGCTAGGAGCCTCGGGCGTCGGGCGGGTCCGGCGGCGCAGCAGCCACAGGACCGGGAGCACGACCGCGAGGCCCGCCACGGCGAAGGGGGTCACCGCACCCAGCACGGTGAGGCCGACCGTCAGGGCCGAGGTGAATCCGGACCAGCCCTTGTCGAGACCGGCCACGAAGCCGGACTCCTGCTCCTCGTCCTCCTCGGCAGCCTCCTCCCCGGCGGGGGTGACGAGGCTGACGGTGATGGGGGCGGTCGTCGTTCGCTTCTCGAGGGACTTCTGCTGGCTGACCATCGACTCGAGGTTCGCCTCCCGCTCGGAGAGCTCGTCCTCGAGGGTGACGATCTGGTCGAGGTCGTCCGTGTCGTCGATGAGCGTGCGCAGCCGCTCGATGGACTTCTTCATCGTGCGCACCCGGGCTTGGGTGTCGGTGTACTGCTTCGTCAGGTCCTCGGCATCGCTCGAGCGCTCGGTGACCGTGCCGATCTCCGCGAGCTTCGTCATCGTCGAGTCCAGCTCGTCGACGGGGACGGTGACGACGATCTCGGCCCACGACCCGGCCCGTGAGGAGGTTGGGGGTGTGGCATCGGCTGCGCCAACGCTGGCGCTTCCGCTGCCCGAGCCGGCGTCGGTGTCCTCGTCGTCCTCGGCGGCGATCCGCGTGTCCTCGGAGGAGACGTACCCACCAGCTCCGCTGGCGGTGGAGCGGACCTTGGCGCTGGCCCGCTCCACGTCGTCGACGGTGATCGTCAGGGCGGCCGTGCGGGCGATGTGGGTGCCGGCGGGGTCCTTCGCGGAGGACCCGGAGTCCGTGGAGTCGGAGGAGTCGCCCTCGGAGGAGCTGGCCCGCTCCTCGCTCGAGTCCGAGTCCCCCTGGGCCGACTCGGAGGACGTCTCCCCGCCCCCTGCCTGCTCCGACTGGGTCGAGTCCTGCGAGGGAGCCCGGTCTCCGGAGTCCTGGCCGGCGCACCCGGCCAGGGCGATGGTGCCGACGGCGGCGATGGCCGCGAGACGGTACGTGGTCCGCTGCATGATGATCCCCTGGTGTCGTGGTCCGGGCTGCTCCCGGTGCCTCTCGATGACTCCGACGTGGTGAGGACATCGCCGGTTCCCACCGGGGGAGGGGAGCACTCCCCATGCCGGGTGGGAGAGTGGGGGCATGGGTACGCGCGTGGTGGTCGTCGGCGGCGGCATCGCCGGTCTGGCGACGGCGCATCACCTGCTCGCCGCACGGCCCGACCTCGAGGTCCACGTCATCGACGGCGGCGACCGGCCGGGCGGCAAGGTGCGCGGTGAGACGGTCGCCGGGGTCACGGTCGACGTCGGCGCGGAGTCGATCGTCGCGAGCAGCGCGACGGCGCGGCGGCTCATCACCGACCTCGGGATGGCGGACGACCTCGTCCACCCGGAGCGGGTCCCCGCGACGATCTGGTCCCGCGGGGCGAGGCACCCCGTGCCGCCCCGCACCTTCATGGGCATCCCCTCCGCGGAGACCGACACCACCGGTCTCCTCGACGACGGCGAGGCCCGCCGCGCCGCGGACCCGGCCCCCTTCGTCCTCGCCGGGTCGGACGTCTCCGTCGGTGACGCGGTGGGTGCGGTCCACGGGCGCGCGGTCGTCGACCGGATCGTCGAGCCGCTGCTCGGCGGGGTGTACGCCGGACGGGTCGATGCCCTGTCCCTGCGGGCGACGATGCCCGGACTCTGGTCCGCCATGGCCGAAGGGAGGTCCCTCCCCGAGTCCGTCCGCTCCCTCCTGCCGGCACCGACCCCGCGCCCGGCACCGCGGGTCATGGGTCTCGTCGGCGGGACCCACCGGCTCGTCGAGGCGCTCGCGGAGCGCGTCACCGCCGCCGGCGGACGGGTCTCCAGCGGATCCCTCGTCCGTGAGTTGCACCGGACCCCGGAGGGGTGGCGGGTCGTCTCCGGGCCGACGACGCACCCGGTCACCCACGACGCCGAGGTCGTCGTCCTCGCCACCCCGGCCGCGCCCACCGGGCGCCTGCTCGGCGACCACGCACCACGGGCCGCGCTGGCCCTGGGCGCCGTCGAGTACGCGTCGATGGCCGTCGTCACGCTCGCCCTGCCGCGGTCGCAGGTCGCGACGCTCCCGGGCAGCGGCTTCCTCGTCCCGGCCGTCGAGGGCCGCACGATCAAGGCCGCCACCTTCTCCGCCGCGAAGTGGGCCTGGGTCGCCTCCGCGTCCACCGACGTGACCCTCCTCCGCGCCTCGATCGGTCGGGCCCGCGAGGTGGCCACCCTCCAGCGTGACGACGACGAGCTGCGGTCCGTCGCGCTCGCCGAGGTGGGGGAGGCCCTGGGCACGACGCTCCCCGAACCCGTCGACAGCCACGTCCGCCGGTGGGGCGGCGGGCTGCCGCAGTACGACCTCGGGCACACTGACAGGGTCGCCGTCGCCCGGGCCGAGGTCGCCGCGCTGCCCGGCCTCGAGATCACGGGCGCCGCCTACGACGGGGTCGGCATCGCGGCCGTCCTCGACGGCGCGCTGCGCACGGCGACAACGATCCTTGCTGCACTTCCCCCTTCGTCCACCACTCGACAGGAGTCCTCATGAGCACCCGGCCCGCCCCCGCCAAGCCCACCCGCGAGCAGCTCGAGGCGATCAACTCGAGCGTCCACTACGCGATGTTCTCCGCCTTCGCGCTCGTGACCCCGCTCGGGGACGAGGACCGGCGCGGCCTCGTCGAGGAGGTCGAGGCACTCTTCGCCGAGCTCACCGACGGCGGGGTCCGGATCCGGGGCGTCTACGACGTCGGAGGCCTGCGCGCCGACGCCGACCTGCTCATCTGGTGGCACGCCGACGACATCGAGCAGCTCCAGGACGCCTACAAGCGGTTCCTGCGCACCGGGCTGGGCGCCCACCTCGAACCGGTGTGGTCCAACGCCGCCGTGCACCGTCAGGCGGAGTTCAACCGCAGCCACGTGCCCGCCTTCATGGCCGGTGAGGAGCCGCGCGACTACGTGTGCGTCTACCCCTTCGTCCGCTCCTACGACTGGTACGTCCTCGAGGACAAGGAGCGGCGCTTCATGCTCGCTGAGCACGGGGCGATGGCCAAGGACTACCCCGACGTGCGCGCCAACACCATCCCCGCCTTCGCCCTCGGTGACTACGAGTGGATCCTCGCCTTCGAGGCCGACGAGCTCCACCGCATCGTCGACCTCATGCGCGAGCTGCGCGCCTCCAAGGCGCGCCTCCACGTCCGTGAGGAGATCCCCTTCTTCACCGGTCCGCGCGTGAGCGTCTCGGCGCTCGTCGACGGCCTGCGGTGACGAGCGCCGTCGCAGCGCCCTCGGGGGTCCTCACCGGTGGTCAGGTCACCCGCGTCATCATGCTCGTCGGGGCTTGGGCGGCCGGTGCATCACTGCTGCTGCCGTGGGTGGTCGTCAGCGACGACTACACCAAGGAGCCGACGCCCGGCTCGACCCATGGCCTCTGGCTCAACGCGGAGAGCATCAACGGCTTCCACCCGACCGGGCCGGGGATGGCGCTCGTGGTGCTCGTCGGGACCCTCACGGTGATGCTCCTGGCCCACCGGATCGCCGTCCACGACGCCCGGTGGACCAGCCACCTGCTCTTCCTCGGTGCTGCGCTGCTCGTCCTCGTCACCCGGCTCGTCGTCGACATCCCCGAGGACCGCACGATGCACCTCTTCGGCGTCGGCTGGTCCGTGTGGCCGCTCGGGGTGGGGATCGTCGCGCTCGGCGCGGCTGCCGACGCACTGCTCACCGAGGCGAGGCAGCCGGGCTACGCGGGGTGAGAGCCTCTGCGAGCTCGCGGCCCTCAGCCCTGCGCGGGCCGAAGCGTCATCGAGATCGAGTTGATGCAGTAGCGCTGGTCGGTGGGCGTCTCGTACCCCTCGCCCTCGAAGACGTGGCCCATGTGGCTGCCGCAGGTGGCGCAGCGGACCTCGATGCGGGGGCGGCCCGGCAGGGAGTCGTCCCGGAGGTACTCGACCCGGTCCTCGGCGAGAGGGGTGTAGAAGCTCGGCCACCCGCAGTGGCTCTCGAACTTCGTCTCGGAGGTGAAGAGCTCGGTCCCGCAGGCGCGGCAGGCGTAGACGCCCTCGGTCGCCGTGTCGGTGTACTCACCGGTGAAGGGACGCTCGGTCCCGGCGGCGCGCAGCACGGCGTACTCGTCGGCGGAGAGCTGCTCACGCCACTCCTCGTCGGACTTGGTCACCGCATAGGTACGGCCAGTGGGCTCCATCATCGTGCGGGCTCCTTCTGCTCGGTGTCTCCATGATGCAACGCGGCGGCCCGCCGAGATCATCCGGGGGCCGCCGGTCGCGCGAGGACCGACCGCGTCAGGCGGCGTCGCGGTGGGCCAGGTGGTCCGGCCGGGGAGCAGCAGCCGCGAAGGGCTCCTGCACCCGGTTGGACACGGCGTTGAAGACGACGAAGAGGTTGCTGCGCGGATCCGGGGAGATGTTGCCGGCGGACGCGTGCAGGCAGTTGGAGTCGAAGTACAGGGCCGAGCCGGCGCCGCCGGTGATGAGGTCGATCCCGTGCTCCTCGGACAGGGCGGCGATGTCGTCCTCGTCGGGGGTTCCGAAGGGAGGGCGGTAGGAGGTGAGGGACTCCCGGTGGTAGTTCTCCGGCGTCTCGCCGACACAGCTGAGGAACTGGCGGTGGGAGCCGGGGATGATCATCAGCGCGCCGTTCGTCTCAAGGTTCGGCGTCAGCGCGAGCGAGACACTCAGCGCGCGCGGCGCGGGCATCCCGTCCTCGGCGTGCCAGGTCTCGAAGTCGCTGTGCCAGTAGAAGGGCCCGCCGGCGAAGCCGGGCTTGAGGTTGATCCGGCTCTGGTGGATGTAGACGTCGTCCCCGAGGATCTGCCGCGCGACGCCGACGACGTCCTCGCGCGCGCAGATGTCGGCGATGGCCTTGCTGAGGCGGTGGACGGCGAAGAGCGAACGCACGTCGCCGTTCGTCGACTCGCGGACCACCCGGTCGTCGTCGCCGAGCCGGTCGGTGATGGTGTCCACCTCGGAGAGGCAGGTGGCGATGTCGTCGTCGCTGAGCACGCCCTCGGCGGTGTGGTAGCCGCGCCGGTCGTACGCGGTGACCTGCTCGTCGGTCAGTGGTCCGTCGGCCCCGGTGGCCCACACGACGGGGTGGGGGCGCGGCTCCACCTGACTGCGGGTAGCGAGACGCGTTCGGTAGACGTCGACGGTCGGGGTTGAGGTTTGAGTGTCCGTGACCATGGAGATCCCTTCTGCTCAAGGCCGGCACCGCGGTGCCGGAGACTGCTGTTCTGTTGTCAAGAGTGTTGGGGCCCACGGGGTCCCGTGCGCAGCATGTCAACGGACGAAGGGGGAATCAACCCCCTTCGTCCGTGGTCGTGCCCGGCCCCGCTCACCTCATGCGCAGGTGCACCACCTGGGGGTCGTGGTCGCTGTCCTGGTCGGCGAAGGGGGAGTTGGTGTGGACGATGTCGTAGGTGAACGGAGCGCCGCGCTGCCCCCGGCCGCGGTCCCAGGGGTGGTTCCTCCCCTTCGTGGCGAGGGCGGGGGAGAGGAGGATGTGGTCGAGGACCTGGCTGTTGCCCTCGTAGACATAGGTCCAGCGCTCCGACGCGGGCAGCGTGCGGGGAAGGTCGGTGAGCTGGGTCCGGCCCCGGCCCACGAGGATGTCGGCGGTCTCCGAGAACTCGAAGTCGTTGACGTCACCGGCCACGACGAGGTTGGCATCGCGGTCGGCCTCGAGCAGGTCGTCGGCGAAGGAGCGCACCTGGCGGGCCTGCGCGTGACGATCGCGCTCGCTGGAGCGCACCGGCTGCTGCCAGCGACCGAAGAGCGGGTCGTCGCCGCCCTTCGAGGAGAAGTGCACGGCGGCGACGAAGACCCGCTCGCCGCGGAAGCGGTACTCACCCACAAGCGGCTTGCGCGACTCGGTAAAGGCCGGCGAGCTCGGGGCGATGCGGCCGGGGGACTCGGTGAGCTTCGCTCCCTTGCGGTCGCGGTCGACGCCCGTGGCCCGGCCGGGGGTGCCGGAGTCGCGCTCGACGAACTGGAGCGGCCGGTCGGTGCGGTGGAGGAGGACATTGCGGATGTTGCCTCCGGGCTGACCGCCGTCGGCCTTGTCCTCGGGGTCGACCCAGTGCGCCTCGTAGCGTGGCCCGCCGGCCTCACGGATGGCGGTGATGAGGGCGTCGGTCGTGGCGGACGAGTCCACGGTCCCGTCGTCCTCGGCGCCGCTGTTGTCCTGGACCTCCTCGAGCGCGAGGACGTCGGGGGCGCGCAGGTTGTCGACGACCTGACCGGCGAGCCGCGCGAACGTCTCGGGCTCGTCGTCGGGCGCGAGGTTCTCGACGTTGAAGGCGGCGACGGAGAGCTCGCGACGGTCCTGTCGCCGGGCCGTCTCACGCGTGAGGCCGCCGCTGCGCACGCTCGGCGCCTCGGTCGCGAGCAGCTTGGGGTTGGCGAAGGAGTAGTCGAGCGGGCCCGACACGATGCCCCGCAGGCCGTCGCCGACATTCGCTGCCGGGAGGTCGTCGTCCCCGAGGAGGGCGTCGTCGACGTGGACCCGTGCGGCATTGGGGCGGCCGTAGCCGGAGTACACGACGCCACCGGCGCCTGACCGAGTGGCCCGCGTGCCCTGGGGGACGACGGGGATCTCACCGAAGGATGCGGTAGGCCCGACGACCTGCGGGTCCCGGACACCGACGTGCATCCCTTCCAGCGATTCGTAGAAGTCGATGGCGTCCCGGTCGGGTCGGAAGGCGACGTCGTCGTACTCCACGGACGTCGGGTCCTTCGCCTCGACGGTCTGCTGGGGTGCGGTCCGGTCTCGGCCGAGGACGACCGGCCGGGGCACCGCCGCGGAGCCCGTGACCGTGACGGTCGGCGAGGTGAGCTGCGTCGTCGTGAGGTTGTCGTAGCCGCCATCGCCTCCCGGCCGGAACTCGTCCACGGTGCCGTCGACGCTCACCGCGTCAGCGATCTCCACATCGGGAGCACCGCCGGTGTAGACGAAGAGTCCCTCTGACGTCCGCGGGTCGCGGTCCTGCTGGGTGCTCTGGAACCAGAAGCCGTTGCGGGACACCGCGGTGACGACGCCCTCGATGTCGGAGACGTCCGTGCCGTCGAAGGGGGAGAGGTGCGCCCTTCCCTGGATCTCGGCGATCGTCTCCGGGCCGTCGTCGGCGGTCGACTCCGGCGCGAGGACGGCGAAGCCGGTCAGGGCCAGCGGTGCGGCGGTGAGGGTCGCGAGGACGCGGGTGCGGCGAGTGGACATCGGTGGGTGCTCCTGGTGCGAGGGGTGGGGCCCGTTGAGGACGGTAGGCGGGTGCGGCTCCCTTTGCAGCGTGGGAAGGTGGTCGCCCGGTGAACGCTGCGTGACGATCCGTGACCGGTCCTCCTCGTCGGTGACCAGCGGGTACGGCTATCACTACGGACGTAGCCAGCACCGAGAGGCCCGGCTTTTCCGAGATTTCTCTGACGCCCTACCGCTGTAGTGGCTGCTGTACCCGCGCGTAACACCGGCAGAGGTGGCGGCGTGAGGCGCGAACCGGGCTGGCCGGCGGAGGCAGGGTCTCCGGCCCCCTCCGGTACCGCTGGAGCCCTAGGCTGACCGCATGGCCAAGACCCCCGCCGCGATGGTCACAGCTGGTGATCGGGAGGTGCGCGTCTCCAGTCCCGATCGGGTGATCTACGAGGCGACCGAGCGGACGCCGGCGATCTCGAAGCTCGAGGTGTGCGAGTACGTCGCCGCCGTGGGCGAGACGATGATGCGCACGATCGGGGAGCGGCCGACGGCGATGGAGCGGTGGCCGGACGGCTGGCGCGAGGGGATGCGCCTGGCGGTCGGGCCGAAGGACAGAGACGCCGACGGCTTCTACCAGAAGCGGCTGCCGCGCGGCGCGCCCGACTGGGTCGAGACCGTGGAGATCGCCTTCCCGAGCGGACGGACTGCCGAGGAGCTGTGCCCGAGCGAGCCCGCGGCACTCGTGTGGGCGGCGCAGATGGGGACGCTGACCTTCCACCCGTGGCCGGTGAGGCGCCCCGAGGTCGACCACCCCGACGAGCTGCGGATCGACCTCGACCCGCAGCCGGGGACGGATTTCACCGACGCCCAGCGGGTGGCGGCGAGTGCTCGCGACCTCCTTGAAGAGCTCGGGCTACGCGGCTACCCCAAGACGAGCGGCAACCGCGGCATCCACGTCTACGTGCGGATCGAGCCGCGGTGGTCCTTCGAGGAGCTGCGGCACGCCGCGATCGGCTTCGGCCGCGAGCTGGAGCGCCGTGATGACGGCGTGACGACGGCCTGGTGGAAGGAGGAGCGCGGCGAGCGGATCTTCATCGACTTCAACCAGAACAACCGCGACCGCACCATCGCCGGTCCCTGGAGCCTGCGGGCTCGTCCCGGCGCCCCCGTGAGCACCCCTGTGTCGTGGGATCAGCTCGCCGCGGTCACCGACCCGGCCGCGTACAACCTCACGACCGTCCTCGACCATCTCGCCGAGGGCGATCCGTGGGCGGACATGGACGAGCGGGCTTTCTCCCTCGAGCCGCTGCTCGAGCTGTGGGAGACGCTGCCGGGGGGCGAGCTGAACTTCCCGCCCGACTACCCGAAGATGCCCGGTGAGCCACCCCGCGTTCAGCCGAGCAAGAAGGTCGCCGAGCACTGGGACGAGGACGGCAACCGGGTCGAGGAGTGAGCCGTCAGAGGACGAAGCCCTCGGTGTCCAGGACCATCTCGTCACCGGCATGGACGGTGACCCGGGTCGGTCCGGACATGGACTGCTCGATGGTCACCACGACCTCGGTGCCGGAGGAGAGGGTGCCGGAGATGTCGAAGGACCCGGCGATCGCCTTGTACTCCTCGAGCAGCTGATCCCCCTCGTAGAGGGCCCAGGTGGCGCGCAGCGGCCCGCTGCTCCCGACGAGACGCACGGGGCAGCCGTCGATGGTCAGGTCGTAGCGATCGCGCAGCATGTTCATCCTGCGACGGTACCGATCGGGGGCGTCCTCGTCAGTCCGTCAGCACCTCACCCAGGTCGTAGGCCGGAGCCCGGTCGATCTGGTCGAGCGTGCACGACTCCGGGTCGCGGTCGGGGCGCCACCGCAGGAACTGGACGGTGTGCCGGAAGCGCCAGCCCTCGAGCTGGTCGAAGGCGACCTCGACGACGCGCTCGGGCCGCAGGGGCACGTAGGAGACGTCCTTGCCCGACGAGAAGCGGGAGCGGTCGGTCTCGGCGTGCTCGACCTCCCCCTCGGCGTCACGGCGCACGAGGGGCTCGAGTTCCTCGACGAGCTCGAGGCGACGCTTGGCGGTGAAGGCGGCGATCCCGCCGACGTTGAAGAGCTGACCGTCGTGGTGCAGGCCGAGGAGCAGGGACCCGACTCCCGCACCCGACTTGTGCACCCGATAGCCGGTGACGACGGCCTCGGCCGTGCGCTTGTGCTTGATCTTGAGCATCGTCCGCTTGCCGGGGGAGTAGGGCGAGGCCAGCGCCTTGGCAACGACCCCGTCCAGGCCCGCCCCCTCGAAGCGGGTGAACCAGTCCCGGGCCTCGTCGACGTCACGCGTCACCCTCGTCAGGTGGAGAGGAGCCCCCTTCGCCAGGTGCCCGAAGTAGTCCTCGAGCCGAGCCCGCCGCTCGGCGAAGGGAGCGCCTGTCACGTCCTCGTCGCCGATGCCGAGCAGGTCGAAGGCGATGAACTCCGCGGGGGTCTCCACGGAGAGCTTCGCCACCCGGGACTCGGCGGGGTGGATGCGCTGCCCGAGGGCCTCCCAGTCCAGCCGCTGGGCGCCGGGCTCTCCGCTGCGCACGACGACCTCGCCGTCGAGGACGACGCTGCCGTCGAGGTGCTCACGGCAGGCGGCGACGAGCTCGGGGAAGTACCGCGTCAGGGGCTTCTTGCCGCGGCTGGCGAGGTCGACGTCGTCGCCGTCCTTGATGATGATGCAACGGAAGCCGTCCCACTTCGGCTCGTAGGACCACCCCCCGTCGACCGCGCCCTGCTCCGGGAGGGTCGTCACGGCCTTGGCGAGCATGGGCGTCGGGCTGGTGTCGGGGAGTGGTGTCACCCATCACATTCTGCCCGGAGCGCACGACATTTGAGAGCATGGGCGCGTGGCGAAGAGGACGGTGGCCGAGCGGGCGCTGACGTACGGGTCCGTGGCCGTGGGGTCGGCGCTCGTCGGTGCCGGGTCGGTGTGGATGGGCGCGGCGACGTACTTCGCGCGTCGGGTCCTCACGCCCGACCCGATCCGCCCGGACGACAGCGTCATCCACGCGATCCACTCCGACAGCATCACCCTGTCCGGTACGCCCGACCTCCTCGTGCCGGGGCGGTACGGGTTGTGGTTGGAGGGCGGCCGGGGGCACGCGCGCATCGGTGGCGTCCTCGAGGTGGACCACCGGCGTGAGCGGGTGCGCCGCGAGCTCCTCGCCGTGGACGAAGGGAGGCTCCAGCCCGGTCCGGCCCGTTTCAACGGCTACTACTGGGGCCGTGACCCGCAGTCAGACCTCGGACTGGCGACGGAGGACGTCATCGTCCCCGCAGAGCTCGGGCCGATGCCGGCTTGGGTCGTCCCCGGCGAGCACGGCACCGGCGACCGGTGGGCCGTCCTCGTCCACGGGCGCGGGGCACGCCGGCTGGAGGCACTGCGGGCCATCCCTGCGCTGCACGCGGCCGGCCTGACCTGCCTCGTCCCGAGCTACCGCAACGACGGCGAGGCCCCGGTGGGACCCGATGGCCGCTACAACCTCGGGATGTCGGAGTGGCGGGACATCGAGGACGCGGTCTCCCTCGCCCTCGCCCGAGGGGCCCGCGAGATCATCCTCGTCGGGTGGTCGATGGGCGGCGCGATCGTCCTGCAGTTCCTCGACCGCTCCCGGCTCTCCGCCGTCGTCTCGCGCGCCATCCTCGACGGCCCGGTCGTCGACTGGGGCGATGTCCTGCGCCACCACGCCGACCTCCACCGCGTGCCGGCCCCGATCGGGCACCTCGGCAGCGCCCTCATGGGCCAGCACTGGGCCAAGCGGCTCGTCGGTGTCTCGGAGAGCGTCGACGTCGCGAGGACCAACTGGGTCAAGCGGGCCGAGGAGCTGAACCACCCGATCCTGCTCATCCACTCCCGGGACGACGAGTTCGTTCCCGTCGGTCCGAGCGAGGCGCTCTCCCAGGCGCGCCCGGACCTCATCACGTACGAGCCGTGGTCGCTGGCCCGGCACTGCAAGGAGTGGAACGTCGATCCGCGCCGCTGGGACGCCGTCGTCACCGACTTCGTCCGCTGACCCGCCAGAGGCCGAGCAGGGTCCCGTCCTCCTCGAGGAGATGGCGGCAGGTGAGCTCCACGTCGACGGCCTCGCCGTCGAGGACGCGCGGATGGGAGTCGCGCCCGCCCCCGACGAGCTGAGGCGTCCACGACAGGGCCAGCTCGTCGACGAGGCCGGCGGCGACCAGCTCGGCGGCGAGGGTGGGACCCCCTTCGCAGAGGAGGTGGGGCCCGAAGGTCTCCCGTGCGCGGGAGACGACCACCGCAAGGTCCACGCTGTCCTCCCCGCAGAGCCAGACCCGCTCTCCCGCAGTCGCGCCCGATGACCGGGTCGTGGCCAGGACAACTCCGCCGCCACGTGCAGACTTCGGCAGTTCCGGACGTGAGGAGATGACGACCATCGGGGTCCCGGCCGGGCCGTAGCCCTCGGCGCGGGCCGTCCCGGCGCCGACGAGGAGCACATCCGCCGCCCGTCGCATCGCGGTGAACCCTCGGTGGTCTGCGTCCGAGTTGATCGTGCCGGAGCGTCCGTCCGCGCCGGTGGCGGCGCCGTCGAGCGTGGCGACGAAGTTCAGCCGCAGCAGGGGCTCCGTGGAGGCGTAGAGCGCGTCGATCCCAGCGTCGTCGATCGGGTCTCCCGGGGTGACCGGCGCGGCGGCGTGGTCGGCGATGAGGATGCGCATGCCCAGCAGTCTGGCCCACGGCGCGTCCGGCAGTGACAGGATGCGTGCATGGGCAAGGACAAGAAGAAGAGCAAGGAGTCCAGGACTCCCTTCCGGGACGCACTGCGCGCCGGACCCGGGACGCAGCTCGCGGACATCGATCCGCGCAGCACGCCCGGGTTCTCCGGGGACAAGGCCGACGGGCAGGAGGCCCTCGCCGACCTGGCCGAGCCGGTCTCGGATCTCCAGGAGCGGCTCTTCGCCGAGGCGACCGCCGGTGGCGAGCGCAGCGTCCTGCTCGTCGTGCAGGGCATGGACACCTCCGGCAAGGGCGGCATCATGCGTCATGTCGTGGGTGCCGTGGACCCGCAGGGCGTCGACATCACCTCCTTCAAGGCGCCGACGGCGGAGGAACGGAAGCATCCCTTCCTCTGGCGCATCCGCAATGCCCTCCCCACCGCCGGCCGGATCGGCGTCTTCGACCGCAGCCACTACGAGGACGTGCTCATCGTGCGCGTCCACGACCTCGTCCCGCGGGCGCAGTGGGCCCGGCGCTACGGACAGATCACGACCTTCGAGAAGGGGCTCGTCGACAAGGGCACGACGGTCATCAAGGTCATGCTCCACATCAGCAAGGAGGAGCAGAAGGAGCGCCTCACCGAGCGCCTCGACCGTCCCGACAAGCACTGGAAGTTCAACCCCACCGACATCGACGAGCGTGGCCACTGGGAGGACTACCAGGAGGCGTATCAGGCCGTCATCGACAGGACGTCGACGGATGCCGCGCCGTGGTACGTCGTCCCGGCCGACCGCAAGTGGTTCGCCCGGCTCGCGGTGATGCAGCTCCTCAAGGAGCACCTCGAAGAACTCGACCCGCAGTGGCCAAAGGCCGACTTCGACGTCGCTGCGGAGCAGAAGCGCCTCAAGAAGTCCTGACGCTCGACCGGTCGAGCGTGGTGGCCCCGGCCAGCGTAACGAGGCCGGTATCGAGGGTGCCGAAGGTCGCCCCGTGGCCCGCCCCGAGTCGCGACTCGACGAAGGCCTCGGCCACCTCGGCCGGGGCGTGGGTGACCATGAGGCTCGCCTGGAAGGTCGTCGCGAGCCGTTCCACGAGGCGCCGTGACCCGGCCGCCAGGTCCTCCGGGCCCCGCGACGCCAGCTCGCCAAGATCGCGCTCGAGGTCGTCGATGGCGCCGTCGAGGGTGGTCAGCTGCCCGCGTGCCACGGCCATCTCCTTGAGCAGCGCCATGAGCGAGGCCGGCTCCCGGGAGATCGCCCGGAGGACGTCGAGCGCGTTGACATTGCCCGAGCCCTCCCAGATGGAGTTCAGCGGCGCCTGCCGGTAGAGCCGGGCCATGCCGTGCTCCTCGACGTAGCCGTTGCCGCCGAGGCACTCCAGTGCCTCGGCGACGAAGGGAGCGGTCCGCTTGCACACCCAGTACTTGCCGACCGCCACCCCCAGGCGGGTCAGTTCCGTGTCGCCCTCGTCGAGGGCGTGCGCGAGGCGCAGCCCGAGCAGCGTCGCGGCCTCGGACTCGAGTGCCAGGTCGGTGAGCACATTGCGCATGAGCGGCTGGTCGACGAGGAGTGCGCCGAAGGCGGATCGGTGCCGGGTGTGGTGGACCGCACGGGTGAGCGCGGCCCGCATCGTCGAGGCCGACCCGAGGATGCAGTCGAGCCGCGTCGTCGACACCATGTCGATGATCGCGCGGACCCCGCGCCCCTCCTCGCCGACGAGGGCGCCCCAGGTGCCGTCGAGCTCCACCTCCGAGGAGGCATTGGAGCGGTCCCCGAGCTTGTCCTTGAGCCGCTGCAGGGCGAAGAAGTTGCGGGTCCCGTCCTCGAGGACGCGGGGGACGAGGAAGCAGCTCGGCGGCGCCTCCGGCGTCGTCTTGGCCAGGACGAGGAAGGCATCGCTCATCGGGGCGGAGCAGAACCACTTGTGCCCGGTGAGGCGGTAGGTGCTGCCGGTGAGCGGGCCGCCGGGCGTGGCGACGGCCGTCGTGGCATTCGCGCGCACGTCGGAGCCGCCCTGCTTCTCCGTCATCCCCATGCCCGCGATGACCCCCGCCTTCGTGCCGGCCTCCCGCAGTCCGAAGTCGTACTCGCGGGAGGCGAGCAGCGGCTCCCAGCGTGCGGCGAGCTCGGGGGAGTGGCGAAGGGCGGGGACCGCCGCGTTGGTCATGGTGATCGGGCAGATGTGCCCGGGCTCGACCTGGCTCCACGTGATGAAGCCGGCAGCTCGCCGGACGTGGTCGCCGCTCCCTTCGTCCCGGGTCCACGGCTCCGCGGTGAGTCCGGCCGCGGCGGCCGTGCGCATGAGCTCGTGCCAGGCGGGATCGAAGTCGACCTCGTCGACCCGGTGGCCCCACCGGTCGTGGGTGACGAGGCGCGGCGGGGTGCGGTGCGCCCGATCTGCCCACTCGGCGGCCTGCTCGGTACCGGCGAGCCGTCCGAGGTCCGTGAGTTCGCTCACGGCCGCCTCCCGACGCTCGGTGGGCACCCACCGGTCGACACCCTCGGTGAGCGTCGGATCGCTCGAGAAGACGTCCTGACCGAGGAGCGGCGGGACCTGGTTCGTGACTTCGTGCGTGGGCATGAGGCGCACGATACGGGGGTGGTGCCCGGCGACATCAGGTGCTGTTCACCCTCGGTTTGGAATCTGCCGGACGTGTGGGCTACTGTCACTCCGCACGCCAACGCAGAGATGCGAACGGCGGAAGTGCGGATGTAGCTCAGTTGGTAGAGCGCAACCTTGCCAAGGTTGAGGTCGCCGGTTCGAACCCGGTCATCCGCTCGGAAGGTTCACCGCCTTCATGGTGGAGTGGCCGAGAGGCGAGGCAACGGCCTGCAAAGCCGTCTACACGGGTTCAAATCCCGTCTCCACCTCGACCATGCTGGACCGAGCATGATCTTGGGCGATTGGCGCAGCGGTAGCGCGCTTCCTTGACACGGAAGAGGTCACTGGTTCAAACCCAGTATCGCCCACCAGCACGATCAGGCCCCTGACCTGCGGAGACGCCAGGTCAGGGGCCTTCGTCATGCCCGCCCGCGCCATCCCTGTGCCCCGGACGCAGGCCCTGACCGTCCGCTGAAGGCCTGTTGCGCCGGCGTTCACCTCGGCGATGACCAGCGGTCCATCGGGTCGATTGGGCTGGCGCGGTCCATCACATCACCCAAGGGGGAGACCTCCATGAGCCAGCACGCAGGACTCAGCCGCCGCACGATCATCCGGGGCGGGGCCGGCCTGGCCGTCGCCGGTGCCGCCGTGGGCCTCGGCGCCACGCCGGCCGGCGCAGCCACCAACGGCCACGGGCTGACCATCGCCGACACGAACGAGCACAAGAACCCGGGTCGCCTGCGGTACTACAAGTTCAGGACCGCGGCCATCGGCGGCTTGACCCCGGGCGTCAACGTCCTCCTCCCGGACGGCTACGAGACGAGTGGCAAGCGCTACCCGGTGATGTACCTCCTCCACGGTGGCGTCCAGAACTTCACGAAGTTCCACCTGGAGGACGACATCATCGGGGCGACGGCCCACAAGGACCTCATCGTCGTCATGCCCGACGGGGGGATCGCCGGGTGGTACTCCAACCCGGTGAGCAGCCAGGTCGGCAAGCGCGACTGGGAGACCTTCCACATCTCCCAGCTCATCCCGTGGATCGACGCCAACTTCCGTACGTACGCCGAGTACAACGGTCGTGCGGTCAGCGGCTTCTCGATGGGTGGCTTCGGAGCGCTGAAGTACGCCGCGAAGTACTACGGCCACTTCGCCTCGGTGAGCAGCCACTCCGGACCCGCGAGTCTGCGGCGCGACAGCGGCATCGTCGCCCACTGGGCCAACCTCTCCTCGGCCGTGGCCGAGCTCGGCGGCGGGACGCTCTACGGCGTCCCCGGCTGGAACCAGGCCAAGGTCACCGCGGACAACCCCGTCGAGCGCATCGAGAGCTACCGCAACAAGCGCGTCTTCCTCGCGGCTGGCCTGAACCCGGACGCCCTGCACTTCCCCGGCTTCACCATCCCGGGAGCCAACCCGACCGAGGCACACGTGCTCGCGGGACAGCGCGAGTTCCGCGCGGCCCTCGACCGCGCCGGGATCCGGCACGAGTCGCACGAGCTCGCCGGGGGGCACTTCGTGCGCCCGAGCATGCTCCGAGCGGACATCGACGGGGCCATCGGGCGCCTGCGCAAGGCCTGACCCCGCCACAAGCGAAGGGGGACGGCCGGGCCGTCCCCCCTTCGTCCTGCCGCATCGTCGCCGGTGGGTGGCAGGATGCCCCCCATGGCCTTGAAGGAGAAGCACCTCGCCGACGGCGAAGAGATCCAGATGGACCTGCGCAGCCACTGGAAGGCGCTGGTCCTCCCACTCCTCCTGCTCGTCGTGCTCATCGCGATCGTGGGTGCCACCGCTGCGCTGACGCAGGACACGGACTGGGGGACCTGGGCCGTGGCCGTCGTCGCGGTCATCGCCGTGGTCCTTGCCGTCATCGGCACCCTCATCCCGGTCTGGCGGTGGAACTCCTCGCGCTACGTCTTCACCAACCGCCGGGTGAGCTATCGCCACGGCCTGCTGACGAAGAAGGGGCGGGACATCCCGCTCTACCGGATCAACGACGTGGCGATCGAGAAGGGGCCGATCGACCGCGTCCTCGGCTGCGGGACCCTCGTCATCTCCGATGCCACGGACAAGGCCGGGATGGAGCTGACCGATGTGCCCGACGTCGAGACCGTGCAGGTGACCCTGCAGAACCTGCTCTTCCAGCACGACGACGGCTCGGACGACGGGGAGCACCCGCCGACCGAGCCGCAGCGCCCTCGTGGGTTCTGAGGCGGTGTCGAGCTATCGGGCTGCCACGCGCACGAGCTTGCGGTTGACGAACTCGTTCAAGCCGTCCGCCGCGAGCTCCCGTCCGTAGCCGGAGCGCTTGACCCCGCCGAAGGGGAGACCGGCCTTGGTCGTGCCGTGCTCGTTGACATAGGCCATGCCGACGTCGAGGCGAGTGGCCACGGCCGCGGCCTTCTCCGGGTCGTCGCTCCAGACCGAGCCTGAGAGGCCGAAGGGGGAGGCATTGGCCTGCGCGAGCGCCTCGTCCACGTCCGTCATCCGGTAGACCATGACCACCGGACCGAAGAGCTCCTCCTCCCAGGCGCGCATCTCCGGGGTGATGTCGGTGAGGACCGTCGGGGCGTAGAAGGCGCCGACCCGGTCCATGGGCATCCCGCCGGTGTGGACGGTGGCTCCCTTGTCGACGGCGTCCCGGACCTGCTCGTCGAGGTCGTCCCGGGCCTGCATCGAGGACATCGGTCCCATGCGGGTGGACTCGTCCAGCGGGTCACCGACGACCGTGCCCTCCACGTGCCGGGTGAGGGCCGCGACGAACTCGTCATGGATGTCGTCCGCGACGAAGATCCGCTTCGGGGAGTTGCACGCCTGCCCGGAGTTGGACAGCCGCGCGCGGGCGGCCGTCCTGGCCATCGCATCGACGTCGGCGGCATCGAGCACGAGCATGGCGTCAGACCCGCCGAGCTCGAGGACGGACTTCGTGAGGTTCTTGCCCGCGGCCTCGGCCACGGACGCGCCGGCGGCCTCGCTGCCGGTGAGCGAGACCCCTTGGACGCGTGGGTCGGCGATGACGTCGGGGATGATCCGGCTCGGGGCGAAGAGGTTGATGTAGGCGCCCTCCGGAAGGCCCGCCTGCTGGAGGACCTCCTCCATGAGGGTGGCCGATGCGGCGCAGATGCCGGCGTGCTTGAGCAGGATCGTGTTGCCGATCATGAGGTTGGGCGCCGCGAAGCGGGCCACCTGGTAGTAGGGGTAGTTCCACGGCATGACGCCGAGGAGCACACCGACCGCCTCGTGGTGGACCACGCTGCGCAGGGCCCCCTGGGCGTCGAGCTCCTCCTCGCGGAGCAGCTGGGGTCCGTGGTCGGCATACCACCGGTAGATGGACCCGGCGAGCTGCACCTCTCCCTTCGCCTCCTTGACCGGCTTGCCCATCTCGACGGCGATGGCCCGGGCCAGCTCGTCGGCCCGCTCGTCGTACAGGTCGGCGGCGCGCCGAAGCACGTCGGCCCGCTGCTCGGCGGGGAGCTCGCGCCACTCGGTGTGGGCCGTGTGCGCCCGGTCGACGGCAGCGATCGCTCCGTCTCGGTCCAGCTCCTCGAAGGTGCGCTCGACCTCGCCGGTCGTCGGGTTCTCGGTGCGGTAGTTCGACAAGTCGTCCTCCTCTTTCCGGGTCGTGGACATAGGGCGACTACGGACTACCCCGACCCGTCCACGACATGCGTGACCTCGGGGTGGGGCCATCGGTCCGGTCAGTCACGGACGTAGCGGGAGGTGGCCACGTCGTCGACGACGTCGACGATGCTCATCGTCGAGTCGATGAGCGAGCCGTACACGGGCCAGTGGTCCCCGGGCAGATCCTCACCGGAGAGGCCGGTGACGAGAGCCTCGAGATCCGGCCGCAGGCTGGCCACCGACGCGTCCGGGGAGACCAGTCGGTCGCCGAGGCTCTCGAGCAGGCGCGTCCACTCGTCGCGGAAGTCCTCGGGATCGAGGTCGTCGTCGGGGCTCTGCAGCCCATGTCATCAGCGAGGTGAGTGGTGGTCTCGTCGACATCGGCTTCACCATCCCCGGGCAGGCGTGGACCTACTGGAGCAGGGGGCCGGTCCGGGGCCGGACTACTCGGAGACCGACCACGGCCACGAGTGGGCACGCTCCACGGGACGCACGATGGCGAGCAACCTCGTGGCGGTGGCCACCGCCCTTCGCCGGCACCCGATGCCCTCACCGGGCTGAGGGTCAGGCTTCGGTCGCCCCCGGGACCTTGGCCGGTTGCTGAGGGGCCCCGTCGACGATGCCCTGGGCGATGTCCCGCAGCTTGGTGTTGCGCTCGTTGGAGTGACGACGGAGCACCTCGAAGGAGCGGTCGAGGCTCAGGCCGTACCGCTCCATGAGGATCCCTTGGGCCGCTCCGATGATGAGCCGGTTGGTGAGTGCGCTCCGCAGGCCGGAGATCTCGCGTGCCTGCAGGAGCGCCACGGAGGCCAGCCGCGCGTAGATGACGGCTTGGTCGACGGAGTCCTCGTCGAAGGCGTGCTCACGGTGGGAGTACATGTTGAGGCAGGCGAAGAAGGGTGAGTCCGTCGCGAGGCGGACGCTGAGCGACGATCGCACGCCGTCGGTGTGGGCGGCGGTACTCCAGCGTGGCCACAGCTCGTCCGCGAGGGTGTCGGGGACCGAGGCGATCTCGTGGTGCTCGAGGACCGTGAGGCAGGGTCCCTCGTCGAGCTCGAACTGGAGGTCGTCGATCTTCGAGGCGACCGGGTCGGTGGTCGTCGCGGTCTCCACGGTGTTGCCTCGGCGGACGAAGACGCTGCACATGTCGCATCCGGGGATGTTGGCGACCGCCTGGTCGACGACCCGCTGCAGGGTATAGGACTCCTCTGGTTCGGCGTTGAGCTGCTCGACGATCTGGGTGAGCTGATCATCCTGCATGGGGCACCTCGTCTGCAGAAGGGGGTGGATCACCCCCAGCATGCCCCTCCCCTCCGGGCTGGGCAGTCACAGGGGGTTCCCCCAGGAACCGTGCAGGGCGAGCTCCTGTGCCGCCGTGAGACCGACGCCGAGAGCGACGGCCGGTGTCGTCCGGAGCATCGCCCGGGTCACGGGCGCCACGAGCCCTCGCTCCGTCTCGAGGACGAGCAGGAGGGGAAGCGCCCGGTAGCGGGCGCGGATGCCCACGAGGCGGATGACGGCCCACTGCGGAGCGTGTGAATGGGCATCCGCCAGCAGGTCCTCGATCCGGCCGAGGGGAGGACCCGTGGTGCTGCTGACGGTCCGTCCGAGATAGGCGCACGTCTCTGCATATGGTGAGTCCACGATCATCCCCCCTTCTGGGCAGCCTTGCAGGGTCGGAACGTGGTGCGCCTACCCGACAGCCCGGATTCCATGCGTCGTGGTGCAGCGAGCGATCTCATCCCATTGCGCGGGGAGTGCCCCTGTGGTTGGCTGGAAGAAAAGGTCGGCTCGTGACCGTGGCTGGCGTGGTTCTCCACTGGAAGAGGCCGCACTATGACCATCAGCCCGCACTCCACCGACCGTGACGCCCACGACGCAGAAGCCACTCACCTGCTCGAAGAGGCCTGTGCCGAACGTGACCCCGCTCGAGCGAGCCGTCTGCGGCAGCGCGTCGTCGTGGCCAACCGTGGTCTCGCCCTCGGCTTGGCCCGTCGCTTCGAGGGCCGGGGGATCGAGTTCGAGGACCTCAGCCAGGTCGCCATGCTTGGTCTCGTCCAGGCGGCCCGCCGCTTCCGGCCGGACCGGGGGCACGGCTTCATGGCCTTCGCCACGCCCACCGTCACCGGGGAGCTCAAGCGCTACTTCCGCGACCACGGGTGGGCCGTGCGCCCGCCCCGTGCTCTCCAGGAGCTCCACCAGCAGGTGCGGGACACCTCCACCGCACTACGGCATGAGCGCCAGCGGGATGTCAGCGACGGCGAGGTCGCGGCAGAGCTCGGTATCGATGTCGACGGGGTGCGGTCCGCCCGGGCTGCGGGGGAGCGTTACCGGTCGACCTCCCTGGACGTCCCGGTGGGTGAGTCCGGTGGGCCGTCGCTGGGGGAGACCCTCAGCGGTGACTCCGAGGACCCCTACGACCGGGTCGTCACGCTCGTCTCCCTCCGCTCTGCCATGGCGGACCTCGACGACCGGGAGCGTGAGATCCTCCGCCTGCGCTTCGGCGGTGACCTCACGCAGCGTGAGATCGGGACGCGTATCGGGGTGAGCCAGATGCAGGTCTCGCGCATCCTCAGCGCGGTCTGCGCCCGCCTCCGGTCGAAGATCGAGGGGGACGGCGCCTCCCCGGTCTGATCGATCGCATGAGTGGTCGTCCTCGGGGTAGGACGGCGTGCGCTCCGGGGCTGTGCCCGCGCCCCTGTCGGACGAGCTCTGGTGTGGGAGCCGTCGACGCCGGACGGCGCTCTCGCGACCTCATGCTCATCGTCGACGGCTTCGGCAGTGTCGGGGCTCGTGCCCTTCGGGGTCGCCGGGCGCGCCGCCGCTGCGAGGCATGGGCCCGCTCAGCCGTCCGCGAGGCGCGTCACGGTTCCGGGAACACCCCGCTCCACCGCGTCGCGCGCGTCACCGACACGGAGGGACGGCTCCTCCCCGACGAGGTCGCGGCCGTCGAGCTGCTCAACCTCGTCCGACCCCTCGTCGCGGTGGCCTACTTCGGTGCCTTCATCCTCGTCGCGCTCAGCGTGCGCCCGGACTGGCGCCAACGCGTGGGTGAGAAGGGGGATGACGGTGACCGGACGGCCTTCGTCCACGAGCTCCGGCGGCACTACCCCTTCGTCCCGATGCTGGCGGCGGCACGACCCGTGACCTCGACTGGGACAGTCACCACCTCCGCCGTGGAGGTCGGGTGCTACTGCACGTCGTGGCGACGAACCACGACCCCCGCACGTGGGAGCAGCCCTGGGGGTTCCGGCCCGAGCGGCTTGTCGGAGTGGAGCCCGGCCCCTACGAGTTCGTCCCGCAAGGGGGTGGTCCGCGCGAGGGCCACCGGTGCCCTGGTGAACCGGCGGTCGTCGAGGTGCTGCGTTACCTCGTGGCCCGGTTCGCCGAGGACGTCGAGGTCAGCCCCACCTTCGACTCCACGCGGATGCCCACGGTGCCGCGGCGTCGGCTCACCAGGTCCACGTGAAGCCGTAGGCGCCCGGCCCTGCGTCCTCGAGGACCAGCGAGGCCCGGTGGTGGTCGTCCAGGGCGACCTCGCCCAGAAAGGTGAAGGCCTGACCGGGGGTGCGTTCCACCCGGGTCAGCGAGGAGGGAGGCACCTCGAACTCCACGGACACGACGAGCGAGCGGGCGGTGTGGGGCGGGCCCCAGACGAACCCGTCGGAGTCCTCGGCGGGAGTGCCTGACCGACCGCTCCGGATGCCGTACGCGTAGGCGTGCGTCTCGCCCTTCGCCAGGGACCGGCCGAGGCCCACCTCGAAGACGACGACATTGCTCTCGGGGAAGTCCCGGCGGCTGAGGAGCTCGCACCCGAGGAGCGGGACGAACTCCATGGCGGCCGCGGAGGTGCCGGCGTCGCCGTTCTGGACGTTGAAGACGCGGTCCAGGCCGTCGGCGACGGCGGTGAGGGCGCAGTGGCAGCTCGTGTAGGCCAGCTGGCGCTCACTCGAGACGAGGGTCCGCCAGACCTGGCTGATGACGCGATAGGTGCCCAGGGCCCGGCGGGTGAGCGTGTCGATCTGCTGCATCTCGGTGAGGCTCGGGTCGACGAGGAGGGGCTCGAAGCCGACCTGGGGCGAGGTCGACCACGTGTGGAGGAACTCCGTCTGCTGCTGCGGCGAGAGGCCGAGCGCGAGGACCAGCTGCTGGAGGGTGGCGATCTGCGGGGCGAGGATCTCGCCGCGCTCGAGCCCTCGGATCGTCCGCACGCTGACCCCGGAGGCCCGACCGAGGTCACGCTGGGTCAGACCGCGGTCACGGCGGACCCGATGGAGCCACCGACCACCGGGAGAGGAAGTCATGGAGACAGGGTGCCGGATGTCGTGGCCGCCGTCGCGTCGATGAATGGAGACTCCTCGTGGTCGAGGCATGGAGAAGGGGGCCGCTCCTCGCCCGAGAAGCGACCCCCCGCGATCCCCCCGGAGCGCTGTGCAACACCGCTGACGCTAGGGCTGGAGAGCGGGCGAGGACCAGAGCCTGCGCCGAGGTTGCCGCCGGATTGCCGCTGCGGTGCCCTCGGTCACACCCGGCACTAGGCTGCCGAGCATGGCCCACCCGCTGATGTTCGACGAGGACGACCCGATGCTGCATCGGGTGCGTGAGCTCGCACTGGCCCTGCCGGGTGCCGACGAAAAGATCAGCCACGGCCACCCCGCCTTCTTCACGACGAAGGTCTTCGCCTACTTCGGTGGCACGATCAAGCTCGACGGCGCCCACGTGGCCCACGAGCGGTCGCTCCTCGTCCTCCCGGACGAGGAGGAGGCCCGGGCACTCCTCGAGGAGGACCGCTGCTACCGGCCGGCCTACCTCGGGCCGAGCGGCTGGGTCGGGATCGACCTCGACGAGGGCACCGACTGGGAGGAGATGCGCGAGCTCGTCGAGAGCTCCTACCGCAACACGGCGGGGAAGCGGAGCATCGCCGAGCTGGACGTCCGCTGAGGGGACCACCCCGTCCCCGTATCCTCGCACCGTGGAGTTCGCGCGCTTCGGGTCGAGGACGTGGTCCGACCCGATCGAGGTCAGCCACGACCCCGCGGACCTCGAGCACGGTTCCTGGGCAGTCGTGCTCACCTTCGAGGGGGAGCTCACGGCGATCCGTTTCGCCCGCCGTGACGAAGGGAGGGGCCTCCCCGGCGACCCCGCCGCCTGGCCGGGGGTCAGCGGCTGGCGCCCGAGCCTCGGGGAGGCCGCCTACGTCGCGGGCGTCGAGGAGATCCAGCGCCGCATCGCCTCCGGCGCGGTCTACCAGGTCAACCTCACGACGATCCTCGAGACCTCCCTGCCGGAGGAGGCCCACCTGCCCGACCTCGCGGCACGGCTCATGACGGGCAACCCGGCCCCCTTCGCCGGGCTCGTGCACGTGCCCTCGGCCGGCGTCGACGTCGTCACCGCCTCGCCCGAGCGCTACCTCACCCGCAGCGGTGACCGGCTCTGCTCCAGCCCGATCAAGGGGACCGCGCCGAGCGCCGCGGAGATGTTGCCCAAGGACGTCGCGGAGAACGTCATGATCGTCGACCTCGTCCGCAACGACCTCCAGCGGGTGTGCCGACCGGGCAGCGTCGCCGTGGAGAGGCTGTGCGCCCCGGAGACGCACCCCGGGCTCGTCCACCTCGTCAGCGACGTCACCGGGCGCCTGCGTGAGGGGTGCGGGTGGCCGCAGATCCTGGGGGCGTCCTTCCCGCCGGGGTCCGTCAGCGGCGCTCCGAAGTCGAGCGCCCTCGAGGCCATCCGTCACCTGGAGCCGGCCCCGCGGGGGCCGTACTGCGGAGCGGTCGGCTGGATCGACGCGGATGATCCCGATGGTCCGAGCGGGGAACTCGCGGTCGGCATCCGGACGTTCTTCGTCACGACGCGTCCTGCAGGGGGACGTCGGCTGCGCTTCGGCACCGGGGCAGGCATCACGTGGTCATCGGACCCGAAGGGGGAGTGGTCGGAGTGCGAGCTCAAATCCCGTGTTCTCACGGGGCTGGCGTCTGGAAGAGTAGAGACATGAGCAACGAGGTGCGGATCTGGGTCAACGGACGGCTCGTGGCGGCGGACCAGCCGGCGTTGGCGGCGCTGGACCACGGAATCACGGTGGGGGACGGGGCCTTCGAGACGTGCAAGATCGTCGACGGCGAGGTCTTCGCCGCGGATCGGCACCTCGCGCGCATGGACCGGACCCTCACCGGTCTCGGGCTGCCCGTCGCTGACCGCGCCCTGGTGCAGCAGGGGGTCGACGCGGTGCTCGCGGCCGGTGAGCCGATCGGCTTCGGACGGTTGCGCTACACGATCACCGGCGGTCCGGGTCCGCTCGGCTCGGACCGGGGCGACGAGGGGATGAGCTACATCGTCACCGCCGCCGAGGTCGTGCCCTACGCGGACACCACCGCGGTGGCCACCGTCCCGTGGACGCGCAACGAGCGGGCCGCGACGGCCGGGCTCAAGACGACCTCCTACGCGGAGAACGTCATCGCGCTCGCCCACGCCAAGGCGAAGGGCGGGACCGAGGCGATCTTCGCCAACACCCGCGGCGAGCTCTGCGAGGGGACGGGGAGCAACATCTTCGCCGTCGCCGACGGGGTCGTCCGCACCCCGCCGCTCGAGAGCGGGTGCCTCGCCGGCATCACCCGGGAGCTGGCCATCGAGTTCGCCCGCGAGGTCGGGATCGAGGTCGTCGAGGAGGCCATGCCGCTCTCCGTGCTCGAGACCGCCGACGAGGCCTTCCTCACGAGCAGCACACGCGACGTGCAACCCATCCACGCCATCGACGGCCGGGAGCTCGATGCGCCCGGACCCGTCACCGAACGGATGCGGGAGGCCTTCGCGAAGGGCTCCGCCGCATCGCCGAATCCGTGACCGCCGGCAGGAGCACCGTGAGCATCGACGAGTCCCCGGAGAGGGCCGAGGACGTCGCGCCGGGCAGGGGGCGTGGCAAGACCGCCGAAGGGGAGCGGCGCTCCTACCGGGTCGTCCGCGACGAGCAGCACGCCATCGTGCGCCAGGAGCTCTTGCTCCGCTTCGGCACCGACGGGCGGATCGACGCCCACGAGGACCCGATCCGGTGGCGTCGAGCGGTCCGTACCCACCCGCTCGGTGGGCTCGTCTACCGCACCTTCATCGCCGTGCTCGGGCTCGCGCTCATCATCGCCGGGATCCCGATGGTGCCCCTCGTGGGGCCCGGCTGGGCGGTGATCTTCATCGGTCTCTTCCTCTGGAGCACCGAGTTCATCTGGGCCCGTCGGGTGACGCAGTTCGTTAAGGCGGAGGTCAAGGCCTTCGAGCAGTACACGATGGCGCTGCCGTGGAAGCTGAAGATCCCGATGCTCCTGCTCTCCGCGGCGTTCGGGTGGTTCTGCTTCTGGGTGGCGCTGCTCATCACCGGCGTCCCGGGGTGGCTGCCGGACCAGGCGGAGGACCTCCTCCTCCGCGTCCCTGGTCTGCAGCCGGCCTGACCCGATTGGCACCGGCCGAAGGCGGCCGGGTACTCTGCTCAGGTTGCCCGACCGGGACGCCGGATCGGGGAGCACCACGGACGTATAGCTCAGCTGGTTAGAGCGTTCGCTTCACACGCGAAAGGTCAGGGGTTCGAGTCCCTTTACGTCCACCAGTCGATGATCCGAAGCGGTCCGCCCAGGACGCCGAAGCCCGCGGCGACGAGCGTGAGCGCACCCACGCTCGCGGCCTCGAGGAAGAGGCCGCCCAGTCCGGCACCGGCGGCCACACCCAGGTAGGTCGCCGAGGTGTTCAGAGCGAGTGCCTGGGGCGCGAGCGCTCCCGCGAGAGCGTGCAGGCGGGCCTGGATCGCGGGCGAGTTCCAGAAGGCCATGCCTCCCCAGACCGTCGCCAGCGCAAGACCGGGCCGATGGGTGACGGACGCGTGAACCAGAGTGCCCACAGGGCGATCATCGTGACGACGAAGGTCCCGACACCGATGGCGAGGGTGCGGCCGGCTCCCCAGGAGTCGGTGGCCAGACCGCCACCCCAGATCCCGAGCATGCCGGCCACACCGGCCAGGCCGAAGGCGAGGGCCCGCTCGTCCACC
>DXAR01000175.1 GCA_019116945.1 Candidatus Janibacter merdipullorum | reverse complement strand
GTCGGCGAGGCACTGGGTCTCGACGTGGCGCGGCTTGTCGAGGAACTTCTCGACGAGGCACTCGCCCCGACCGAAGGCCGTGACCGCCTCGCGGACGGCGGACTCGTAGAGGTCGGGGATCTCCTCCATGGTGCGGGCGACCTTGAGGCCGCGACCGCCACCGCCGTAGACGGCCTTGATGGCGATGGGCAGGCCGAACTCCTCGGCGAGCGCAACGACCTCGTCGGCGTCCTTGACCGGGTCCTTGGTGCCCGGGGCGAGGGGGGCGTTGGCCTTGACGGCGATGTGCTTGGCCTTGGCCTTGTCGCCGAGGGCGTCGATGGCCTGGGGGCTCGGCCCGATCCAGATCAGCCCGGCGTCGAGGACGGCCTGGGCGAACTCGGCATTCTCGGCGAGGAACCCGTAGCCGGGGTGGACCGCGTCGGCGCCGGAGTCCTTGGCCACCTCGAGGAGCTTGTCCTGGAGGAGGTAGCTGTCGCCGGGGGTCTGGCCGCCGAGGGCATAGGCCTCGTCGGCGACCTTGACGTGCAGGGCGTCACGGTCGGGCTCGGCGTAGACGGCGACCGAGCCGATGCCCGCGTCGGCGCAGGCACGGGCGATGCGGACGGCGATCTCGCCACGATTCGCGATGAGGACTTTGCTGATGGCCATGGGCGGCAGACTACTGCGTGCTCCGGCTCGACGATGACCAGCCCGGATCGTGACCCTCCCCACCGGCTGACCCCCCTTCGCTCAGCGGCGGCTCAGGGAGCACTGCTGCGGCACCGTGTACTCGCTGCGGATCCCGGCGGCCCGCTCGCGAGCGAGGTTCCAGCCGGCGAGCGAGGTCGCATCGTCGTCGACCACGGCCTGCCGGCCGAGGATGCAGGCCTTGAGGTCCTGGGGCAGGTCACTCTCGTGGATCGTGGGGACGGCGTCGTCGGGCAGCGTCGAGAGGTAGAGCTCGTCGAGCTTGCCGGTCGCCTCGTAGCGCTCGATGTTGTGCTCGGCGACCCAGGCGCTGGTGTTGCCGACCGACCACAGGATCGTCATCAGGGCGGCGCTCACGAGCACCGTCCGGCCGACCCAGCGCCGCGAGCGGGTGAAGAGCGAGACGAGCGCCGCGAGGACGACGAGCCCCAACCAGATCTCGAAGAGGTCGACGCTCACCCGCAGGGTCGTGTAGCCGAAGGCCTCCTGGTACAGGCTCATCCGGCGCAGGGCCGAGCCGACGACGAGCAGGGTGAGCAGGCAGAGGAGTCCGCAGAGGACCTGCATCGTGCGGCGGTCGCGGTCGGTCCCGACACGACCCCAGGCGCGGACGCCCGCGACGAGCAGGAGCACGAGCACGGTCGCGACGGTCAGCTGACCGAAGCCCTGGCGGGCTGACTCGGCATAGGTGACGCCCGTGGTGCGCATGACGTAGTCGTGACCGCCGAACATCGCCGCCGCCTGGGCCGCGATGAAGACGATGAAGACGGCGATGACCACCCCGAGGGGCACCTGCCACTCGCGCGCCGGGATGCGCGCGGAGGTCAGTGTGCTGGCCCGCAGCCGGTCGACCTCCGGCGGGTTGACCGCGAGGTACAGCCCCGCGAGCGTCACGCCGGCGAAGAAGACGAGGGTGAAGAGGCGGAAGACGAGCAGGTCGCTGATGGTGGGCACGATCGCCGCGGCCCAGGAGCCGAGGACCGCATCGGCCGACGCGAGCAGTCCGCCGAAGACGAGGAGGAGGACGAGGCTCACCACGGCTGTGCGCAGGATCGACCAGGCCCGTCCCTGCCGCGCGAGGGTGCGCACGGTGCGGTCGAGGAGGGGGAGGCCACGCAGGGCCGAGGCGGGCCAGGCCGCGACCGCCGTCGCCATCCCGGTGACCGTGCGTGCATCGGTGCAGGACGTCGCCGCGAGGACACCGGCCATGGCCACGGCGAGGAAGCTGAAGAGCGTCTCGTCGCGCAGCACCGTGGTCAGGCCGAGCGGCAGCGCGAGGGCGGCGGTGAACCATGACCAGCGGGTGCCGCGGCGGGGGGATGCGGCCCAGATGGCTGCGCCGCCGCACGCGAGGACGACGAGGAGACCGAGGCCGATCCGCGAGTCCGGCAGCAGGACGGCTGCGACGAGGCCGACCGCGAGCGCGGCGAGGAGCAGCCGCGGCTGGGCCGTCGTGGTGCGCTCCGGCCACCAGTGCGACCACGAGAGCGAAGGGGGCGTCGCCGCCGGTGTCGTGGGTGGGGACTGGGTGGTCATCGGGTGCTCCTGGTCAGCAGGCTTGTCGGACAAGGGTGTTGAGGACGAAGGGGGAGACGTCGCGGCCAGCGGGCCGGGCGTGGGGGAGCTGGGCTCCGGAGGGGAGAGGGGCAGCGACATCTGCAGCCGCGCCCCCGCACCCCCCGTTCCCTGAGGTGCGACGGAGGAGTCTCGAAGGGACGTCAGCGCCCGGATCGTGCCGCCGTGCATGGCGGCGACCCACCCGGCGATGGCCAGACCGAGTCCGGTGCCACCCCCTTCGTCCCCGCCGGGACCGAAGCGGTGGAAGAGGCGATCGGCGTGCTCGGGTGAGAGCCCCGGCCCCTCGTCGGCGACGGTGAGCAACCAGCGGTCCGCCTCTGTGCGCACGGTGACCGTCACGGTCCCACCGGCGGGACTGTGCCGGACGGCGTTGTCGAGGAGGTTGGCGGTGACCTGGGCGAGCCGGGCCCGGTCGCCGGTGACAGTGAGGTCGGTGGGCACGACATCCGCGACGAGTGCGACCTCGCGGCCCTGGAGGGAGGCCTCGCCCATGGCCTCGTCGAGGAGGTCCTGCACGACCAGGCGGCTCGGCGTGAGCGGGATGCCACGGCCGTCCGGGCGGGAGAGGTCGAGCAGGTCGCTCACGAGGGAGCCGAGGCGTTCGGACTGGGCGAGGGCACGGCGCAGCGCGGCATCGTCGGGGGCGATGACGCCGTCGACGAGGTTGTCCAGGAGCGCCTGCTGGGCGCTCAGGGGAGTGCGCAGCTCGTGGGCGACGGTTGCGACGAGCCGCCGGCGGTGCTCCTCGCCCTCCTCGAGGTCCTTCGCCATCGTCGTGAAGGCCCGCGCCAGCATCCCGACCTCGTCGCGGCTGGTGGTCGTGATGCGGGCGGTGTAGTCGCCGTGCGCCATCCGGTCGGCCGCCTCGGTCATCTGACGAAGGGGGGTGGTCATGCCCGAGGCGAGCCACCGGGTGACGACGAGCGCCACGGCGATCGTGGCGGGCAGCCCGAGCCAGAGGGGCACCCCGGCGTCCGTACCGACGACGCCGACCACGGCGGCGACGAGCACGCTCGCCCCGACGAGGACCGCGAGCCGGGTGCGGATCGAGGTCAGCTCGAGGAGGGGCTCGCTGCGGCTCATCGCCCAAGACCGTCGTCGAGGGCGTAGCCGACGCCGTGGACGGTGCGGACCCGGTGGTTTCCGACCTTGGCGCGCAGGGACTTCACGTGGCTGTCGAGGGTGCGGCTGCTGTCGTCCCAGCCCCAGAGCTCGTGGCTGATCCGGTCGCGGTGCAGCACCGCGCCGGGCTCGCGGACGAGGAGCCGGAGGACGTCGAACTCGGTGGGGGTGAGGTGGACGGGGTGATCGTCGACCGTGCATCGTCGCGTGCGTTCGTCGAGGCGCAGGCCGGAGTGCTCGAGGACTCCCTCCGCGGGGTGCTGCAGCTCGGTGGCCCGCTCGACCCGGCGCAGCAGGGCACGCACCCGGGCGACGACCTCGCGCATCCGGAAGGGCTTGGTCAGGTAGTCGTCGGCGCCGACACCGAGGCCGACGAGGATGTCGCTCTCGTCGTCACGGGCGGTGAGCATGAGGACCGGCACCGGTCGCTCGGCCTGGATGCGTCGACAGACCTCGAGGCCGTCGAAGCCCGGCAGCATCTGGTCGAGCAGCACGACCTGCGGGTCGTGCTCGGCGCAGGCCGCCACCGCCGCCGGGCCGTCGTGAGCCTGCACCACCGTGAAGCCCTCCGCGACGAAGCGGTCGGCGAGGGCCTGGTTGATCGTCGGGTCGTCCTCGACGATGAGGATCCGAGGTGAGGGTGGAGCTGCGGGGCCGGTCATGGACTCAATGTAGGCAGGTCCGTCCGGGGATCACCGGGGCGCGATCTGGAGATCCTCTGGAGATCCACCCATGTCGGATTTCCTTAAGGAAATCCGGCTGGGCGGTAGGGAGACAACGGTGGGGGAGTCAGGTGACGGGCAGGCGGGAGACGAAGTGCCGCAGCTGGTCGATGTTGCGGACCTCGTGCATGTCGACGACCTCGGCGTAGCGGCCGGCGACGGAGTCGCCCGTGTCCCACATGCGGGCGGGCTCGGGGTTGAGCCACGCGGCGTGCTTGGCCTGTCGCGTGAGGATGCGCAGGGCCTCGAGCCGGGGGTCGGTGCCGTTGGTGCGGGCATCGCCGAGGATGAGGACGGTCGAGCGGGGCCCGATCGCGTCGAGGTGGTGGTCGATGGCGTCCTCGAAGGCGGCGCCGTAGTCGCTCGAGCCGTGCCAGCGGGTCATCTGCGCCTCCCGGGAGACCCGCTCGCTGATGTCCTCGCCGAACTGCGCCCCACGCACCAGCTCGGTGATGTCGTCGCAGGTGTTGACGAAGCCGATGAAGCGCACCCGTCGGAAGACCCCGGCGAGTGACTGCAGGAGCAGCATCGTGAACCGCGAGAAGCCGGCGACCGACCCTGACATGTCGCACAGCAGCACGATGTCGGCGCGACTGCGGTGGCGGCGCTTGTAGGCCGGGCGCACGGGCACACCACCGGTCGACATCGCCGAGCGCAGCGTCCGCCGGATGTCGATCGTTCCCCGAGCGTGCCTGCGCTGGCGGGCCGCGAGCTTGGCTGCGAGCTTGCGTGACAGGGGACCGATCGCGGCCTGCAGCTCGGCCACCTCGGTCGTGCCGGTGAGGAGGAAGTCCTTGCGCTCCAACGGGTCCCGCACCCCATAACGGGAGATCCGGTCCCGACCGCGGACCTCCGCGTTGCGTCGTGCGGCCTCGGTCTCCACCCGCCGTCGGAAGGCACCGACCCGGCCGCGGATCTCGTCCCGGTCGAAGCGGTCGCTCAGCTGCTCCGGACGCCATGAGCTGCCGCCACCGGAGGCTCCGCCGGCGCCGGACCCGGAGCCGCCCGATCCCTCGCCGGCGCCGCCGGGGACGTCACCGGCGTCGCGGGCCCGCTGCAGCGCAGCGGCGATCGCCGTCTGCGGGGCGAGTCGCTCGATGGCCTGGTGGGCCGACCAGCCGCCGGTGGTGGACTCGTTGGACAGGCGACCGAGCTCGCCGAGCGCGCGGGAGGAGAGACGCTCGAGCTCCTCGTCGTCACCGCGGGCGAGGGCATCGACGAGCTCCTCACGGATCGCCCGCGCCCGTTCGCGGGCCCCGACCACGTCGGTCGGCTCCGGGTCGTCCGGCTCGCCGGTCCGACCGCCGATCGCTGCGGGGAAGTGGATGTCGAAGAGCTGGTCGAAGAGCGCCCGGTCCGCGGACCGGCGCATCATCGCGGCCGCGGTCCCGGCACGCAGTCGCTCCCGGTCCTCCAGCCCGAGCACCCGGGCGACGGCTGCGGCATCGGTGACCTCCGAGGTGCCGACGCTCACGCCGTGACGGCGCAGCGACCGCCCGAGCTCGACGAGCCGGCCGCCGAGGTGATCAGGCGAGGGCACGGCCCAGGTCCAGCTTCTCGTCGGCCAGCTCGATGTCCTCCTTGTGCTTGAGCACGACGCCGAGGGTCGAGCGCACGAGCTCGGGGTCGAGGTCGCCGTCGGCACCGAGGCTGAGCAGGGTGCGCGCCCAGTCGATCGTCTCGGCGACGGAGGGGGACTTGCGCAGGCGCATCTCGCGCAGCGCACCGACGAGGCGGACGATCGAGGAGGCCAGGGCGTCGTCGAGGTCGGGGACGGTGAGCGCGACGATCTCCCGCTCGAGCTCGGCCTCCGGGTAGTCGATGTGCAGGTAGAGGCAGCGGCGGCGCAGCGCCTCGGACAGCTCGCGGGTGGCATTGGAGGTGAGGACGACGAAGGGGGTCTGGCTCGCCTCGATCGTCCCGAGCTCGGGCACCGTCACCTGGAAGTCGGAGAGGACCTCGAGGAGCAGCCCCTCGATCTCGACGTCCGCCTTGTCGAGCTCGTCGATGAGCAGCACGGTCGGGTGCTCGTTGCGGATCGCCGTGAGCAGCGGACGGGAGAGGAGGAACTCGTCGGTGAAGATGTCCTCCTTGACCGACGACCAGTCGGCCTCGTCCTCTCCCTTCGGGTCGTGGTGCGCGCCGGCGGCGGTGATCCGCAGCAGCTGCTTGGCGTGGTTCCACTCGTAGAGGGCCCGGGCCTCGTCGACTCCCTCGTAGCACTGCAGCCGGACGAGCTCGCCGGCCGTGGCCGAGGCGACCGCTGCGCTGAGCGCGGTCTTGCCGACGCCGGCAGGACCTTCGACGAGCAGGGGCTTGCCGAGTTGGTCGGCGAGGTAGACCGTCGTCGCGATCGCGTCCGAGGCGAGGTAGCCGTGGGCCGCCAGGCGCTCGCGGACGTCGTCGACGGAGGTGAATCGTGGGGTGTGGGCCATGGGCGCAGTCTGCCGGACGGTCGGCGCCCCGGTGATCGCGCCCCGGGTGGGTAGCGTGGGCTCGCGCCCGACGCCGACGACGAGGAGTGCCTGGTGGCCACGGACGATCGCACGAAGCTCGAGCAGTTCAAGGCGAAGGTGAAGTCGCAGCGGGCGGAGCTGGACCTCATGCGCAACTTCACCCGACACCCCTATACCGACATCGACCTGCCGCACCGCGTCGAGGACGTCGTGCAGACGGTGCGCGAGCGTCGGCTGACCTATCTCGGTGCACCGGACCTGCGGCTGCTCGCCGAGCTGGTCGTCCACGCCGACCGGGTGGGTCACGAGGGGCTGGTCATCGAGGCCGGCACGGCCCTCGGTGGCTCCGCGATGGTCATGGCCGCGGCCAAGGCGGCCGGGCGGCCGATGAAGGTCTACGACGTCTTCGGGATGATCCCGCCGCCTACCGAGGAGGACGGCGAGGACGTCCACAAGCGGTACGAGACGATCCGCCGGGGTGAGTCGAAGGGGCTGGGTGGCGAGCTCTACTACGGCTACCGGGAGGACCTGCTCGGAGAGGTCACCGAGGGCTTCCGCAGCGTCGGGATCGAGCCGGCGGAGCAGGGCGTCGATCTCGTGCAGGGCCTCTTCGAGGACACCATCGACATCGACGGGCCGGTCGCCATGGCCCACCTCGACGGTGACTGGTACGCGTCGACGATGGTCTGCCTCGAGCGGATCAGCCCGCACCTCGTCCCCGGCGGTCGTCTCGTCCTCGACGACTACTACCACTGGTCGGGATGCCGCACGGCCGTCGACGAGTACTTCGCGGGCCGGGCGGGCTACCGCGTCGAGCACCGCGCGAGGGTGCACGTGGTGCGCGAGGGGTGATGCCCCCGCGCCTCATCCGTCCGGGTGCAGGCTCACCCGGACCCACGGCGAGTCCGGGTCGGCGAGGGAGCGTCGGATGACGTCGGCCATCATGGCGGCGCCCTCGAGTGCATCGCCGATCGAGGAGTCGACATTCCAGAAGGCGCGGCCCGTGAGATAGCTCGCGGCGTAGGCACGCCAGTTCGGAGCGAGGGCCTGGATGTTCTGCAGCGCGGTGCTGAGATAGCCGCCCAGCTCGGTCGGGGTCAGGTACTCGGCCTGCACTGCAGCGCGACCGAAGGAACCGGTACGCATCAGGTCCCACCCGAAATCCGCCATGGGCAAGGTCTCCGGCAGGTGGCGTCGGAAGTCGGGGTTGCGCAGGGCGGTGACCCAGTGCCGGTAGGGGGTGGTGAAGCGTTCTGGCCGCAGGCCGTTGGCGCGTTCCAGATCCGCGAGGAAGTCCACGTGGGCGGTCTCGATCTCGTGCCCGGCAGGGAAGTCGAGTGCCCTGTTGGCGAGCGGGGCGACGACGTCGTAGTCCCCGGACATCCGTGCCTCGCTGAGGCGGGTCAGAGTGTCGTGGCAGTCCTGGGCGTTCTCGACACTCCACCATTCCCGGACGGTCGCCCGGGCCACCTCCGCGTCCTCGGTGAGGTAGTCGGGAAGGTCATCGACCGGCTCGTCCGACAGGAGGATGTATGGCGCGGCCAGCCCCATCATGCGGGTCCGGTCCGCGTCGAAGGGCCGGCTACTCCAGATGAAGGGGCCGCCGGACCGGTCCGCCGGCACGGCGATCGGGCGGATGGGCGGTGGCGCGGCAGGCGTGGGAACTACCATGCCGCGAGAGTACGTGGAGGAACCGTCGCAGGGGGAGGGGCCGGACATGGCGATCGGTCACTCCGAGCACGCCGCGATGACGACCGACCCCGTGTTCGGCCTCCCGCGGCTGCTCGCCACGGGTGAGCAGGTGGGGGAGGCAGCTGGCGGGACGCTGGCGGGCCGGGCCTGTGCGATCTTCGTGACCGACCGGCGGGTCCTGGCAATGCGCTTGGTCTTCGTCGATGACCTCCGGGCGAGGGGAGGCAAGCGGTACATCGGTTCGCGGGTCCTCGACCTGTCGATCCCGGCCCTCGGGGCGGTCCGGTCCGAGGGGCAGGAACTGCATTTGATCGACCTGGCAGGCCGTCCGGTCGTCGTGCTCGGGGACTCCATCAGGGAGACGCACGCTCTTGTCGTCGCGATCCGGGCGGGGCTGCACCGACTGCGCGGGCTGGCCTCCACCGAGGGTGCGAGCGAGGAGTCGAGGAGCCCTGCGGCACAGCGAGTCCGTCAGTCCCACGCCGACTGGGCCCACGCCACGGCGGCAGATCGTCCCCGGTTCGCGATCTCCGCCCTGGCGGCCGTGCGCGGGGAGGGTCAGAACTTCAGGGAGGACCCGTAGGTGCGACGGCGACGCGCCTGCGGTCGAAGGGGGGAGAACAGCCAGGGGGACGTCGGGACGGAGAAGAGGTCGACGGCCCGCAACCGATCCTGACGCATGGCCTCCACCATCCGGTCCTCGTGGTCCAGACGTGCCGCGTGCTCGAGGGCGGACCCCGCGAGATGAGCCTCGCCGAAGGCACGCCAGGTCGGATAGCGGGCAGCTGCTTCACGGCCGGCAGCGCGGATCAACAGGATCGCGTCCCCGACCTCCATGAGGTCGAGGGTGACCGCGAGCCGAGCCAGATAGACGGCACGGCTGAGATCGAGGGCGGCGATGTCGGGGCGGGGGTGCTCGTGGGCCACCGGCGAGAGGCCCAGACTGGTGGTGACGCGCAGGCCGGCGTGGATCCGGGGGAGCAGCACCCGGAGGAGCCCCGCAGGATCCTCCTGCTGACGGAGTGCGTGGTCGGCGACGTCCTCGAGGAACTCGGTGACTTCCGGTGCCTCCTCATGGAGGAGCGGCGCGACGAGGCGGTAGGCGGTCTCCGACGGGCCGTCAAGCAGGGCCGAGATCTCCTGGGCCACCTCGACGGGTGCCCGGGTCACACGGACGGTGTGGATGTCGCCCTGGTAGGCGTTGAGCGCCGCTCCGTCACCCGGCGGGCACAACTCGACGCGGTCGGGTGGCGCGCCGGACACCATGCTCAGCGGAAGTCCCACCGCGATGCCGATCCGGTCGCGCTCGGTGACCCGGCCATTGCTCGGACCGAGGCCGGTCGGGCGATGCTCGCCGAGGATCAGGCGGTGCTTGAGCGGCACCGTGTCCGCGTCGGTGTCTTCCTGCCACGGATCCGGTGTGAGGGCCTGACTCATCGTCCGGACCTCACATGAGGACGCTGACGAGAACGATCACGAGGAGGAGTGCGAGTCCTCCGACGAGGCTGCCGACCACGACGACGAGCGGCGAGTCGAGGGACGTGCCCAGGCTGCCGGCAGGCTCGGGCGCGGCAGGTCTGCGGTAGAGCTCATAGGAGTGGGGTCGGCCGCTCGCCGGGGAGTCGTCGGCTCCCCAGGTGGAGGGCGGGGCCGGGACGTAATCGTCCGTGTGGCTGACGTGCACCTGATCGGGCGATAACCCGGCCCGGGAGGCGCCGGTGGTCAGCTCCGGGAGCTGCTCGGGGACTCGGCCGTCGGTGAGGACGATGACTCGCTCGATCGCCGAGGCGCCGCCGTCGGTCGACTCGATCACGTCGGTGAGGACGGGGACGACGTCGGCGGCTTCGAGCTGGGTCAGGTCGCGGACGCGCAGGACCGGAGCCGGCGGATTGCTCAGAGGGGCGGGTGGATGAGGGGCGGCCACGAGACTCCTTGTGCGTTCGCCGCGGGTCACCGCGGATCGGACCGGGCCCGGCCCAGTATGCCTCTCGAGTGCCTGACCGGGAGTTATGGTACGGCCATGAGCGTACCGAGCCCGGACCACGTTGATGGCGATGGCGCTGCGGCGCTGCAGCGCAGTGGCGATGATCCCGTGCTGGCGTCCTTCGTGCAGTGGTGTGCCTCGGTGCGCGAGCCGGGCGAGACGATCCGGGAGATCGCGCTGACGCACCCCTCCACCGGGCCGGCCGCCGTGGCCGTGACCTCCCGGAGAGTGCTCGTCGATGCCCGGTCGACCGACGGCTCGGTGCATGCGCTGCCGACCCAGGCCATCACCCAGGTCCGACTGGAGCCCACCGGCGGTGGGGGAGTGGACCTCGTGCTGCAGAGCATCGGCGCGCGGATCTCGCTCGTGGGGCTGTCGGCGAAGGGGGCTCGCCGACTGCAGTGGGCACTCCAGCTGGATGACCTCGTCGAGTCCTTCCCGCACGCGGACACGGCGGCCCGGTTCAACGCCTGGCTCGACGTGGTCGGCGACGCGGGCATCGACGACGACGAACGTGCCGAGGAGATCGACCGCATCCTGTCGATGTAGCAGGGGCCGGATTTCCTTAAGGTCCTCCGACGGGGGACCGGATTTCCTTAAGGTCCTCCGACCGGGGGTTCGGATTTCCTTAAGGTCGTCCGGCGAGATCGGCGCGGCAGCGCTGCTCGAAGGTGTCCAGCTCGGACAGGGCGTCCTCGAGGTCGCGACGACGCTGCTCCAGGTCCGCACGTCGCTCGTCGATCTGCGCGAGCACGTATTCGAGCTGGCTGCGGCGCCCGCGCGGAGCGTCGTAGAGGTCGATGATCGTGGCGATCTCGTCGAGGGGGAAGCCGAGGCGCTTGCCGCGCAGCACGAGTGCCAGCCGGGTCCGGTCGCGTCGGTGGAAGAGCCGCGTCGTGCCCTGCCGCTCGGGGGAGACCAGGCCGATGTCCTCGTAGTGGCGCACGGTGCGGGTGGTCACGCCGAACTCGTCGGCGACCTCACGGATGCTCCAGGTGCGGGTGCCCTCGTCGGCCACCTCGATCCCCGGGGCGGTCGCCCCCTTCGTCCGGCTTGTCATGACCGCAGATCATGCTTTACGTTGACGTCAACGTCAAGCAACGGTGCTGGTCGACCACCTCGATCAGGCGCCAGGGAAGGTCGGGCATGTTCGAGCTCTCGCAGGACCACGAGGACTTCCGCGCCAGCGTGCGTGACTTCGCGGAGAAGGAGGTCGAGCCGCACGTCGCCCAGTGGGACAAGGACCACCACCTCCCGCTCGAGGTCGTCGGGCGCATGGGCGACCTGGGCCTCTTCGGCCTCGTCGTCCCCGAGCGCTGGGGCGGCTCCGCCGAGACCGTCGACGGCGTCGTCCAGTCCGACTTCACCGCGCTCTGCGTCGCCATCGAGGAGCTCGGCCGGGTCGACCAGTCGATCGGGATCACGCTCTCCGCAGGCGTCGGCCTGGGCATCAACCCGATCCTCACCTACGGCACCGACGAGCAGCGCGACACCTGGGTGCCCGACCTCGTCGCCGGCAAGACGCTCGCCGGCTTCGGCCTGACCGAGCCCGACGCCGGCTCGGACGCCGGCGGCACCCGCACGACGGCCAAGCGCGACGGCGACGAGTGGGTCATCGACGGCGCCAAGTCCTTCATCACCAACTCCGGCACCGACATCACCTCCCTCGTGACCGTCACCGCCCGCACGGGGACGACCGACGAGGGTCGCCCGCAGATCTCCGCGATCCTCGTCCCGAGCGGCACGCCCGGATTCACCGTCGAGGCCCCCTACGACAAGCTCGGCTGGAACATCTCCGACACGCACGGCCTGAGCTTCTCCGGCTGCCGCGTCCCGGCCGACCACCTCGTCGGTCAGGAGGGGCAGGGCTTCCGCCAGTTCCTCAAGACGCTCGACGACGGGCGCATCGCGATCTCCGCGCTCGCCACCGGCCTGATCCAGCGGATGCTCGAGCTCTCCACGGAGTACGCCACCACCCGCACCTCCTTCGGTCGGCCCATCGGCGCCAACCAGGGCGTCTCCTTCCAGATCTCCGATCTCGCCGTCATGGTCGAGACCTCACGCATGCTCACCTACAAGGCCGCCTGGCTCAAGGACGAGGCCGACCGCGGCCGTCGCTCGGTCAAGGAGGTCGCGAAGGCCGCCTCGATCGCCAAGCTCTACACCTCCGAGGCTGCCGTGAGCGCGACCCGCATCGCGACCCAGATCTTCGGTGGCAACGGCTTCATGGAGGAGTACCCGGTGGCCCGCTTCTACCGTGATGCCAAGATCCTCGAGATCGGCGAAGGGACCTCCGAGGTCCAGCGCATGGTCATCGCCCGGCACCTCGGTCTGCCGGCCTGAGCGAAGGGAGCGACATGACCACCCCGTACCCGCTCGACCCCAAGGTCGAGGACGTCCGCAGGCGCCTGCACGAGGCCTACGACGCCTCCGAGCGGCCGCCGGAGAAGGCCGCAGCGAAGCTCGAGGCGCAGCACAAGCTCTACGTCCGCGACCGGATCGCCCTGCTCGTCGACGAGGGATCCTTCGTCGAGGACGGGCGCTATGCCAATGCCCTCGCGACGGGCCTACCCGCCGATGGCGTCGTCACCGGGCGGGCGCTCGTCGACGACCGGCCGGTGATCATCATCGCCAACGACCCGACGGTCAAGGCCGGGTCGTGGGGCGCTCGCACGGTGGAAAAGATCGTCAGGGCGACCGAGACCGCGCTCCGCGAGGAGCTCCCGGTCTTCTGGCTCGTCGA
>DXAR01000174.1 GCA_019116945.1 Candidatus Janibacter merdipullorum | reverse complement strand
CATGCACGACACCACCTCTGTCATCGTCGTGGGCGCCGGCGTCGTCGGTGCCACGACCGCCTACGAGCTGGCGCGTCGCGGGGCGTCGGTCACGCTGCTGGACAAGGCCCCCGATCTCGGCGGCGGGTGCTCCTACGCCAACGCCGGCGTGCTCGCGCCCGACCACGTGGGGCCGCTGGCCACGCGCTCGCTCCTGGCGGAGGGCGCCAAGCAGATGTTCATGAGCCCACCTGCCGTGCGGGTCAACCCCAGCGCCGGCCTGCTTCCGTGGTTGGGCCGACTCGTCGGGTCGACCGGAGGCAGGCGGGTCATGCTGTCCACGGCGCGGCTGCAGGAACTGGCCCATCGCAGCGCGGAGCTGCACCGCCGGTTCGCCGAGGAGGGGCACAGCCCGACCTACCGGCACACCGGGGCACTCGAGGTCCACCTCGAGCGCGGAGGTGACGGCGCCGGGCTGAGCAGCGCCGAGGCACGCGCCCTCGTCCCCACGTTGGGGGATGTCGCCGGCGCACGCCTCTCGCCGAACGAGGCCGTCGTCGAGTCGCGCTCCTATGCCCGCTCGATGCTCGAGCTCGCCCGGGAGCACGGCGCCGAGGCTCGCTTCGGGGCCGACGTCCGGGGTCTGGTGGCCCGGGGCGGACGGGTCGTCGGCGTCCGGGTGGACGGGGAGGAGCTGCACGCCGAGCACGTCGTCCTCGCGACCGGGCTCGCGACGACGTCGTTGGCGGCCTCGGCCGGCGTCCGGGTGCCGCTCCGCGGCGGCCGTGGCTATGTCGTCGACTTGGACGTCGACGACGCACCCTCGCTCCCGGTGCGGCTCAAGGAGCGGCGCATCGTCGTCACCCCCTTCGCCGATCGGCTGCGGGTGTGCGGGCTCATGGAGCTCGGTGCCGAGGGACGTCCGCTCGACCCCCGTCGTCCCGAGGCCATGGTGGAGGTCGTCTCGGACGCCCTGCCGGGGACCCGGATCCGGGGTGTCATCGACACGTGGGTCGGCGAGCGGCCCTGCGCCGCGGACGGGGTGCCGGTCATCGGCAGCAGCGGGGTGGCCGAGGGGCTCACCGTCGCCGCGGGCCACGGGATGTGGGGTCTGGTCCTCGCCCCGGTGACCGCCGAGATGGTCGCGACGGGACTGCTCGAGGGGGCGCCCACCCTCCACGAGGCACTGCTGAGCCCGGACCGGTTCGGGTCGCTGCGGCACCGGGTCGCGCTCGCCGCCTGAGACGACGGAGGGGGCGCACCGGAGTCGGTGCGCCCCCCTTCGGCTCGTGGGCGGTGTCAGCCCTGGATGAGGCCCAGCTTCGTCACGGCGTCGCGCTCCTCGGCGAGCTCGGCGACGGAGGCGTCGATCTTCCCGCGGGAGAAGTCGTCGATCTCCAGTCCCTGGACGATCTCCCACCGGCCGTCCTTGACGGTGACCGGGAAGGAGGAGATGAGGCCCTCGGGGACGCCGTAGGAGCCGTCGGAGACGACGGACATCGAGGTCCAGTCGCCCTCGGGGGTGCCGAGCGCCCAGTCCCGGGCGTGGTCGACGGTCGCCGACGCCGCGGAGGCGGCGGAGGAGGCGCCGCGGGCCTCGATGATCGCCGCGCCGCGCTTGGCGACGGTCGGGATGAAGGTGTCGGCGAGCCACTCCTGGTCGCCGACGGCCTCGGCGGCGTTCTTGCCGGAGACCTCGGCGTGGAAGAGGTCCGGGTACTGGGTGGCCGAGTGGTTGCCCCAGATGGTCATCTTCTTGATCTCGGTCACCGGGACGCCGAGCTTCGACGAGAGCTGGCTGATGGCCCGGTTGTGGTCGAGGCGCGTCAGCGCGGAGAACTGCTCGTTCGGGATGTCCGGCGCGTTGTTCATCGCGATGAGGGCGTTGGTGTTGGCCGGGTTGCCGGTGACCGTGACGTGCACGTCGTCGGCCGCGACCTTGTTGAGGGCCGCACCCTGCGGGGCGAAGATCCCGCCGTTGGCCTCGAGGAGGTCACCGCGCTCCATGCCCGGGCCGCGCGGACGCGCCCCGACGAGGAGGGCGTGGTTGACGCCGTCGAAGACCTTGTCCGGGTCGTCGCCGATCTCGACGCCGGCGAGGGTGGGGAAGGCGCAGTCGTCGAGCTCCATGACGACACCCTCGAGGGCCTTGAGGGCCGGGGTGATCTCGAGCAGACGCAGCTCGACGGGGGTGGTGGGGCCGAACAGCGAACCGCTGGCGATGCGGAAGAGGAGGCTGTAGCCGATCTGACCGGCGGCGCCGGTGACGGCGACCTTGACGGGAGTGGTGCTCACGAGTACTCGGACCCCTTCGTGCGGGTGTGGGGAGCAGTTGACGCCCCGACCCTACTCCGCGGCACGGCCGGAGCGTCACCGGCATCCATCACCCCAGCTCGACGAGGGCGATCGGGTCGCTCGTCGGCTGCTCGGACCCCGCCTCCGGCTCGACGCTCACCCCGACGCCCTTCGCGTCCATGACGTCACCGTCGAGCACCATCTCGCCGTCACCGGCCATGAGGCCGGCCGGGGCGAGATCTCCCTCCCCGTCCTGGAGCCAGGCCTGGTAGGCCCGGCCCTCGCCCGGGTCCGCCAGCCCCTCCACCCGGAGGACGGCCTGTCCGGCCTCCTCGCTCCGGGTCACGACGATGCTCGCGCCGTCGTCGGTCTCGGCCCGCCAGGTGCGGGCGTCATCGGCGTCGGCGACCTCCTCGCCGACACTCGTGCTCGTCTGCTCGACGACCTGCCAGGTGGCGACGCCGCCCCCGAGGACGAGCGAGGCAGCGGCGGCGAGGGCTACCCACCGCCGGCGACGAAGGGGGGTCGGGCCGGGCACGGTCGCGGCTTCCTCCGACACCTCGGGAGGGTCCTGTCGGGTCTCCCGTGCCCGGGCCAGGAGGTCGGCACGCAGTGACGGGGGCGGCTCGGTCGCCACGGTCTCGGCCAGCAGTGGGGCGACCTCCCGCAGGGAGGCGACCTCGTCGCGGCAGGTGGGGCAGCGCTCGAGGTGGACCTCGAAGTCCGCGCGCTCCTCGTCGCTCAACGCGTCGAGGACGTAGGCCCCGGAGAGGCTGTGCAGGTCCTCGCTCATGACGTCACTCCCAACTGGTCTCGCAGGCGGATGAGCCCGTCCCGGATCCGGGTCTTGGCGGTGCCGAGGGGCAGGTCGAGGAGGCTGGCCACCTCGCGGTGGGTGTAGCCGCCGAGGTAGGCGAGGCTGACCGCCTCGCGCTGGGCGCTGGTCAGCTCGTCGAGGGCCGTCCGCACCCGCTGGGCGTCCAGCCGGGCGGCGGCCTTCTCGGCCGTCGAGTCGAACTCGACATCCCGGGTGCGTGCCTCCCACGTCTCGTCGCGGGTGCTCGCGGACTGGCTGCTGCGGACCCGGTCGACGGCCCGGCGGTGGGCCATCGTCATGAGCCAGGCGAAGGGGGACCCCCGCCCCGGGTCGAAGCGGCTGGCCTGCCGCCACACCTCGAGGTACACCTCCTGGGTGACCTCCTCGGCCTGGGCCGGGTTGCGCAGCACCCGCAGGACGAGGCCGTGCACGCGGGCGGCGGTCTCGTCGTACACCGTGGCGAAGGCCGCGTCGTCCCCCTTCGCCACGGACCGGAGGAGAGCGGTGAGCCGGTCGCGCTCCGTGTCCCCTCCCGCGGTGGGGGCGCCGTCACCGACGCCGGAGGCGTCGCCGGCGGCCCGGTCGCGGAAGGGGTTCACGGGTTCCATCATGCTCCGTCGATCACGTCGCGGTCGGCATGAGGACGCCGTCGACGATGTAGACGGTGGCGTTGGCGGTCTGGACGTCGCCGCAGACCACGCTGGCCTCGCCGACGGTGAAGTCCTCGCCCGAGCCCTTCACCGTGACCTCGTCCCCGGCCATGGTCTCGTGCGTGCCGGCGAGGTCCTCGGGAGCGAGGCGGCCCTCGACGACATGGTGGGTGAGCACCGTGGTCAGCTGGCCCTCGGGGTCCTTCATGGCCTGGTCGAGCGCCGTCTGGTCCATGGCCTCGAAGGCCTCGTTCGTCGGGGCGAAGACCGTGATGTCCTTCGCGGAGTTCAGCGTCGAGGCGAGCTTGGCCTCCTTGACCGCGCCGACGAGCGTCTTCAGCGCGGGGTTGTTCCCGGCAGCGGTGGCGACGGGGTCCTTGGCCATGCCGTCGAAGGAGCCCTTGCCATCCTCCGGCACCGCGGAGCAGCCGTCACCGAAGGGCGCGGCCGCCTCCTCGGTGCCGCCCTCCTCGCTCTCGGTGCCCATCGACTCCGAGGAGGAGTCGGAGGAGCCGGAGTCTCCCGAGTCGGAGTCCATGCCGCCGCACGCGGCCAGGCCGAGCGGCAGTGCGAGGGCGGCGACGGTGGTGGTCATGCGCGTGATCGTGGTCCTGCGGGTCATGATCTGCCTCCAAGGGCGTCGTGGGGACCGTGCACGAGGGGTTCGGAGCGGAGCCCGTCGCGGATGGCTCAGCCGACGGTGACGGCGATCGTGTGCCATCCCGAGGCCCCGGACGGGAAGGGCGTGGCGGTCCGCGAGGTCTGGAGCTCACCCTCGCCATCGGTCGCCCGGACCGTGAGGTCGTGACGTCCCTCGGTGGCGTCCCAGGGAAGGAACCACTGGCGCCAGCAGTCCACGGTGGCCTCGTCCCCGAGGGTGGCGCGTCGCCAGGGGCCGTCGTCGACCCGGACCTCGACGCGCTCGATGCCGCGGCGCTGGGCCCAGGCGACGCCACCGATGATCGTGCGACCTGCGTCGATGCGGGCCAGGGGGGCGGGGGTGTCGATGCGGGACTGGGTCTTCACCGTGCCGTCGGTGGCCCAGTCGCGCTCGGTCCAGTAGGCGGGCTCGGCGTCGTAGCGGGTCACCGTCATTCGGGTCAGCCACTTGGTCGCACCGACGAAGCCGTAGAGGCCCGGCGTGACCAGCCGTGCGGGGAAGCCGTGCTCCCGCGGCAGGGGGGCGCCGTTCATCCCCACCGCGACGAGGGCGTCACGGTCGTCGAGCAGGGCGGACAGGGGGGTGGAGATCGTCATCCCGTCGGTCGACGTCGAGAGCACCTGCAGGTCGGGATCGCGCGGGTCCTCGTCGAGGCCGGCGCGGGCGAGGAGCTCGCGGGTGGGCACACCGAGCCACCGGGCATGGCCGATGAGGTCCCCGCCCACCTCGTTGGACACGCAGTTGAGGGTGATGTCCCGCTCGACCATCGGCAGGGAGAGGAGCTCGCCGATGTCGAGGGTGAACCCGTCGGGGACGTCGCCGTCGATGGTCAACGTCCAGTCGCCGGGGTCCACCCGGGGAGCGAGGAGGGCGGTGTCGATCCGGTAGAAGTCGCCGTTCGGCGTGACGAAGGGGGAGACCCCCGCCTTCCCGACCTCGACTCCCTTCGCCAGGGGAGGGAGGGGCTCGGCGGCGGCCGGGAGGCCGATCGTCGATGGCTGGTTCCGTGCGATGAGCGCCTGGCCTGTGCCGCCGAGGGCCGCGGCTCCGACGCCCGCGCCCCCGAGCGCGAGCAGGCCTCGGCGAGAAGGCTGCCCGGGCCGCGGGCTCGGTCCGGCCCGGAGGAGACCGGCGCGCGCGGCGAGGACCTCGAGCGCAGCGATGCCCACGACAGCGGCCGTGAGCGCCGGCATCCAAGCGAGGGCGCCGGCGCTCGGCCGGAGGACGGCGGCGGCCCCCGCGAGGGCCGTGAGCACGAGGAGCACGGTCGTCGCGGCCACCCGTGAGCGGAGGCGCAGGGCCCCGGCGCCGGCGGCGGCGAGGAGGGTGACGACCGTGACCGAGCCGATGAGGACCGGCTTGTCGGCCGTGCCGAAGGTTGCGACGGCCCACTCCTTGACGGGGGTCGGCGTGAGGTCGATGACCTGGCTGCCGACGGCGAGCACCGGGGATGACTCGGGGGAGACGAGCGCCGCGACGAGGTGGGCCGCTGCGGCGCCGAGCGCTGTCGCGACGACGCCGCTGGCGGCAGCGGTGGGAGTGCTCGCGTTCATGCCGGGAGTTCGGAGCGGGACCGCTCCCGGATGGCCGTCGGGTTCGGGTCGGCGTCAGGTGCCCTCGACGTCGACGGCGCTGCGGTTGACGCCGGTGATGAGGGCGTAGGTGGCACCGGCGATGATCGCGCCGACGATGGGAGCGAGCCAGAAGGCCCACAGCTGCGCGGCGGCCCCGTCCTGGTAGAAGGCGACAGCCGTGGACCGGGCCGGGTTCACCGAGGTGTTGCTGATCGGGATCGAGATGAGGTGGATGAGCGTCAGGCCCAGACCGATGGCGATGGGGGCGAAGCCGACCGGGGCCCGCTCGTCCGTGGTGCCGAGGATGATGTAGAGGAAGAAGGCCGTGAGGACGACCTCGGCGATGAGGACCGCCATGAGCGTGTACCCGCCCGGCGAGGAGTCGCCGTAGCCGTTGGCAGCGAAGTTCGCGCCGGCGTCGAACCCGTCCTTGCCGCTGGCGATGGCGTAGAGGACACCACCCGCGACGAGGCCGGCGACGACCTGGGTGATGATGTAGGCCGGGACGTCCTTCCAGTCGAAGCGCTTGCCGGTGGCCAGACCGATGGTCACCGCGGGGTTGAAGTGGCCTCCGGAGACGTGACCGACGGCGTAGGCCATCGTCAGCACGGTCAGACCGAAGGCGAGGGCGACCCCGACGAAGCCGATGCCGAGGCCGGAGTCCTTGCCGTCGACGAGGTGCTGTGCCGCGAAGATCGCGGAGCCGCAGCCACCGAAGACGAGCCAGAAGGTGCCGAGGAACTCGGCCCCGACGCGGTGGACGATCGAGTGGTGCATGACGGTCTCCTGAGGGGTGTGGCGAACACAGGACGTGATGGTCGTGCACGTCGATCGTAGGGAACCGGTGCGCCCCGTGTGCCACGAAGGGGGTCTCGGCCTGGTGGGCCGTGACCCCCTTCGGGTCATGCTGCGTGACGGTCAGCGACCGACGGTCGAGCTCAGAGGGCGTCGATGATCCGGTTGAGGGTCGCGCTCGGACGCATCGCGGCCGAGGCCTTGGCCGCGTCCGGCTTGTAGTAGCCGCCGAGGTCGACCGGGGACCCCTGCGCGCCGATGAGCTCCTCGTTGATCGTCGCCTCCTGCTCGGTGAGCTGGGCGGCGACGGTGGTGAAGCGCTCCTTGAGCTCGGCGTCGGTGTCCTGGGCGGCCAGGGCCTGCGCCCAGTAGAGGGCGAGGTAGAAGTGGCTGCCGCGGTTGTCGATCTGGCCGACCTTGCGGGCTGGGGACTTGTTCTCCTCGAGGAAGGAGGCGATCGCCGTGTCGAGGGTGTCGGCGAGCACCTGCGCCTTGGGGTTGTCGAAGGTCTGCGCGAGGTGCTCGAGGGAGGCGCCCAGCGCGGAGAACTCGCCGAGGGAGTCCCAGCGCAGGTAGCCCTCCTGCACGAACTGCTGCACGTGCTTGGGCGCGGAGCCACCGGCACCGGTCTCGAAGAGGCCGCCGCCGGCGAGCAGCGGGACGATCGAGAGCATCTTGGCGCTCGTGCCGAGCTCGAGGATGGGGAAGAGGTCGGTGAGGTAGTCGCGCAGGACATTGCCCGTGACCGAGATCGCGTCCTTGCCGGCGCGGATCTGCTCGAGGCAGAAGGTCACGGCCTCCACGGGCGGGAGGATGCGGATGTCGAGGCCCTCGGTGTCGTGCTGGGGGAGGTACTCGTTGACCTTCGCGATGACCTGGGCGTCGTGGGCGCGCTTCTCGTCGAGGAAGAAGACCGCCGGCGCACCCGTGGCCCGGGCGCGGGTCACGGCGAGCTTGACCCAGTCCTGGACGGGGATGTCCTTGACCCGGCTCATGCGCCAGATGTCACCGTCCTCGACGGCGTGCTCGAGGATCGTCTCCCCGGCGGAGGTCGTCACCGTGACGGTCCCGGGCCTCGGGATCTCGAAGGTCGTGGGGTGCGAGCCGTACTCCTCGGCCTTCTGCGCCATGAGGCCGACATTCGGGACGGTGCCGATGGTCGCCGGGTCGAGGGCGCCGTTCTTCTTGTGCTCCTCGATGACCGCGGCGTACATGGGGCCGTAGGAGCGGTCGGGGATCATCGCGAGGGTCTCGGACTGACCGCCCTCCGGGTTCCACATCTGGCCGGAGTCGCGGATGACGACCGGCATCGAGGCGTCGATGATGACATCGCTCGGGACGTGGAGGTTGGTGATCCCCTTGTCCGAGTCGACCATGGCCAGCGCCGGGCGCTTCTCGGCGAGGGCCTCGATGTCGGCGCGGATCGTGTCCCGGATCGAGTCCGGCAGGTTCTCGATCTGCGTGTAGAGCGAGGCGAGCCCGTAGCGGAGGTCGACCCCCGCGCCGAGGAGCGACGGGGCGTGCCGCTCGACGAGCTCACCGAGCCACGCGGCGACCGCGTGGCCGAAGAGGATCGGGTCCGAGACCTTCATCATCGTCGCCTTGAGGTGCAGCGACAGGAGGAGGCCCTCGCGACGGGCGACCTCGATCTGCTCGTCGTAGAAGGCGCGCAGCGCCGTGGCCGACATGAAGGTCGCGTCGACGATCTCCCCCTTCGTCACGGCGAGGGCGTCCTTGAGCACGGTCTGCGTGCCCTCCTCGTCGGTGAGCGTGATCGTCAGGGTGTCGTCGGCGGGCATGACGACGGACTTCTCGTTGCCGTAGAAGTCGCCCTCGGTCATGGAGGCGACGCGGGCCCGGTTGTCGGCGGTCCAGGGGCCGAGGCGGTGCGGGTGCTTCTTCGTGAAGTTCTTCACCGCCTGGGGGGCGCGGCGGTCGGAGTTGCCCTCACGGAGCACGGGGTTGACGGCGGAGCCGAGGACCTGGGCATAGGCGGTCGCCGCCTGCTGCTCCTCGTCGGTGCTCGGGGAGTCGGGGTAGTCGGGGATGTCGTAGCCCTGACCCTGCAGCTCGGCGATCGCGGCCTTGAGCTGCGGCACGGAGGCCGAGATGTTCGGCAGCTTGATGATGTTGGCCTCGGGGGTCGTCGCGAGCGACCCGAGGTTGGCCAGGTGGTCGTCGACGCGCTGCTTGTCGGTGAGCCGGTCGGGGAACTGGGCGAGGATGCGGCCGGCGAGCGAGATGTCGCTCGTCTCGAGCTCCACCCCGGTGCCCGAGGTGAAGCCCTGGACGATCGGGAGCAGCGAGTAGGTGGCCAGTGCCGGCGCCTCGTCGATCTTGGTCCAGACGATCTTCGCGGTCATGGGTGTGGTCCCTCCATGGGGTGTGGGGTGCGTCGCACCGATCTTCCCACGGCGGCCCGGTGGCCATGACGTGGCCACCGGGCCGACATCCGATGGTAAAGGTATGGCCAAGAAGAGTAAGGAGTTGGTAAGGTCATCCATCGGTTGCATGGCCGGCCCTGGGGAGGGAGTGCTGAAGTGCACATGGAGACGATGCTGTTCCTGGGGTGGCTCGCCATAGCGCTCGTCGCCTATGCCGGAGCCCTGACGGCGATCCGATGGACCAAGCACCTGCGAGCCCGCCAGCCGACGGTGGACCCCGAGGGCCGGCTCGAGGAGTTGCGACGACGGATGGCGGAGAGCGACCGCGTCCCACGGGGGCGGATGGCCGAGGCCGTGCGCCTGGCCGAGGGCGCACCGACCGGTCTGGCGCCGAGGTCGCCCTGACATGCGCGGCCGGGGTCCCCTCGAGTCGTCCTCGGAGGACGGACCCGCCGGCATCCGACAGGTGCAGATCTGGCTCGCGCTGACCGACCTCTGCGTCATCATCTGGGCGGTCTTCGGTGCCCTCATCCTCAGGTTCGGCCTGGAGCCCGACTCCGACCTGGCGACGAGCGGCAGCATCTCGCTCAGCTATCCGATCTTCAGCGTGGGGCTCGTCCTCGTCTGGTGGATCTCGCTGCGCGTCCACGGGGCCTACGGAGCGCTCGTCCTCGGGCACGGGGCCACGGAGTACCGGCTCATCGTCAACGCCACCCTGCGGGTCTTCGCCGGGGTGGCCCTCCTGGCCTACGCGCTCAAGGTCGATGTCGCGCGGGGGTATGTGCTGCTGGCACTCCCTGCGGGGGTCATCGGTCTCGCCACGGCTCACCGCCTCTGGCGCCGCTGGCTCGGTGACCGTCGCATGAGGGGGCATCTGACCCACGACGTGCTCGTCATCGGGGACCGCGCGGGGGCGGAGGAGCTGATGACGGCCTTCCGCACCGTCCCCCAGGCGGGGTACCAGGTCATCGGGGTGTGCACCTCCGAGGAGGGCGAGCGGGTCGAGGGGGTGCCCGTGCTCGGGACCGAGCACGAGGGAGCCCGGGTAGCGATCGACCTCGGCGTGGACGTCGTGGCCTGCAGCGGCACCCACCGACTCGGTGTCCTCGGTCTGCGGCGACTGGGGTGGGCGCTCGAGGGGAGCGACATCGCCCTCGTCGTCTCACCGGGGATCACCGAGGTCGCCGGACCCCGGGTCGTCTCGCGGCCGGTGGCCGGGTTGCCGCTGCTGCACGTGGAGGCACCGTCATTCTCCGGCCCCAAGCTGGCGTTGAAGGCGATGATCGACTGGCTGGGAGCCGTGGCCCTCATCGTCGCCTTCGCACCCCTGCTGCTCTTCGTCGCCCTGGCCATAAAGACGCACGACGGAGGGCCGGTCTTCTTCCGGCAGCAGCGGGTCGGTCTCGACGGGGAGCTCTTCGCGATGGTGAAGTTCCGCTCGATGGTCCTCGACGCGGAGGACCGGCTCGGCGAGCTCCGCCGGCAGCAGGAGGAGGCGAGGGCCGAGGCCGACGGAGGCAGCGCCGAGGCGATCGACCGAGGGGTGCTCTTCAAGATGGAGAACGACCCACGGGTGACCCCGATCGGCCGATTCATCCGTCGCTACTCGATCGACGAGCTCCCGCAGCTCATCAACGTCGTCGTGGGCCAAATGAGCCTCGTGGGGCCGCGTCCGCCGCTCCCCGACGAGGTCTCGAGGTACGAGCACGACGTGCGTCGGCGCCTCCTGGTCAAGCCGGGGATGACAGGCCTGTGGCAGGTCAACGGTCGCAGCGACCTCGAGTGGGAGGAGGGCGTGCGCCTCGACCTCTACTACGTGGAGAACTGGTCCGTGGTGCAGGACTTCATGATCCTCTGGCGGACGCTGGCCGCGGTCCTCAGCCAGAAGGGCGCGTACTGACGCCCGTCCCGGGCTGACACAATGCGCGCATGACCAGTACGGCACCCGACCAGCCCCGCATCCTCTCCGGGATGCAGCCCACGAGCGACTCCCTGCACCTCGGCAACTACCTCGGGGCGCTCGTCAACTGGGTCGGGCTGCAGGAGGACTTCGACGCGTACTACTTCGTCGCCGACCTCCACGCCCTCACGGTGCCGACCGACCCGGCGACCATCACCCGGCGCTCCCGGGTGACCGCCGCGCAGTTCATCGCCGGGGGAGTGGACCCGGAGCGCTCGGCGGTCTTCTGCCAGAGCCACGTCCGTGAGCACACCGAGCTCATGTGGGTCCTCGCCTGCCAGACGGCCTTCGGCGAGGCCTCCCGGATGACGCAGTTCAAGGACAAGACGGCCAAGGGGCACAACGCCAACGTCGGGCTCTTCGCCTATCCCGTCCTCATGGCCGCGGACATCCTCATCTACGACGCCGCCCGCGTGCCCGTCGGTGACGACCAGCGCCAGCACCT
>DXAR01000173.1 GCA_019116945.1 Candidatus Janibacter merdipullorum | reverse complement strand
AGCTGACCGGAGAGGGACTCGGTGAAGGTCGTGACGTAGGCCTTGGCCGCGGAGTAGGTCCCGCTCGCGAGCAGGCCGGCGACCGAGGAGACGTTGATGATCTGCCCGCGACCGCGGCCGACCATGGCGGTGGCCGCGGCGTGGCTGAGGACGAGGACCGCGCGCACGAGCACGTCGAGGAGCTGCTCCTCGGCCTCGACGTCGCTCTCGACGAAGGGGGTGCCCAGGCTGTACCCGGCGTTGTTGACGAGGAGGTCCACCGGGCGCCCGGAGTCCCGCAGCCGCTCGGCGACGCGCTCGAGCTGGGTCCGGTCGGCCAGGTCGGCCGGGAGCACCTCGACGGCGATGCCGTGGGCATCGGTCAGCTCGATGGCGAGCGCCTCGAGACGGGCGGTGTCGCGGGCGACGAGGACGAGGTTCTCCCCCTTCGACGCGAGCTGGGTGGCGAACTCGCGGCCGATGCCGGCGGTCGCCCCGGTGACGAGTGCGGTGGTCATGCGCCGACCGTACGGTCCAGCAGCGCCCGCAGCTCCTCCCAGTGGCGGTCCTCACCCGCCTGCTGGTGGCTCGAGGTGTCGGTCATCGTGAAGCCGTGCGGCGCGTCGGGGTAGACCGCGGTCGTCGCCGTCAGCCCGTGGTCGGCGAGCGCACGATCGAGCAGGGCGACGCTCTCCGGCGGCATCGTCTGGTCCTTGTCGGCGTGACCGTAGACGAACTCCGCCCGCGCCCCCGCGAGGGTGAGGTGCGGGCTGTCCGCGTCGTCGGTCGCGAGCTTCGCGCCGTGGAAGCCGCCGCAGGCGGCCACCGTGGGATCGAGGCCCGCCACCCGGGTGGAGAACTTCGCTCCCATGCAGTACCCGGTCACCCCGATCGGACCGTCGGTGACCCCGTCCAGCCCGCGCAGCGCGGCGACGTAGTGCGGTGCATCGCGGTCCATGGCCGCTCCGTCGAGCTGGGCGAGGAAGGGGGCGACGACCTTGCCGTACGCGGCCCGCTCCTCGGGGATCCGCAGGTCGGTCGTCGGGGTCGTCTCGGCCGCGGTCCCGGAGCGGTACATCGTGTTGGGCGCGAGGACGATGTAGCCCCAGGAGGCGATCCGGTCGGCCATCTCCTCGATGCGTGGCCGCAGGCCGAGGGCGTCGATGCACAGCAGGACGCCCGGGTGCTGGCCGTCGTCGGGGCGGGCCACGATCGCCTCGGCGGTGCCGTCGGCGGCGGGGATCTCGATGAAGGGTCGCATGGCCTCGACGCTACGACCTCTCCCGGGCCGTGGCCACCACGCCCCGGTGGCTAGGGTGGCGCCGTGCGTATCGCGACCTGGAACGTCAACTCCATCCGCTCCCGCGTCGACCGCGTCGAGGCCTGGCTGCAGCGCAGCGACGTCGACGTGCTCGCCATCCAGGAGACGAAGGCGAAGGAGGAGCAGTTCCCCTTCGACCGCTTCACCGATCTCGGCTACGAGGTGGCCCACCACGGCCTCAACCAGTGGAACGGCGTGGCCATCCTCTCCCGCGTCGGGCTCGAGGACGTGCAGATCGGCTTCGACGGGGACCCCGGCTTCGGCGACCCCGTGGCGCCGGAGGCACGCTCGATCGGCGCCATCTGCGCAGGCGTGCGCGTGTGGTCCCTCTACGTGCCCAACGGCCGGGCGCTCGACGACCCGCACATGGCGTACAAGCTCGGCTGGCTCGACCAGCTGCGGCAGCGCGCGAAGGCGTGGGCCGCGGACGGGATCCCGACCGCCCTCTGCGGCGACTGGAATGTCGCTCCCGAGGACGAGGACGTGTGGTCGATGGAGTACTTCGCGGACAAGACCCATGTCTCGCCGCCCGAGCGGGCGGCCTTCCACGCCTTCCTCGAGGACGGCTTCGTCGACGTCGTCCGCCCCCACACCCCCGGGCCGGGCACGTACACCTACTGGGACTACCAGCAGCTCGCCTTCCCCAAGAAGCGCGGCATGCGCATCGACTTCGTCCTCGGCTCGCAGGCCCTCGCCGACCGCGTCACCGGCGCCTCGATCGACCGCGAGGAGCGCAAGGGCAAGGGGGCCAGTGACCACGCGCCGGTCATCGTCGGGCTCGACGGTGACGAAGGGAGCGCCGCGTGACCACGTCCGCGGCGCCGGATCGACGGCTCACCGTCGACTCCCCCGACGGTGCCCGGATCGCGGTCTTCGACCACGCGGCCCCGAGCGGCTCGCCGGAGGGGCCCACCCTCGTCCTCGCGCACGGCTGGTGCCTCACCCACGAGGCCTGGCAGCCGGTCGTCGAGGAGCTCCAGCGCCGCCGTCCCGACCTGCGGGTCGTCTCCTACGACCAGCCCGGCCACGGGAGCTCCACCTCGGGCCGGGACCGGACGGTCACCCTCCTCGACCTCGGCGTGGCCCTGCGCGAGGTCATCGCCGAGACCGTCCCCGAGGGGGACCTCGTCCTCGGGGGCCACTCGATGGGCGGGATGACGGTCATGGCACTCGCGACCGTGGACCCCGACGTCGTCCGCGAGCGCGTGCGCGGCGCCGCCCTCGTCGGCACCGCCGCCCACCTGCCGAACCGCCGCCCGGTCCCGGGCGAGGGTCTGGCCATGCGCCTGCTCGAGCGCCTCCCTGCGGGCTACAGCGGTCTGCCGACGACCCCGCGGCTCACCGCGGCGAACCTCTTCGGCGTGGACCCCGACCCGGAGGCCGTCCGCGCCACCGCACGCATGACGAGCCGAACCCGTGCCAATGTCGTCGCCGACTGGTACCGCGCCATCGGTGAGCTGGACCTGCGGGCCGGGCTGGCCCCCTTCGCCACGCTGCGGACCGTCGTCCTCACCGGCACCCGGGACCGGCTCACCCCGGTCTCGGCCGGACGCCGGCTCGCGCGGGAGATCCCGGGCGCCACCTTCTGGTCGCTGCCCGGAGTCGGCCACATGATCACCTACGAGGCGACCGGGATCGTCGCCGACAAGATCGAGCTACTCCTCGACGCCGAAGCCGCGGGCCAGCGAGCCTGATCCCTCGCGACGCCGGACCCCGAGGAAGGCGAAGGCGACGAGCGCCGCGACGACGGCTGCCCCGGCGGCACCGACGAAGACGGTGTGCACCTGGAGGAGAGCGGCGTCGAGGAGCGCCTGCCCGTCGGTCTGCTGCTCCCGCGGCATCGCGTCGACCGCCTCGTAGTAGCGGTGCAGCCCGACGCCGGTGAGCAGGGCGAGGCCGACGACCATGCCGACCATCCGGGCCACGACGACGAGGCTCGAGGCGGTGCCGTGGGCCTCCTGCGGTGAGTCCGCGAGCGCCGCGTCGTTGACCGGGGCGAGCGCCATCCCGAGCCCGAAGCCGACGACCGCGAGGGTGATCGTCGTCGAGGGGAGCTCGAGGGCATCACTCTCCCACCCGGACATGAGGAAGAGGCCCCCCGCCGCGAGGACGAGGCCGGTGCCAGCCGAGAGCCCGTCACCGACCCAGCGCAGGATCCACCCGCCGACGATCGCGCCGACGGGGACGGCGAGGAGGAACTTCACGAGCTCCATCGCGGCATCGGTCTGCGATCCGTCGGTCGTGAGGCGGGAGAAGAGCGGCACGTCGACGACGACCGCCACGAGGGCGACGCCCACGAGGAGGGACACGAGGAGCGCCCACGGCGTCCGTCCGCGGACGGTCCCCCGCGGCACGAGCGGCTGCTCCGCCGAGCGGTGGCGCCAGAGGTAGAGGAGGGCGGCGACGGCCGCCACGGGCAGCAGGGCATAGCCGAGCGGCCCCACGACCTCGGTCTCCGGGTCGGCGGAGGCGAAGGTGAGGACGATGCACCCGAGCGTCGTGCCCAGGAGCAGCGCGCCGGGGAGGTCGCTGACGCGCAGCGGCGGCCACCACCGGTCCCGGGTGATGACGACGAGGACGAGGAGGAGGACCGCGGTGACCACCCCGATGGGGGTGAGCAGGCGCCCGTCGCCGGCGAAGGGGACGAAGGGGATCCCCAGCGTCACGTCCGTCGCGAGCGCCTGCGGCGCAGCCAGGGTCAACCAGAGCAGGCCGACCACGACGACCCCGAGGAGCGTGGGGACGAAGGGGGGACGCCGGGTCCCGCCGGCCACGGCGGCGATGGCGACGAAGAGGAGGACGCCGAGGACGACGTTGAGCCAGAAGATCGCCCGCCAGTCCGCCACGGCGAGGACCGCAGCGCCCAGGAGCGGTCCGAGGACGGAGCCGAGCTCCTGCACGGCGCCGACGATGCCGAGGGGCATCCCGCGTCGCCCCGGCGGCCAGAGGTCGGCCACGAGCGCGAGGGTGGCGGGGACGAGGCCTCCTCCCCCGACGCCCTGGACGACGCGACCGGCGACGAGGATGTCGAGGTCGACGGCGAGGGCGGTCATCCCGGAGCCGATGACGAAGACGACGAGGCAGCCGAGGAGGATCTGCGAGCGCGAGACGAGGTCGGCGAGACGGCCGATGAGCGGCAGGACGGCGATGTAGCCCAGGAGGAAACCGGAGATGATCGGCGCCGCCCGCTGGAGGTTGTCGAGGCCGAGGCCGACGCCGCTCATCATGTCGGTGAGCGCGAGGACGACGACATAGGTGTCCGCCGCGGCGAGGGCCACCGCCGTCGA
>DXAR01000172.1 GCA_019116945.1 Candidatus Janibacter merdipullorum | reverse complement strand
TACGCCTACATCGCCGAGATCTACCCGACGGAGATCCGGGCCAGCGGCTTCGCCTGGTCGTCCTCGGCCAGTCGGGTCGCGACGGGTATCGCCCCCATCGCCTTCAGCGCCGTCATGTTCCCGACGCTGGGGCTGGTCAACACCTTCCTCATCCTCATGGTCGCCGTCTTCATCGCCGTCGGCATGATGATCAAGTTCGGCCCGGAGACCAAGGGGATGGAGCTCGACGCCGTGGTCGAGGATGGGGACGCCGCACCGGTGCCGTCGCCGACCCCGGTGCTCGACTGATGACCCACCGTTTCGCGCCGGCCGCACCCGCCTGGCGCGGGACGGGCCCGTCCGTGGGAGAACCAGGAGTCCACTCGTGAAACCCGCACCCGTCAGCTACCACCGCGCGTCGAGCGTCGGTGATGCGATCCACCTGCTCACCGAGCTCGGCGAGGAGTCCAAGGTCGTCGCCGGCGGGCAGTCGCTCGTGCCGATGATGAGTTTCCGTCTCGCGCGGCCGGAGCACCTCGTCGACATCACCCGCATCCCGGGGCTCGACGCGATCGAGCTCGCGGGCGAGGAGCTGACGATCGGGGCGCTGGCCACCCACCAGGCGGTGCTCGAGAGCCCGACGATCAGGCACAGCCCCGGCCACCGGATCATCGCGACGACGATGCGCCACGTCGGGCACCTGCCGATCCGGACCCGCGGCACCGTCGGGGGAAGCATCGCCCATGCGGACGGTGCGGCGGAGTGGCCGCTGCTGTGCGTCCTCCTCGGCGCGCGAGTCGTCGCCCAGGGGCCGGGCGGCGAGCGCGAGGTCCCGGCGGAGGAGCTCTTCTTCGGGCTCTACACGACCTCGCTGGAGCCGGACGAGATCGTCACCCGGGTGGTCCTCCCCGCGGCGAAGGGTGCGACCGGCTTCGCCGAGTACGGCCTGCGGCACGGCGACTTCGCTCTCGCAGCAGCCGGGGTGGTCCTCCCTTCGTCCCCGGGGGAGACCGACGCCCGCGTCGTCGTGAGCGGCGCGGCCCCCGCCCCCACCCGCCTGCCGGCCGCCGAGGCGGCCCTCGCCACGGGTGCCGACGCGGACACCTTGCGGGGGGCGGTGTCCCAGGACCTCGTCGAGCTCGAGGTCGACGACGACTACCAGCGCGGGCTGGTCACCGGGATGGTGGCCGACGCGGTGAAGGAGGCGAGGACGCGATGAGCGACCCCGAGCAGGCACTCGACCACGGGGCCCCGGAGCGGGTCCCGGCGATGTCCCGGGAGGGCGCCTTCATCGGTGCCTCGGTCCGCCGGCGCGAGGACCCCCGGCTCCTCACCGGCGCAGGCCGGTTCGTCGACGACATCGACTTCACCGGTCAGCTGCACGCGCAGTTCGTCCGCAGCCGTGTCGCCTTCGGGCAGATCCTCGAGGTCGACCTCGAGGCGACCCGGTCCGTGCCGGGCGTCGTCGCCGCCTACAGCGCGGAGGACCTCGTCATGGCGCCCATCACCGCGCTGCTCGACCGGCCCATCGAGCAGTTCCGCCCGACGGACATGCCGGTGCTCGCCCACGACACCGTGCGATTCATCGGCGAGCCCATCGCCATCGTCATCGCGCGCACCCCGTATGCCGCGGAGGACGGCGTCGAGGCCGCGCGGGTCGAGTACACCGAGCACGAGGCCATCGTCTCGGCGGAGGCCGCGACGGCCGAGGGCGCCCGCCGCATCCACGAGGGAGCGCCGGACAACGTCCTCGTCGACGTCTCCCTCTTCGACACCCCTGGCGTGGACGAGGCCTTCGAGCGCGCCGCCCAGGTCGTCGAGATCACCCTCGACACGGGCCGGCAGAACGCCCTCCCCCTGGAGACCCGGGCTGCCCTGGCGCAGTGGGACGAGCGCGAGTCCCAGCTCGTGCTGCACACCCCGACGCAGGTGCCGCACCTCGTCCGCACCGCGACGGCCGCGAGCCTCGGCCTGCCGGAGCGACAGGTGCGGGTCGTCGTCCCCGACATGGGCGGTGGCTTCGGCCTCAAGTGCGTTGTCGGGCGTGAGGAGATGGCGGTCGCCGCCGCGGCCCGCCGCGTCGGGCGGCCGGTCAAGTGGATCGAGGACCGCAAGGATGCCCTCACCGCCTCCTTCCTCGCCCGCGAGCAGCACTACCGGGCGCGCGCGGCCTTCGCCGAGGACGGGGAGTTCCTCGCCCTGGACGTCGACCTCGACTGCGACATGGGCGCCTTCTCCTGCTACCCCTTCACCGCGGGGATCGAGCCGCTCATGGCCTCCGGGGAGATGCCCGGGGTGTACATGCTCGGCGCCTACCGGGTGCACGCCCGGGCCGTTGCGACCAACAAGGCGCCGACCGCCCCCTACCGCGGGGTCTCCCGGCCGCAGTACGTCATGCTCCTCGAGCAGATCATGGACCGTGCCGGCCACGCGCTCGGCATGGACCCGCTCGACGTGCGGCGGCGCAACCTCATCACCGACTTCCCCTACACCTCGATCAACAACATCACCTACGACCCGGGCTCCTACCGGGAGTCTCTCGACCTGTGCGAGGAGATGGTCCGCGAGGAGGGCTGGTACGAGCGGCAGGCGGAGGCCCGTGCGGAGGGTCGCCACATCGGCATCGGCTACGCGTGCTTCAGCGAGCGCACCGGCTACGGCTCCTCCGCCTTCGCCGCGCGCAAGATGCTCGTCGTCCCGGGCTTCGACATCTCCGAGATCCGGATGGACCTCGACGGGACGATCACCGTCACGAGCGGCACGATGAGCCACGGCCAGAGCCACGAGACGACGATGGCCCAGATCGTCGCCGACGTCCTCAAGGTCGACGTCGACCGGGTGCAGCTGCACCAGGGTGACACCGACCGGATCACCTACGGCTTCGGCACCTTCGCCTCGCGCTCCGCCGTCATCGGCGGCAGCGCCGTGCAGCTCGCCTCGCGCGCGCTCGGTGACGACCTGCTCGAGATCGCCGCGCACCTCATGGAGACCAACACCGACAACCTCGAGCTGCGCGACGGCGGGGTGCACCGGCGGGACCTCCCCGACGAGCGACTCGGCTACGAGGAGATCGCCGACGTCGCCTACCTCCAGGCGCACCGCCTGCCGAAGGGGGTCAACCCCGGCCTCCACGCGACGGCCTCCTTCGACGTGACGAACGACGGCACCTTCTCCAACGCCACCCAGGCGGCCGTCGTCGAGCTCGACCCGACGAGCGGCGCCGTGACGATCCTGCGCTACTTCTGCGTCGAGGACTGCGGCGTCGCGATCAACCCGAAGGTCGTCGAGGGCCAGGCGCGCGGGGGCATCGCCCAGGGCATCGCCGGTGCCCTCTACGAGGAGATCACTTACGACGCCAACGGCGAGCCGTCCTGCGCGAGCTTCATGGACTACTGCGTCCCGACCGCGATGGAGACCCCGGACATCCGGATCGCGCACCTCGAGACACCGTGCATCTACAACGAGACCGGCGCGAAGGGGGCGGGCGAGGGCGGCACCATCGGCGCCCCGGCCGCGGTCCTCGGCGCGGTCAACGACGCCCTCGTGCCCACCGGGGCCGTGCTCGACCGGACACCCATCACCCCGCGTGCGGTGCACGCGGCCATCTCAGGAGGTACCCGATGAGCGACCGTCACCTCATCGAGCTGACCGTCAACGGCGAGGAGCACGAACTGCTCGTCGAGGCCCGCGAGACCCTCGTCGACGTCCTCCGTCACCACGTCGGCGCGACGGGCACGCACGTGGCCTGCGAGCACGGGATCTGCGGCGCGTGCACCGTGCTCGTCGACGGCGAGCCGGCCCGCTCCTGCCTCGTGCTCGGCGTCATGGCCGACGGCAGCGAGATCCGCACGGTCGAGTCGCTCGCCGACGAGAGCGGCCTCAGCGACCTGCAGGAGGCCTTCACCGGCTGCCACTCGCTGCAGTGCGGATTCTGCACCCCCGGGATGCTCATGCTCGCCGAGGGCGGTATCCCCCACCTCGAGAGCACCGACCGCGAGGAGGTGCGCGAGCTCGTCTCCGCGAACCTCTGCCGCTGCACGGGCTACGAGACCATCGTCGACGCGGTCGCGCAGGTCGCCCGTGAGCGTCGCAGAGACCTCGACACCGCGACCGAAGGAGCACCCGCATGAAGATCGACAACGACGCCGTCGTCACGGCCGAACCGGAGCGCGTCTTCGCGCTCATCAACGACGTGGAGCGCGTCGCCTCCTGCCTGCCCGGTGCCGAGCTGCTCGGCCGGGAGGGCGAGGACGGTTACCGGGGCCGCGTCGGCGTGCGCGTGGGGCCGATCGGCGCCTCCTTCGAGGGGGTGCTCCGCTTCGTCGAGGTCGACGAGGAGGCCCGCACGATGCACCTCGTCGGGCGCGGCGCGGACACGAAGGGCAATGGTGACGCCGAGGCCGATGTCCGGCTCGCCGTCGTCGAGCACCCCGAGGGTGCCCAGCTGCGGATCTCGACCGACCTCAACATCCGCGGCAAGTTCGTCCAGTTCGGCAAGGGCGCCATCGCGTCGGTGTCCGCCAAGGTCCTCGGGCAGTTCGCCACGAACATGGCCGCCCTGCTCGAGCAGGGCGACGCCCCGGTGGCGGCGGTCCAGCCGTCCGGACAGACCTCCGCCGTGCCCGCGGCACCCACCTCGGCCGGGGGAGGGGCCTCCCCTTCGACCGGTGCGGTGCCTGCCGCCGGTCCGGCACTGCTCGACGAGGCAACCCGACGGCGGCTCACCCTCGCCGCGACCTTCGTCGCGGGCTGCATCGAGGGCTGGATCCTCACGCGCGCCTTCGGCCGACGCGGAGGGACGAGATGACCACGAGCACCCAGGAGGAGAGCGTGCACGACGCGACCACGCACGAGACCTATGCGCGGGCCGGGTGGGGCGGCAGCGTCGACCGGGGGGCGCGTCCGGCGCTCGTCGTCATCGACCTGACCCGGGGCTTCACCGAGCCCTCCTTCGACGCCGGGGCAGACCTCACGGACGTCGTCGGGGCCACCGGGCAGCTCATCACCGCGGCCCGGGAGCGTGGTCACCCGGTGATCCTCACGCGCATCGTCTACAGCGAGGCGGAGGTCCGTCCGGGCGTCATCACGTGGCTCACCAAGGCGGCGGGCATGCGCGCCATGCTCGAAGGGAGCGCGGCGATCGAGCTCGACCCTCGCCTGCCCGTCGACCCGGCGACCGATGTCGTGCTGGACAAGAAGGGGGCCTCTGCCTTCCACGGCACGACCCTCGCCTCCCTCCTGCGGGCCCGCGGGTGCGACACCGTCGTGCTCACCGGTGCGACGACGAGCGGCTGCATCCGGGCGTCGGCCGTCGACGCAGTGCAGGACGGGTTCTCCGTGCTCGTGCCACGGCAGGCCGTCGGCGACCGCGCACAGGGTCCTCACGACGCCAACCTCTTCGACATCCAGGCCAAGTACGGCGACGTCGTCGACCTCGACGACGCGCTCGCATATCTGTCCGGCACCCCGGACCACGGAGGAACAGCATGACCGACCGCACCGTCTCCCTCACCGCCCTGGCGGACCTGCCCGAGACCGGCGCCACGAGCCGCTGGATCGACGGCGAAGTGGGCCTGCACGTCCTCGACTACCCCGGTCCCGAAGGTGGGTCGGCCCCGGTCCTCCTCGTGCCGGGGATCTCCATGCCGGCGATGGGTATGGACTTCGTCGCCCGGGAGCTCGCCAGGACGCGCCGGGTGCTCGTTCCCGACGTCCGTGGCCGGGGCCTCTCCCAGTCGGGGGAGGACTACTCGATGGAGGCCTACGCGGGCGATGTCGAGCGGATCCTCACGGCCCTCGTGCCGGACGGTTCCGCGGTGCTCGTGGGGCACTCCATGGGCGCGCGCATCGTCACGCTCGTCGCTGCCCGCGGGCACGTCGAGCACGGTGGCGTCGTCGCCGTCGACCCGCCGACCTCCGGGCCCGGGCGCGACCCGTACCCGACGACCCGGGCCGCTTTCATGAGCCAGGTGGAGCAGGCTCGCCGCGGGACCGACGCCGACGAGGTCGCTGCGTCGTGGCCCTCGTGGCCACGCCGAGAGCAGGAGATCCGTGCCCGCTGGCTGGGGTCCTGCGACCCGGAGGCCATCGGCGCGACGCACGACGGCTTCGAGAGCGAGGACTTCTTCGACTGGTGGCCGAAGGTTCCCGATCCGGTGGCCTTCGTCCGGGGCGCGGACAGCCCGGTCGTGCCCGAGTCCGTCATGGAGGAGGTCACCAGCGGCAACCCTCGTGCCTCGATCCACACCGTGGACTCTGCTGGCCACATGGTGTTCTGGGATAGTGAGGAGGGGGCCGCGAGGGCTCTCGCCGACGCGCTCAGTGCCGTCGGCGCCGAGTGACGACGGACGGCAGGTGACGGAGACGGTGGCGAAGACCAGGGCCGAGGTACGACGGGCGGAGACCCCCGACCAGCTGGGTAATGCGCCGGGATTCGTCATCCGGCGGCTTTACCAGTCGTACACGGCCATGTGGGCGCGGATGATCGGGCCACAGCTGACGGGGCCGCAGTTCGCGGTGCTCGACGTCCTCGACGCCTATGACGGGTCCGACCAGGCCTCGGTCGGTCACGCCGCCGCCCTCGATGCCTCGACGATGGTCGACGTCGCCCGGCGGCTCGAGCGCCGGGCACTCATCGTGCGCACCCGCTCGCCGATCGATGCCCGTCGCAAGGTCGTGCAGATCACCGCCCTCGGGGAGCGCGAGCTCCAGCGGGTGCGGGACCGGCGGGTGGAGCTCGAGGGGGTGCTCTTCGGCCACAACCCACGACGCAAGGATGAGATCATGGCCGAGATGAATGACCTCAGCAAGCGGTGGGTCGAGCTCGCGTCCGAGCTCGCGGCCGCGGATGACTGACGTCCCTGTCGGTGGCGCGGCGTAGCGTCGCCCCATGACCGCGCAGGGGGAGGACCTCCCCGACAACCCGTGGCCCGCGCTGTGGGCGCTCGTCATCGGGTTCTTCATGATCCTCGTCGACGTCTCGATCGTCTCCATCGCGACGCCGGCGCTCATGGAGTCCTTCGACACCGGGATCGAGCCGGTGCTGTGGGTGACGAGCGCCTACCTCCTCGCCTACGCGGTCCCGCTGCTGATCACCGGACGCTTCGGTGACCGCTACGGGCCGAAGCGGCTGTATCTCATCGGGCTGGCGACATTCACGCTCGCCTCGCTGGCCTGCGGGCTGGCCCCGGGCATCGAGTGGCTCATCGCCGCGCGCGTGGTCCAGGGGCTCGGCGCCTCGATGATGACCCCGCAGACGATGGCCGTCATCACCCGCACCTTCCCGCCCGAGCGGCGCGGCTCGGCGATGGCGCTGTGGGGTGCGGTCGGGGGCGTGGCCTTCCTCGTCGGTCCGCTCCTCGGTGGGCTCCTCCTCGACTCCCTCGGCTGGGAGTGGATCTTCTTCATCAACGTGCCGATCGGGGCCATCGGACTCGTCGCCGCACTGCGGCTCGTCCCGCGGCTCGAGGTGCACGCGCACTCGATGGACTGGCTCGGTGTCGCCCTCTCCGCGGTCGGGCTCTTCCTCGTGATCTTCGGCCTGCAGGAGGGCGAGCAGCACGACTGGGGCGCCATCGGTCCGGTGACCATCCCCGTGCTCATCGGGGTGGGGCTGCTCGTGCTCGTCGGCTTCGTCGTCTGGCAGGCGCGTGGCCCACGGGAGCCGCTCATCCCCCTTCGGATCTTCCGGGACCGCAACTTCTCCCTGGCCAACCTCGCCATCACGACGATGGGGCTGTCGATCACGGCGATGATGTTCCCGCTGCTCATCTGGCTCCAGACGGTCCGCGGCTACTCGCCGACCGAAGCGGCCCTCGTCATCGCCCCGCAGGCCATCGCCTCGATCCTCCTCGCCCGCCGGGTCGGGCACCTCGTCGACCGGATCCACCCGCGGGTGCTGCCGACGTTCGGGCTCGGTGGCTTCGCGGTGACCCTCTTCGTCCTCTCCCGTCTGATGACGCCGGACTCACCGATGTGGCTCGTCGTGGTCGTCGTGACCTTCATCGGCGTCACCGGTGCCTGCATCTGGGGGCCGCTGGCGACGACGGCCAACCGCAACCTGCCCATCCACCTCGCCGGCGCCGGCGCGGGGGTCTACAACACGACCCGCCAGGTGGGCTCGGTCATCGGGTCCGCGGCCATCGCCGCGCTGATGTCCGCGCGGATCAGTGCGCACCTCGGTCCGCAGGCGGCCGAGCAGTTCGCCGGCGGAGGGCCCGAAGGGGGTGCGTCCGGTACCTCGCAGCTCCCTGCCCCGGTGGCCGAGGCGCTGTCAGCAGGCCTGGCGGATGCGATGCTCCTGCCCGCCGCGATGCTCGTCATCGGGGCCCTCGCCGCGGTGCCGCTCGAGCGGATGACTCACGCGGGACGGCCGGTCGCCGCCGGCCGTCGATCAGCCGCGCGCGACGGCTCTCCCGCCTGAGGGTCAGGTCGGGGGCTGCGGGCCATCCATGAGATCCGCGGTCGCGGCGACGTGGGCGACGGCGAGCTCCTCGAGGTCGACGTGGTGCTCGCGGATCCGGCAGCCCCGACCGTTGGGCTTGACGGTGATCCCCTCCGTCGGCCAGATCTCGAAGGCCCGCTGCCGCAGGTGCGAGGGCAGGTCGCCGGAGGCATTCGTCACCCGCCACCAGGTGACATTGCTGCCGTAGAGCCGCATGATCGACCCGACCTGCCGAGGTCCGGTCCCGACGAGCGCGGCGATGTCCCCGTAGGAGATGATCCGCCCGCGCGGGACGAGCTCGACCGCGCGGAGGACCTTCTCGACGAGGACGTCGTCCATGCCTACTCCTCGGTGATCTCCACGGTCTCGATGGTGTGCACCTTCTCCGGCGGCCCGTCGGCGGCGTTGCCGTCGGCCTCGATTTCCTCGACGACGTCCTCCCCCTTCGTCACCGAGCCGAAGAGGCTGTAGTCCGGCGGCAGCGCGACCCCCTGCTGACCGGTGATGATGAAGAACTGCGAGCCGTTGGTGTCCGGGCCCGCGTTGGCCATCGCCACCGAACCGACCTCGTACTCGCCCTGCTTCGGCAGCTCGTCCTCGAACTCGTAGCCCGGACCGCCGCTCCCGTCGCCCGCCGGGTCGCCGCCCTGGGCCATGAAGTCCTGGATGACCCGGTGGAAGGTCAGGCCGTCGTAGTACCCGTAGCGGGCGAGGACGACGAAGTTGTTCACCGTCTTCGGCGCGGCCTTCGCATCGAGCGCGATCTCGATCTCGCCCGCATCGGTGGTCATCGTCGCGGTGTAGGTCTTCGCCTCGTCGATGCACATCGGCGGCGCCTGCTCGAACTCCGTGGCACGCACCTCGGCGCCCTCGGCGGGCGGACACTCGGTCTCGCCGCTGATCGCCGTGGTCTCCTCGTCGCTGCCTCCGCCCGCCCCGCCCCCGGAGTCATTCGATCCGCACCCGGTGAGGGTGAGGGCGGCGATGGCGGCGAGGGCAGGCGTGGCGCGGCGGATCATGCCCGGAGTCTAGGGAGCCACGACGCCCGAGGCGCATCATGGGCTCATGGCCCCGCTCACCGACACCCTCGACGTCCGCCACCCGATCATCAGCGCGCCCATGGCCGGCGTGGCCGGCGGCCGTCTCGCCCACGCCGTGTCCGCAGCCGGGGGGCTCGGCATGATCGGAGCGGGAGGGTCCGCGTCGCCGGACTGGATCGCCGAGCAGGCGGGGTTCGCCGGGGCGGGGGGCGCCCCCTTCGGCATCGGGCTCATGGCGTGGGTGCCGGAGCTGCCCGCCCAGCTCGAAGCTGTCACCGCCCTTGCGGGAGAGAGCCGCCCGGCGCTGGTGTCCGTCTCCTTCGGCGAGCTCGCGGAGCCGGTCGCCCGGCTGCGGGATGCCGGCCTGCGCACGGCCTGCCAGGTGGGCAACGCGGCGGACCTCGAGGCGGCCCTTGCCGCCGGCGCTGACGTCGTCGTCGCCCGGGGCGGCGAAGGGGGCGGACACGGCCGGGACGAGATGGCCACCGCCGACATCCTTGCCCTCGCCCTCGTCGCCACCGATCGACCCGTGCTCGCGGCCGGCGGCATCGCCACCGCCGACGACGTCACCCGGGTCATGGCCGCCGGCGCGGCCGGCGTGTGGTGCGGGACGGCCTTCCTCACCTGCCGGGAGGCCGACAACACCCCCGCGGTACGGGCCGCGATCGCCTCCGCCGATGCCACGCGGTATGCGCGCGTCCACGACGTCGCCCGGGGCATCGCCTGGCCACGGGAGTTCGGCGGTCGGGCGGTGTCCACTCCTTTCGTCGAGCGGTGGGCCGGCGAGGAGGACGCGATGACCGAGGCGGCGAAGGCCGAGCACGCCGCGGGGTGCGAGCGTGGCGACGTCGGCTACACCCCGCTCTACGCCGGGGTCGGGGTGGGCCACCTGTCCGGCGAGACGGAGGCCGAGGAGGTCGTCCGGGCGCTCGCGGGACGCAGTTGATTTGCCGTGACCCGCGCCACAGGATGAGGTCATGAGCGACGAGACCTCCGCGGGTGTCCACTTCCCGGCCGACGACCAGGGCCGACGGTCCACGACCACGACGACGAAGGGAGTTCTCGCCGACTCCGTCCGTGGCGTCGACGCGGCGCTCGCGGAGCGGATCGACGGGGCGCGCGAGTGGCGCAAGGACTACGTCGACCTCGTCCACGCGGTGACCGCCGCCAGCGCCGGCTCCGCGGACCGGGCCGCACGGATCGCCACTGACGGCCTCGCCTCGATGCGGCGCCGGATGGTCCTCGTCGACGCGGACGGTGGGGAGGTGGGTCTCGACGAGGCGCGGCTGTCCATGCCCGCCGGGGCGGCCCCCTTCGGTACCGAGAGCGTCCGGGGGACCGCCGAGCCGGTGACCGAGCTGCGGGTTCCCCTCGGCGGTCGCGAGCTCGCGGGCGCGGAGCTGCGCGGCCAGCTCGGCGCGTGGGTGGACGCCGGGGTCGTCGAGCCCTCCTTCGCGGAGGCGGTCGGCGAGGTCATCGACCACCCGGAGTGGCTCGCCCTGCCCGGCCACCGCGCGCTCCTCGTCGGGGCGGGTGCCGAGATGGGTCCGCTGGAGACCCTGCTCTCCTGGGGCGCTGACGTGCTCGCGATCGACCTCCCGCGCAGCCGCGCGTGGCGCTACAAGAAGGGCATGGCCACCCGCGGGGCCGGCACACTGACCTTCCCCGTCGACGAGTCCGGGGACTCGGGGGCGGACGTCGTCCACCAGCCCGGGCAGGTACTCGAGTGGATCCGCCGGGTACGCGGCGACCAGCCGCTGGCCGTCGGCATGCACGCCTACGCGGACTCGGGTGTCCACGTGCGGGTCAGCGCGGCGATGGACCTGCTCATGAGCGAGCTGACCGCCGACGACGCGCAGACGGCGCTGGCCTGGTTGGCGACGCCGACCGATGCCTTCGTCGTGCCCGCCGAGGTCGTGGCCGCCGCCCGCGAACGGTGGGACCGCCGCGGCGTCGCGCTCAAGGGGGTGCAGGCCCCGGCCCGCGCGCTCGGCCGGGGAGCCTTCTTCGCACCGGCCTACCGTGATGCGGCAGACGGGCAGGTGGGGATCGCCGACGTCCTCGTCCCGCAGCAGGGCCCCAACTACGCGATCGCCAAGCGGCTGCAGCGGTGGCGCGGCGTCGCGGCCGAAGGGAGCGGGCAGCGGGTCTCCTTCAACGTCGCGCCGGCCACGTGGACGCGCTCGGTGACGAAGAACCCCGTGCTCGGCGCGGCCTACGGCGGCGCGCACCATTTCGGGGTCGAGGTCTTCCAGCCGGAGACGGTGCGCCCGCTCATGGCGGCGCTGCTCGTGCGGGACCTCGTGCGCGAGGCGCCGTCTCGCGCGCACCCGGAGGAGCTCTTCAGCGAGGCCGCGGCCCACGGTGGTCTGTGGCGTGCGGGCTACGAGCCGAAGACGGCTCTGGGCGTCGCCGCGGTCGCGGGGCTGCCGGGGTCCCTGGGGCGGCGCCTGCGGCGGGGATGAAACTGCGCCCCGGCTCAGCCCCCGTCGTGGCCCCGGAGCAGCTCGGAGAAGTCGGTGACGGGGCCGAGCGGGCTGCTCGCCTCGTCGCCCGTCGGCGCGAAGCCGGCCACACCGGTCTGCTCGGCGGCGACGAGGGCGGCGAGCTCCCCGGCTGCGCGGTGGACGCGGCGCTCCAGGTCGACGTCGCCGCCGAAGTCCTCGGTCGCGGCGAAGACCGCGGTGGGCACGACGACTGCCCGCAGGTAGGCGAAGAGTGGGCGCATCGCGTGCTCGAGCACGAGGCTGTGCCGAGGTGTTCCGGCGGTCGCAGCGACGAGGACGGGCTTCCCCGTGAGGGAGTCCTTGTCGAGGAGGTCGACGAAGGTCTTGAAGAGCCCCGAGTAGCTCGCGGTGAAGACGGGGGTGACCGCGATGATCCCGTCGGCCGCGGCGAGCTGCTCGTGGACGGCCGTCAGACGCGGGGTCGGCCGGCCGCCGGAGACGAGCGACTCGGCCATCTCGACCGCGAGGTCGCGCAGCTCGACGAACTCGAGGTCGACCGACTCGCCCCGCCCGCCCACGGCTGCGCGGGTGGCGTCAGCGAGCTGGTCCGCGAGCAGGCGGGTGCTCGAGGGCTGGGAGAGGCCGGCGCTGATGACGACGACGCTGCGGCTCATGAGGTGGCCATCTCCTGCTCCTGCTGGGCGATCGCGACCGGGCTGGTCACGACGTTGCGGTGCGGGCTGTCGGGGCCCTCGGCCACGAGCGAGGCGTGCGTCGGGGGCTCGCTCGGCACGCCCTCGGGACGGCGGGCCTCGAACTCCCTTCGCAGCACGGGCACGACCTCGCGGCCGAGGGTCTCGACCTGCTCGAGGACCATATCGAGCGGGAGGCCCGCGTGGTCCATGAGGAAGAGCTGACGCTGGTAGTCCCCGACGTGGTCGGCGAAGGAGAGCGTGCGCTCGATGACCATCTCGGGGGTGCCGACGGTCAGCGGGGTCTGCCGGGTGAAGTCCTCGAGCGACGGCCCGTGCCCGTAGACCGGCGCGTTGTCGAAGTAGGGCCGGAAGACCCGCTTGGCCTCGGCCTCGCTGTCGGCCATGAAGGCCTGCCCGCCGAGCCCGACGATCGCCTGGCTCGCGTCGCCGTGGCCGTAGTGCTCGAAGCGCTGCCGGTAGAGACCGACCATCTGGGCGGTGTGCTCGATGTTCCAGAAGATGTTGTTGTGGAAGAACCCGTCGCCGTAGAAGGCGGCCTGCTCGGCGATCTCGGTGGACCGGATCGAGCCGTGCCAGACGAAGGGGGCGACCTCGTCCAGCGGGCGGGGTGTCGAGGTGAATCTCTGGAGGGGCGTGCGGAACTGGCCCTTCCAGTTCACCGACTCCTCGCGCCACAGGCGCCGGAGGAGGTGGTAGTTCTCGATCGCGAGCGGGATCCCCTGACGGATGTCCTTGCCGAACCAGGGGTAGACGGGGCCGGTGTTGCCGCGGCCCATCATCAGGTCCACCCGGCCACCGGAGAGGTGCTGGAGGAAGGCGTAGTCCTCGGCGATCCGCACCGGGTCGGTCGTCGTGATGAGGGTCGTCGCGGTCGAGAGCTTGAGGCGCTCGGTCTGGGCCGCGATGTAGGCCAGGTGGGTCGTCGGCGCCGAGGGGACGAAGGGCGGATTGTGGTGCTCGCCGGTGGCGAAGACGTCGAGCCCGACCTCCTCCGCCTTGAGCGCGATCTGCGTCATGGCGTGGATGCGCTCGCCCTCGCTCGGCGTGCGGCCGGTGGTGGGGTCCATCGTCACGTCGCCGACGGAGAAGAGTCCGAGCTGCATCGCTGCCTCCTGCACTGATTGAATGCTCAATCATCATAACAGCGGGCTCCCGGGAGACATTCCCAGGAGCACCACGATTCTCTTGCTCAGCCGCCGAAGGGGGCGAGGGGGCCGAGCGAGCGCCCCGCGCCCGCCGGCGTCGGCTCAGATGACCTTCTTGACGGTGCGGATGCCGACCCGCAGGCCGACCGCGCAGGTGGCGAGCGCGGCGACGAGGCCCCAGGCGACGGTGGAGTCCCAGAGCGTGCCGGTGAAGAGGGCCCGCTCGGCGTCGACGATGTAGGTCAGCGGGTTGACCTTGGCGGCCGTCTGCATCCACTCCGGCCCGGCCTCGAGTGGCAGCATCATCCCGCCAGCATGAGCAGTGGGAAGATCAGCGACTGCTGGACCCCCCAGAAGAGCCACGCGCGGCCCTTCGAGGCGAGCCCGAGTGCATAGGACAGCGACCCCAGACCGATCCCGAAGATTCCGAGGATGAGCAGCCCGACGAGCACGTGCAGCGGGTAGAACTCGAGGCCGAAGGGGATGGCCACGACGGTGATGAGCAGGGCCTGCGCCACGAGTGGGGCGAACTCCTTGAGGGCCCGCCCGGTGAGGATCGAGGACCGGTGGAGCGGCGTCGCGAGGATCCGCTCGTAGGCGCCGGTCATGAGCTCGTAGAGCAGGTTGCCGCCGACCATGCCGGTCCCGAAGATCGCGATCCTCACGAGCACGCCGGGCAGGAACCACTGCAGCGCATCGGCGCCGCCGATCGACTGCCCCTCGAGCATGCCGTCGAGCAGCGGGCCGAAGAGCCCGAGGAAGACGAGTGGCTGGAGCAGGGAGAAGACG
>DXAR01000171.1 GCA_019116945.1 Candidatus Janibacter merdipullorum | reverse complement strand
CGGTTGAGCTCGTTGACGTCCACCGGGCCGCTCACCGCTCGCGCGCTCCCCAACCGGGCGTCGAGCCGAGGGGCACGCGCGGACAGCCTGCCGTCCCCGGCGCGGTCGTCGATGTCGAGGTAGTCACGCCGGGCGATGTGGACGACGAGGTACTCGTGCCTGCTCTCCGCCCAGCCGAGGCCGTCGACGAAAGGCGTCCTCGCGGCGAGCGTGATGGCGCAGTCGGCCCCGTCGAGCTCCAGACCGGTCTCGTCGATCCGCTCGGCCGGACCGCAGTCCTCGTCCTCGACTCCCTGCAGCTCCTCGGCCGGCGGGACCTCGTCGAGGTCGGCCGCGCGGCCTCGGCGCACCGATCCATCCGGTCGCACGGACTGCACCTGACCGTCGGTGATGACCCGCAGCTTGAGGTCGCTCGGGTCGCCCTCGACCGCGACCCAGCGGGTGCCTCCCCGGAGGGACTCGGCGTCACCGGGGTCGAGCGCCAGCCCCGAGTCGGAGTCGAGTGGGTGGTCCGTGCCGTCGACGCTGAGCACGAGCTCGGCCGAGGTGCGGCGCTGCCGATCCGTGACGAAGTACGAGGGCTGGGTGTCGGTCACCGGGCGCACCTCCACCCGGACGAAGCGACCCCCCTCGGGTGCCGCGACGTCTGACGGCGCTCCGGAGAACTCGGGGAGCTCCTCGCGGACCGGCCCGACGCTGACCTGCACCTGCTGCCACGGCAGGAGGGCGGTGGCGGTCTTCCCTTCGACCTCGTCCGCATAGGGATGGGTGAGCACGTCGCCGACCTCCGCGCGGGGGCGGGTCTCGCCCGCCTCACTCATCGTCGCCATCCCGAGCGCGAGGAGGAGGGCCAGGGCCGTGCCGCTGGCCAGGGTCGTCACGAGCGCCCACCACGAGGGCGCCTCCGAGGAGGACCGCAGCGGGCGGGAGTCGGCAGGCATGCGAGGACCTTCCCGCGCCGGGAGCGCTGTGGCAATGGGGATCACTCCCCGGGTTGCCCGGGACGAGGACGATGATGTACACATGTACATGTACAAACGTACGTAAACAAGGGGGCATGCATGACCACGCCGAAGGGCGGACCCGCGCCGGGGCGGCGTGACCCCGAAGGGCGCCGACGCGCGATCATCGCCGCGGCCGGCGAGCTCATCGTCGAGCCCGGCGCGACGCTGACCCACCGGGCGGTCGCCGCCAGGGCAGGCGTCTCGCTCGGGTCGACGACGCAGTACTTCGCCTCCCTCGAGGAGCTGCGGGCCGCGGCCCTGACCCAGCTCTCCGACGAGATCGACGCCGACCTGGCTGCCGTCGAGGACGACCTCCTCCCACTCGAGGACGCGCCCGAGCGCAGCGCGGCGATCATGCACGAGTTCCTCCGGGACACCCGGCAGGTGCGCACCGACCTCGCGCTCATGGCCGCAGCGATGTCCGACCCGAGCCTGCGTGACCTCGCCCTCCGGTGGAGCGACCGCCTCACCGACATCCTCGAGCCCCACCTCGGGCGGGACCGGGCGAGCGCGATCGTCCTCTACCTCGACGGCGCGACCATGCACGCCGGGCTCCACGACGACCCCGTGTCCACCGCAGAGATGACCGCCGCCATCCGGGCCCTCGTCGCCATGCCCACCACCGAAGGGAGTGACCCCCGATGAGCACCACCGTGACCTCCGAGCGGCCGACCGAGGCTGTGTCCTCCCGCCGGGCGTGGGCGGCCGTCGCCGTCCTCAGTGCCAGCCTCCTCGTCATCACCATGGACATGACGATCCTCAACATCGCGCTGCCGGAGATGGCGGCCGAGCTGCACCCGACCTCGGACCAGCAGCTGTGGATCGTCGACGTCTACTCGCTCGTCCTCGCCGGGCTCCTCGTCTCCTGGGCGGCCATCGCCGACCGCTGGGGTCGCAAGCGGATGCTCATGCTCGGCTACGGGATCTTCCTCGTCGCCTCGCTCCTCGTCCTCGTCGCCGACTCCGCGGGGGCGGTCATCGCGATCCGCGCCTTCCTCGGTATCGGGGGCGCGATGATCATGCCCAACACGCTCTCGCTCATCCGGGTGATCTTCACCGACGCCAAGGAGCGTGCGACGGCGTTGAGCATCTGGGCGGCCGTGTCCGGTCTCGGTGCGGCGGTCGGGCCGCTCGTCGGGGGCTTCCTCCTCGAGCACTTCTCCTGGCACGCGGCCTTCCTCGTCAACGTCCCCCTCATGCTCGTCGCCATCGTCGCCGGGGTCCTCGTCCTCCCCGAGTCGAGGGTGGCCGACCCCGGACGGTGGGATGCCCTCGCCGCCGGCCTGTCCCTCGTCGGGATGGTCCTCGTGGTGTGGGCGATCAAGACCTTCGGCAAGGAGGCGACCTTCGCCCTTCCGTCCGCGTGGGTGGCGACCGTCGTCGGCGTGGCCGCGCTCGTGTGGTTCGCCCGGCGTTGCCTGCGCTCCGACCAGCCGCTCCTCGACCTCGGGCTCTTCCGCAGCCGTCCCTTCACCGCCGGGATCGTCGCCGCGCTCGGGACGACCTTCGCCATGGTCGCCGCGCTGCTGCTCCTCGCGCAGTGGCTGCAGCTCGTCGATGGCGCGACCCCGATCGAGGCCGGGCTGCGCCTCGTCCCCGTCGCGGTCGCTGGTGCCGTGTCCTCGCTCGCGGCGCCACCGCTCGCCCGGCTCATCGGTTCCCGCACCGTCCTCGTCGGCGGTCTGGCGCTCGCCGGGATCGGCATGCTCGTCGTCGGTCTCCATCCCGGGGAGATCACCTACGCCGTCCTCCTCGTCGCGATGGTGCTCATCGGTGCCGGGACCGGTTCGCTCGCCATTGCGTCGGCGATGGTCATGATGGGCTCGCCCGAGGAGCGCGCCGGCAACGCCGGTGCCCTGGAGGAGACCTCCTACGAGCTGGGCGGGACCCTGGGAGTCGCCATCCTCGGGAGCGTCTCCGCGCTCGTCTACCGCTCGGTGCTCACCGACACCGCCACCGGGCACGGTGTCGACCCGACGCTGACGGAGCAGGCAGGGGAGTCCCTCGGTGCTGCGGTCGCCATCGCTGAGGAGGCCGGCGCGCCCGACCTCGCCCGGGACGCCGCGGCAGCCTTCGTCGACTCCCTCCAGGTCGCGGGAATCGCCGGAGGCATCGTCATGCTGGCCGTCGCCGCCGCGGTCTTCGTCCTCACGCCCCGGGGGGCCGAGATCTCCGGCGCCGCGCACTGACGGGGGGAGTCCTCCCCCTTCCTCGTCGCCGACCGGCTCCGTAGCCTCTGGCACGAAGGGGAGGGAGAGGCCATGGGAGTCGTGTCCGCGGGGGCCGATGTCGGTCGCCTGCACGAGCTGGGCGTCCAGCTCATCAGCAGTGGCGAGCACCTCGATGCGGTGGGCGACAACGGTGGTCACCTGCTCGAGGTCCTCACCGCGCACTGGAGTGGGCCGGACCTCGAGGAGATGTCCCGGTCCTGGCCGACCACGCGGCAGTCCGTCGGCGCGGCGAGCATCCTCGTGCGGGAGATGGGGGAGCAGCTGCGCCGTCAGGCCGAGGAGCAGGAGCGGGCGAGCGCGGGCGAAGGGGGTGACGGCCCCCTCCTCCTCAGCCCCGGTGTCGGTGGACCGGGCGGGAACCACCCCACCGAGGACGACCCGGGACCGGATGCTCCCCGCGACGAGCTCTACGGGGATCTCGACCCGGAGATCGCCGCGCAGTGGGAGTCCATGAGCGACGACGAGCGCCGGGCCGTGCTCAGGGAGCTCGCGGAGCGTCTGGCGGCGGAGTACGGCCTGCCGGTGCCACGCATCGAGTTCGACCCCACCCTGCCCTCGGACACCTACGGTCAGTTCCGGATCTCCACGGGGACGATCACCCTCAACGCGAACCACCTCGACGACCCGCTGCTCATGCTCAACTCCGTCGCGCACGAGATGCGCCACGCGTGGCAGGTGGAGGCCTCCGAGCAAGACAACCCCGGGTGGTGGCTCGGGCACTACGGCCAGAACCCGGACGGCGACCTGGGCACGATGGACGAGGCCGATGCGTGGGGGGCCGACCTCGGGGACTCCGAGGCCGACTACTGGACCCGGCCGATCGAGGTGGACGCCCGGCAGGTCGGGCGTGACTTCATCGACGACCTGACCCTGGAGGACTTCGCTGACCTCCTCAGGGGCGCAGGGCAGAGGCCCTGACCCCGGCGTTCGAGCTTCGTCGGCGAAGTGACTCGCGGGTACGACTATCACTTCCTCCAGACGCCGCGAGGCGAGCCCCGGGTTGTCGGGACTCGCCTCGTCGGCGGTGAGTGAAGTGGTCGCCGTACCCGCGGGTCACGAGCGGGACCGCAACCGGTCACCACTTGTGCGACGTGCCGTGCTCGATGTTGTAGTACATGCCGATGTGCGTGTAGAAGTTCATCGCACCGAAGAGCAGCAGCGCCACGCCGCCGATGAGCCAGGCCCAGATCGCCCAGCGCAGCAGCTGCGGACGGTTGGTGAGCAGGGCGATGGCGAAGAGGATCGCACCGAGAGCGATGATGCCCCAGAGGCCGCCGAGGAAGACCGCCTCGAGGATCGGCAGGTGACCGAAGCGGCCGGTGATCGGCTCCTCCGGCGGGGCCGCGCCGAGCTGGAAACGGACGAAGGTGATGGCCAGGACGGCCATGCCGAGGCCGACCGCGCCGACGAAGACGCGCTCACTGGCTTCAGCGCGCCGAGGGCCCGCGTGCTGACGACCTCGGCCCCGACCTCACCGGAGTAGAGCTCACGGTGACGCCACAGGTAGACGGCGGCGAAGAGGAGCAGTGCGCCGAAGGCGATGTTGGCGTACTCGAAGCCCTCCGTGCCGAAGGGCCAGGTCATCGTCGTGTGGAGCCCGGTGATGAGGAGGATGAGGCCGGTGACGCCGAAGAACCCGGGGCGGCGGCAAGCAGATCGCGGCGAAGGTGGGCCTGCGCGCCACGGATGCCGACATCGTCATCGGGGACGGACCGGAGGTCACCGGCCCTGTGCTGTCCCTGCTCATGGTCATCTCGGGCCGCACCGCCGCCCTCGACGGTCCCCGGCGTCGCAGCCCTGCGCTGAGGGAGCCCGTGGGCACGGCCGAGGACGAAGGGGGTGCCCGGCCGCGATCAGGGGGGTGGCAGCAGTGCGGTCTGCCCGAACATCTCCGCCGTCGCCCGAGCGCTGGGCTCACCGGCATCGGGGTCTGCACCGTGCTCGAGGAGCGCCGTGACGACGTCCGGCTCGCCCTTGAAGACCGCCCCGGCCAAGGGTGACTGGCCGCGGTTGTTCACCCTGTCCACGTCGGCCGCGCGGTCCGCGAGCGCGCGGACGAGCTCGGCGTGCCCGTGGTAGGCGGCGAGCATGAGCAGCGTGTTGCCGGCGGGATCGGCCAGGTCAGGAGGTGCTCCGGCGTCGACATAGGCCGCGATCCGCTCGGTCGCGCCCTCGCGGGCCCAGTCGAAGAGCTGGTGGGCGAGCTCGACGACCTCCTCGGGTGGTTCGTCGGTGCCGGACTCGAAGCGCTCGGTCATGGTCCCAGTGTGGCCCCTCGGGCCGGTCGATAACCCGTTGCCGAGGCCACCGGGCCGGAGGACGATCACTGGAGTGAGCGAACCTGCCGACCGATGGACCGTGGCCACCGTCTACCCCGACATGTGGGTTGACCCCGACGACGACCCGCGCAACAACGACGGCCCGAGCCCGGACGGGGAGCTGGCCACCTACCTCGACTACCTCGAGAGCTATCGCCTCACCCTGGTCATGAAGTGCGATGGCCTCGACCCGGCTCGGCTCGCCGAGCGCTCGCTCCCGCCGTCGCCGATGTCCCTCCTGGGGCTCGTGCGCCACCTGGCCGAGGTCGAGCGCGACTGGCGCGGCTGGCTGGGTGACCCGCAACCGCCGCTCTACGGTGAGGACGAGGACGCCGACTTCCTCGGCGCGGTCGCCGACCCGGACGTGGTGGAGGAGGCCTTCGCAGACCTCGCCAGGGAGCAGGCCGCTGCCGACGCCCTCATCCGCGGCGACCGGGACCTCGGGGACCCGATCAAGGGAGGGGTGCTCCCTTCATCAGCCGTGATGCATAGACATTGCTGATCCGGACCCCGTCGAGCCAGATGGTTAGCCGCTCGGCCTCGGCGGCCAAGGCGGACCGGGCCGCGGACCCGAGGTCGAGCCCCGGGGCCGGCACCACCTCGACGACGCCGTCCGGGTCCTGCACCCAGGCGCCGACGATCCGACCGTCCCACCACGCAGTGGTCCCGCCGTTGCCGTTGGTGTCGAAGAGCAGCGGGCGGTGCTCGGGATCGAGGTAGTGGTCCCGCTCCTTCCACCCCATCGTCGTGGGGTCGAGCGTGGGGAGCAGGGCGGCCCACGGCTCGACGGCCGGGACCGGCTCGACGTCGTCCGGGAGGAGCCAGCCGGTGCGCTCGCGCTCGAGCTGCACCTCGACGGCCCCCACGGCGGCCAGGGCCGCCCGGGTCGCTCCCTTCGTCGCGCCGAGCCACCAGTGGATGTCCTCGAGGGTGCCCGGGCCGAAGCTCCACAGCCACCGCCGCACCAGCTCGGCGTAGGCCGCGTCGGCCGGCAGCGGAGCGACGTCCTCCCCGAGCCACTCCGCGAGCACCGTCCACGAGGGCTTCGAGAGCCGCCAGTGACCGTCGTTGCGGCCGCGGGTGATGCGTCCTTCGGCCCCGAGCCAGGTGAGTACGCGCGGCGCGAGGTTGAAGGTGCCGCCGTACTTCTTGCCTGCGTTGACGGTGATGGCCCCGGTGAGCTCGGGCAGGGCCTCGCGCAGCTCTCGAGCGGTCATGGGACCGGCGCCGGAGAGTCGAGCCAGCACGGCATCCTCGGCCGCCTCGAGCCAGGCCTCGCCGTCATCGGCGATCCCGTGCCGCTGCGCGTCGCGGGCGACGAGGCGTCGCTGCTCCGGGGCGATCCGTGCGACCGCCACCCCGAGCGCTGCCGGCAGGAGGTCGCGGGGGAAGGCGAAGAGGGTGCGCCGCATGGCCAGCTGCTTGATCAGCGTCCGGTCCTCGTAGAGCGCGCGGTCCACGTCGAAGGGGGCGACCCCCTCGGTTCGTGCCTGCACCGCGAGATGGACCGAGGCCGCCTCGGTCGCATGCAGGCAGGTGACGGCGCGAGCCGCGGCCAGCGGGTCCGACGCTCGCCGGGTCGGGTGCAGAGCGTGCCGGACGGCGACCCGGGCCCGGCGTTCCGCGTCGTCGATCGGCCGCACGTCAGGCCTTGCGCGCCGCTGCGAGGAAGACGGTGTAGTCGCGTCCGTCCTTGCGGATGGTGCCGGCGTCACCCACGCGCACGTCGGTGAACCCGGCTGCCTCGATCCGCGCGGCCAGCTCCTCCCGGGAGAAGCCGTGGTGCCCGCCGAAGTCGTGGTCGTGGAAGCTGCCGTCCTCCTGGTCGAGGTCGGTGATGCACAGGTGCCCCCCGACGTCGAGCAGCTCCGCGAAGGCAGCGAGCACGGTGTCGAGGCGCTGCACGTGGTGCATGACGTTGGAGGTGATGATGAGGTCGAAGCGGTCCGTGGGCGCCGACTGGGTCTCCAGGTCGAGGTCCCACACGCGGGTCGGCGAAGGGAGGGCCCCCGCGGCGACCTTCTCCGCGAGGACCTGGCGCATCCCGCTCGAGTTGTCGGCGAGGGTGACCGAGGGCTCGGTGAGGTGCGGCAGCAGCGCGATGGTGACCAAGCCGGTCCCGGCCCCGTACTCGAGGACCCGCGGGCGCGGTGGAAGGGGGACCGCCGCGGCCATGGCCGCTGCCACCTCTCCCGACTGCCGACGCTTGTCCGGGTCGTCGTCCCAGGTGGCTGCCTTGGCGTCGAAGTGTTCGCCGGGTCCGGTGCCCTCGTGGTCGGACGGCGCGTGCTCGTGGTCTGCAGGGGTCATGCCTTCACCCTCCCACCCGGCGACGACGGGCGAGCACGACGAGGGCCCCCGACCGCGCGGTCGGGGGCCCTCGAGGGATCGGTTCGGATCAGAAGCGGCCGTAGCTCACGTCGTCCGTCCAGATGTCGCGCTCGACGACACCGGTGCCGGAGTTGCCCGCGTCGACGATCTTGCCGTCACCGGCGTAGATGCCGTTGTGGTAGGCCGAGTCGCCGAAGAAGACGATGTCGCCCGGCTGGGGGTCGGACACCGGCGTCGCGGCAGCCTGCTGCTCCTGCGTCGTCCGCGGGATGTCCTTGCCCTGCTGGGCGTGGACGTACTGGACGAGGCCGGAGCAGTCGAAGCCGGAGGGGCTGGTCCCGCCCATGACGTACGGGGAGCCGATGAGGCTCCGCGCCGCGGAGAGGAGCGAGGAGTCGGAGCTCGTGCTCGAGCTGGCCGGCGTGGCGCTCGCCGTGCCGGTGCTGCTCGTGCTGCCGGTGCTCGGGGCGCTCGCGTCGGAGCTGCCGCCGGAGAGGCCCATGGCCGAGCCGGTCTCCGGGCCGACGACGCCGTCGGCGGCGAGGCCCTCGTCGGCCTGCCAGTCGGCGACGGCGCCCGCGGTGGCGGAGCCGTAGTTGCCGTCAGCGGTGACGCCGACCTTCTCCTGGATCTGCTCGACGATGCTGCCGGAGTCACCCTGGGAGATGACGTCGGAGAAGGTGGTCGAGCCGGAGGTGCTCTGGGCGCCGCCCGTCGGGGCCGGGGCCTCCGTCTGCGGCTGGGTCTGGGCGGGTGCGGTCTCGGGGCCGCCGTTGGCGGACGCGCTCGTGGCGGTCATCGTCGCGCCGAGCCCGAGGGCGGTCGCGGCGAGGACGCCGGCACCGGCGCGCTTGGCGGCCGGCGAGGAGGTGCGCTGCGCGGCGTGCCGCGGGGAGTAGAACATGCTCATGGTGAGTCTCCTGACGCCTACGGAGTTAGCTGTCGGGTTGGGATGGAGACCACCCCGCCCTGCGGTCCGGAGTCCGGATCGCTGAAGGACTTCACCCCGAGGCCGTGGACCACGGCCACAAGATCTGGGTCCTCCGCTCCTGCCCATGCACTTCAGGGGGCCGTCGGGGTGGCAGGACTCGGCGTTCCCCGACGAGGTTCCGACAGTGGATCGGAACCGCGGTAGACCCTAAGGCATAAGGACACGAAATGGTAACGGGGGTGATGGAGGTCCCTCGGTGAGTGGTCGTCAGGCCCCTGCGCCGGGGATGTCCGGGGTCGCGGGGGCGCTCCCGTGGACCCGGCGCAGCAGCTCGGCCATCTCCTCGTCCATGCGGGCCGCCGTCGCCGCGGCATCGGTGATGCGCCGGCGCAGGTCGGCGGGGACATCCCCTTCGTACTTGTAGAAGATCTTGTGCTCGGTGCTCGCCCAGAAGTCCATCGCGACCGTGCGAAACTGCACCTCGACCGGCACGTGCACCGCGCCCGCGGAGAGGAAGACGGGGATCTCGACGATGACGTGGAGGGAGCGGTAGCCGTTGGGCTTCGGCTGGGCGATGTAGTCCTTGACGGCCATGACCGAGATGTCCGGCTGTGCCGTGAGGGAGTCGACGAGGCGGTAGACGTCGTTGACGAAGGAGCACACGACCCGGATGCCGGCGATGTCGGTGATGTGGCGTCGCAGCTCCTCGATCTCGAGGGGGACCTCCTGGCGAGCCGCCTTGGCGATGATGCTCTCCGGGCTCTTGAGCCGGGTGGAGATGTGCTCGATCGGGTTGTCCGCGTGCAGCTCGGCGAACTCCTCCCGCAGGATGTCCAGACGCGTCGCGACCTGCTCCATGCCGAAGCGGTAGCCGAGCATCATCCGGGTGAAGTCCTCGCGGATCTGGGCGAATCGGCGCACGTCCTCGGCGGGGAGCTCCGGCATGCCGCTCATGTCATCTCCGCGAGGTCGGTGTCTGGTGGGGACAGCCTAGACAGCGGACCTGTGGGCGAAGGGGTGGGGAGGGCGACGGCGGGCCCCCACCTCGGGAGGTGGGGGCCCGCCGTCGTGGAGCGTCCTGCGGATCAGACGCGGCCGTAGGTGACGGCGCTCGTCCAGATCGCGCGCTTGGAGACATTGGTGCGCGAGTTGCCGGCGTCGTACATCTGGCCGTTGCCGGCGTAGATGCCGACGTGCCAGGCGGGGGCGCCGAAGAAGACGAGGTCCCCCGGCCGCGGCGAGGAGACGCGGGTGGCCGCCTGGCGCTGGGCCTCGGCGGTGCGCGGCAGGCTCTTGCCGTGCTGCCCGAAGACATAGCTCGTGAAGCCGGAGCAGTCGAAGCCGGACGGCGTCGTGCCGCCGTAGCGGTAGGAGTGGCCGACGTAGCGGGCGGCGGTCCCGAGGACCGAGCTGCTCGAGGTGTTGCCGGAGGAGCTGCCGCCGCCGGAGGAGCTGCCGCCGGACGAGCCGCTCGAGGAACCGGTGAGGCCCATGCGCGAGCCGGTGGCCGGGCCGACGACGCCGTCGGCCGTCAGGCCGTGGCTGCGCTGCCAGCGCTGGACGGCGCTGCGGGTGGCGGGCCCGAAGACGCCGTCGGCGGAGACGCCGACCTTGCGCTGGATCTGCTTGACGACGGAGCCGCGCGAGCCCTGACGGACGAGGCCGGAGAAGTTCGTACGCGTCGTGCTGCCGGAGGAGGAGCGCGAGCTGCCGCTGCTCGAGGACCCGCTGAGGCCCATCGCGGAGGCGGTGCGGGGACCGACGATGCCGTCGGCGACCAGGCCCTTGCGCTGCTGGTAGCGCTTGACGGCGCTGCGGGTGGCGGGGCCGAAGATGCCGTCGGCGGAGACGCCGACCTTGCGCTGGACCTGCTTGACGACGGAGCCGCGCGAGCCATAGCTCACGGTGCCGGTGAAGGTCGTCCGGGCGGTCGTGACGTCGACCGTGGCCGGTGCCGCGGACGCGGAGCCGGTGCCGACCATGAGGGGGGTGGCGATACCGGCGGCGGCGACGGCAGCGACGCCGAGGCCGGTCTTGCGGTGGGTGGTGGAGGGGCGGACGGCGCGGTGGCGCCCCGAGTAGAACAGGCTCATGGCGAATCTCCTGACGCCTGCGGAGTTAGCTGTCGGGTTGGGGTGGAGCACACCCCGCCCTTGCAGCCCGGTGGATTCGGGCCACTGAGGACTTCACCCCGAGGCCGGTGATCGGCCACAAAGATCTGGGTCCCCCGCTCCTGCCACTCGGGTGCTGGCGTGCCGACCCGGGGTGGCAGGATTCGGCGCCCGGGCTGGGCCTGCACAGGGGGGAGCAGGCGTGAAGAAGACTAGTTCATCAGGACACGAAATGGTCACGGAGTGGTCAGGTAATTTTCAGCGGCGGCTCAGTGAACGCCATGTGACGACGGCGTGATTGGCCGTCGTGCCTGATCAGGAGGGTGCCGGGCCCTCCTCGAGGGTCGCCGTCCACGTCGTGCCACCATCCGTCGTGGGTGTGGAGAACTTCACCTCGTCGCCCTTCGCCACCGCGAAGTCCCTCCGGGTGTCGTTGAGGTTGATCCCCCCGGTCTTCCCCTCCGGCGCCATGTCCTCGCTCGTCGAGAACTCGACGGCGTCTCCGTCGACCGACTCCACCTCGACGTCGAAGTCGCCCACGAGGCTGTTCGCGATGGTCGTCGAGGTGCCCTCGGTGGCGTCCACCCGCACGACGTCCGGGGAGTCCGATGCGGTGATCTCCAGGTGCATCGTCGCGTCCTCTCCGGCGCCGGGGTCGCCGCCGCACCCGCTGAGGGCGAGGGCGAGGGTGGGGAGGAGCAGCATCAGGCGTCCGTGACGGCGGTAGGACATGCTCGCTCCTCAGGTGGTCGGTGCGATCCATCATGGTCGAAGGGAGGGCGCGGCGCGATGGGGAGTTCTCCCCTTCCCGTCGCCGACGGCCCCGCATAAGGTCGACGGCGAGCCGACGTCAGGGAGCAGTGGGGGAGAAGCGATGACCGTCAGTCATGGTGCGGATGCCGAGCGACTCAGGGATGTCGGGCGGGAGCTGACGACCACCTCGCAGCTGCTTGGGGACGTGGCGACGTCGGGCCGGGGCATGGCCGAGCTACTCGCCGGCAACTGGTCGGGACCGGACCTCGACTGCTTCGTCGGGCAGGACTGGCCGGCGGCGGAGAAGGTCGTCCTCGACAGCTCGGAGATGCTCCGCGCCATGGGGGGCGCGGTGGTCGGTGAGGCCGACGAGCAAGAGGGATCGAGTGCCGCCGACGGCGGTACGGCGGGTGGTGGCGGAGGGGCGGGTGCTCCCGGCGGCCACGGTGACCGAGGTCAGAGGGACGACGGTCAGTCGCGTCCCGCGGAGCACTATGGCGAGCTTCCCCCCGA
>DXAR01000170.1 GCA_019116945.1 Candidatus Janibacter merdipullorum | reverse complement strand
ATCTCAGCCACATGACCGATGCGCCGCCCTCCCTCAGACGAGGACCGTGGTGCTCACGGCACACCCACCGCAACAGCCCGAAGGAGCCCTCGTGACGGCCCAGCAGACCCCGTGCCAGCGTTTGGACCCCGAGCTCTGGTTCTCCGAGATGCCCGACTGCCTCGAGTACGCGAAGTCGCTGTGCGCCGAGTGCCCCCTGCGCACGATGTGCCTCGAGGGGGCGCTGGAGCGCCGGGAGCCCTGGGGCGTGTGGGGTGGCGAGATCTTCGACGCCGGCCACGTCATCGCCCGCAAGCGCGCCCGGGGCCGGCCACGCAAGGACATCGCGGCCTGAGGGCTACGGGACCCGGATCTCGCCCCGCGACGCGCGCAGCGCGATGTCGGACCGGTGGTGGCCCCCGTCGAGGTCGACGCGCTCCACCGCCTCGTAGGCCCGGTCCCGCGCCCCGGTGAGGTCCTCGCCCAGCGCGACGACCGACAGGACGCGGCCACCGGCGGAGACGAGCTGCCCCTCCTCGAGCGCGGTCCCCGCGTGGAGGACGTGCACGTCCTCGAGCTCGTCGACGCGCTCCAGCCCGTCGATCGGCACGCCCGTGACCGGGGACGCCGGGTAGCCCTCTGCGGAGACGACGACCGTCACGGCCGACTCGGGCCGCCACCGGAGCGGGTCGTGGTCGGCCAGCTGGCCGGTGGCCGCGGCGAGCAGCAGCACGGCGAGCGGCGACTCGAGGCGGGCAAGCACGGACTGGGTCTCCGGGTCGCCGAAGCGCACGTTGAACTCGATGACCCGCGGGCCGCGGGAGGTGAGGGCCAGGCCGACGTAGAGCACCCCGGCGAAGGGAGCATCACGTCGCGCCATCTCGTCGATGACCGGCTGGGCCACCCGCTCCACGACGTCGTCGACGAGCCCCTCCGGCGCCCAGGCGAGCGGGCTGTAGGCGCCCATGCCGCCGGTGTTGGGCCCCTCGTCGCCGTCGAAGATCCGCTTGAAGTCCTGCGCGAGCTCCAGCGGCACGACCGTCCCGCCGTCGCAGATGCAGAAGAGGCTCGCCTCCGGGCCGTCGAGGAACTCCTCGACGACGACCGCGGCGTCACCCCCCTTCGCCAGGCAGGTCCGGGCGTGCTCCAGGGCCGCCTCCCGGTCCTCGGTCACGACGACCCCCTTGCCGGCGGCCAGACCGTCGTCCTTGATGACGAAGGGGGACCCGAAGGCGTCCATCGCCTCGGCCACCTGGTCGATCGTCGTGCACACGTGCGCCATCGCGGTCGGCACGCCGGCGGCGGCCATGACCTCCTTGGCATAGGCCTTGGACCCCTCGAGACGGGCGGCATCCCGGGAGGGACCGAAGCAGGGGATGCCCGCCTCACGGAGCGCGTCGACGACGCCCGCGACGAGGGGCGCCTCCGGGCCGACGACGACGAGTCCGACGTCGTGGCTGCGGGCCAGGTCGACGACCGATTCGGGGTCGGCGGCGTCGAGGGGGACGTTGAGCGCGATCGTGTCGGTGCCCGGGTTGCCGGGCGCCGCGATGACGGCGGAGACGGTGGGGTCGGCGCTGAGGGCACGGACGAGGGCGTGCTCACGCGCGCCGGAGCCGATGACGAGAACCTTCACGGGGCGAGCCTACGAGACCGCCCACCGGGGTCGCGACACTCGCCGTGGGCACAAGAAGGGGCGCAGCTCTCGGCAGGCAGGGGGTATCTGCCGTGAGCTGCGCCCCAAGGTCGCGGGTCCAGACATCAGGGGGGACACCGACCGCGCGACCATCGGCCGAAGCCGACTCCCCCGATAGTGACACTTGGATGAAGGTGAAATCAAGATGGCGACGATGAGGAAACTCCGGACCCCCGCGCAGAGCCCCGCCCGGCCCGGGGCGAAGGGGGGAAACCCGCGTCGCGATCCGCTCCCTTCGTGCAACTAGACTCGTCCCTTCCGCCGAGCAGAGGGGAGCGGAGGAGACCGTGACCGACACCCACGTCGACGTCGTCGCAGCCGAGATCGCCGTCGAGCAGGACCACCTCGACCGCGTGCACACCGAGCTGGCCAAGGCCGGACGCCGAGCCGATCTCGTGGCGGTGGACGGCATGGCCCGCGGCCGCACCTCCCGCACGGGGGACGTCCGCGACGAGGAGATGTCCGGGCTCTTCGAGCGCGATGCCCTCGTCTACAACGCGGCGAAGCGCCGCGCCCACCTCGAGCACCAGCACGAGGGCCTCGTCTTCGGTCGCCTCGACCTCGCCGACGGACCGGGCGACGGCGAGCGCGCCGAGGACCGCGAGATCCGCTACATCGGCCGGCTCGGGGTCCGTGACGACGACTACGAGCCGCTCGTCATCGACTGGCGCGCGCCCGCGGCCTCCCCCTTCTACCGCGCGACGCCGGGTGACAACCACGGCGTCATCCGCCGTCGGGTCCTGCGCTGCCGCGGAGAGGAGGTCGTCGGGGTCGAGGACGACCTCATGGTCCCCGAGGCCCCGGAGGACATGGTCGTCGTCGGCGACGGCGCCCTCCTCGCCGCCCTCACGCGCACCCGCGGCCAGCAGATGCGCGACATCGTCGCCACGATCCAGGCGCACCAGGACGAGGCGATCCGGGCGACGGACCGCGGGATCACAGAGATCACCGGGGGGCCCGGCACGGGCAAGACGGTCGTGGCCCTGCACCGCGCCGCGTACCTCCTCTACGCCAACCGCCGTCGCTACGAGTCCGGCGGCATCCTCGTCATCGGCCCCTCCTCGGCCTACACCGCATACATCGAGCGGGTCCTCCCTTCGCTCGGTGAGGACTCGGTGACCCTCCGCTCCCTCGGCGACGTCGTCGACGTCATCACCGCCGTCCGCCAGGAGTCCCCCGAGGTCGCCGCGATCAAGGGCTCCCTGCAGATGCGGACGCTCCTGCGCCGACTCGCCGGCCGCGCCGTCCCGGGCGCGCCGACGAGCCTGCGGGTCATGGTCGACGGCCAGCCCGTCCACCTCGACGAGGGCACGCTCGCCGGCATCCGCAAGCAGGCCCTGCGCGACCGCACCCGCAACCAGGCCACGACCGCCGTGCGCGACCTCCTCGCCGAGGCCGCGTGGCGCAGTGTCCGCGAGGGCGACCGCGAGGACTTCCTCGAGGCCTTCGACTCCTCGCTGGCCGTCGACGAGTTCGTCGACGCGTGGTGGCCCCAGATCGACCCCCGCGAGGCGCTCCTCTGGCTCGAGGACACCGAGCTGTCCTACGACGTCGCCCGCTCGATCCTCAGCCAGGGAGATGCGGCCGCCCTCGCCCACGCCGCCCGCGAGACCCTCGAGCTCGGCACGTGGACCGTCTCCGACGTCGCCCTCGTCGACGAGCTCGCTGTCCGCCTCGGCCCGGTCGAGGAGGCGGCGCCCGAGGAGCGCTCCTTCTTCGAGATCGAGGAGCTCGACGGTGTCGAGGAGCTGCGGGCCATGGGGTCGGCCATCGAGGCCCCCGCGGTGGACCACCACCTCAGCCCGACATCGGCCCGCGAGCGCCTGCTCCAGGGCACCGTCGGACGCCCCGACGACTACGCCCACGTCCTCGTCGACGAGGCCCAGGACCTCTCCCCCATGCAGTGGCGGATGATCGGCCGCCGCGGCCGCCGCGCCTCGTGGACCGTCGTCGGCGACACCGCCCAGGCCTCGTGGTCGGACCTCGACGAGGCCGACCGCGCCCGGGAGGAGGCCTACGGCAGCCAGCAGCGCCAGGCCTTCCACATGACGACGAACTACCGCAATGCCCAGGAGATCTTCGACTACGCCCGCGACGTCATCCTCCCCGTCGTCCCGGACGCCGACATCCCGGATGCCGTGCGCGAGACCGGGGTCCGTCCGGCCGAGGTGACCTTCGGCGATGCGCTCGACGAGTCGCGGCCCGATGTCGCCACCGTCGCGGCGGAGGCACTCGAGGCCCTGACGCAGGAGGTCGACGGCTCGATCGCCGTCATCACCCCGCAGCGCCACGAGCAGGCGGTCGCGCGGCTCCACGGCAGCCATGACGGCCAGGTCGTCGTCATCGACCCCCTCTCCACCAAGGGCCTGGAGTGGGACGCCACCCTCGTCGTCGACCCGGACGCGATCGTCCAGGAGTCCCCCGGCGGCGCCCGCATCCTCTACGTCGTCCTCACCCGCGCGGCGCACCGGATGACGGTGCTGCGGCCGCTGGGCTGAGGGGCCAGCCGTGCTCGCCGGGAGCAGGCCGACACGCGGAACGGCCCCGGGGCAGGTGCCCCGGGGCCGTCCGTGACGGAGTGTCGGTCAGCCGCTCTTGCGGCGGAACATCTGCTGCGCGCCGCTGGTCTCGGCGCGGTGCGCCTCCTCGACCTTGCCGTGCGCGCCGTTCGGCGAGACATCCGCTCCGCCGTGCGACTGCTTCTTCTCCAGCGCTTCCCGGAACTTCGCCTTCACGTCCTCGGGTGCGCTCTCGTGAGTACCCATGAGGACCTCCCTTCGTCGCCGGCCGGAACCGCGGACGCGGCACCTGGCCCCAGCCTCGCAGCGCGAAGAGGGTCCGGCAACGGCTTTTCGCGCCGGGATCAGGCGTCGAGCAGCGGGTGGCGCTGGATGATCTCGTCGCGACCGGGACCGACCCCGATGGCGGAGACCCGCGCACCGATGAGCTCCTCGACCCTGAGGACATAGGCCTGGGCATTCGCCGGCAGCTCCTCGAAGGTCCGGCAGGCGGAGATGTCCTCCCACCAGCCATCGAGGTACTCGTAGATGGGCTGGGCGTGGTGCACGTCGGACTGGTTGACCGGCATCTCGTCGACCCGCTCGCCGTCGACCTCGTAGGCCACGCAGACCGGCACCCGCTCCAGGCCGGTGAGGACGTCGAGCTTGGTGATGACGAAGTCCGTGACGCCGTTGATCCGGGTCGCGTAGCGCCCGACGACGGCGTCGAGCCATCCGCACCGGCGGGGGCGGCCGGTCGTCGTGCCGTACTCACCGCCGGTCTTGCGGAGGAACTCCCCGTCGTCGTCGAAGAGCTCCGTCGGGAAGGGGCCCTCGCCCACGCGGGTCGAGTAGGCCTTGAGGATCGCGATGACGCGGCTGACCCGGGTCGGGGGGATGCCGGAGCCGGTGCAGGCGCCACCCGCGGTCGCCGAGGACGAGGTGACGAAGGGATAGGTGCCGTGGTCGACGTCGAGCAGGGTCGCCTGGCCGGCCTCGAGGAGGACGTTCTGCCCCGCGTCGAGGGCCTTCTCCAGGACGAGGCTCGTGTCGGCGACCATCGGACGGAGCCGGTCGGCGTAGGTGAGGAGCTCCGCGACGACGTCGTCGACGTCCGCGGCCCGGGTGTTGTAGATCTTCGCCATGACCTGGTTCTTGAAGTCCAGGGCCGCCTCCACCTTCTGCCGGAGGATCCCCTCGTCGAAGATGTCCTGGACCCGGATGCCGACGCGGTTCATCTTGTCGGCGTAGGTCGGACCGATGCCGCGACCGGTCGTCCCGATCTTGCGCTTGCCCAGGAAGCGCTCGGTGACCTTGTCCATCGTCCGGTTGTACGGCGGGATGACGTGGGCATTGGCGGAGACGATGAGCTTGGACGTGTCGACGCCACGCGCGTCGAGCCCCTCGAGCTCCTGGAAGAGGATCTCGAGGTCGACGACGACGCCGTTGCCGATGACCGGGGTCACGCTCGGGGTGAGGATGCCCGACGGCAGCAGGTGGAGGGCGTACTTCTCCCCGTCGATGACCACGGTGTGGCCGGCATTGTTGCCGCCGTTGAACTTCACGACGTAGTCGACGTCGCTGCCCATGAGGTCGGTGGCCTTGCCCTTGCCCTCGTCCCCCCACTGGGCGCCGATCAGCACGATCGCCGGCATCGGTCCTCCTCCGCCGCTCGTCGGAGCGGGTCTCGACAACACATCAGCCGCGGGCTCGCCCGCGGCTGCTGACCCACATAGTCTACCGAGCAGGCACCGACAACCGGCCGTCGCGCTCCAGCGCGGCCCCCAGCTGGAAGCGCGTGCCCACGCCGTACTGGTCCATGAGGGCGGCGACCCGACGGCGGACCGTCCGCAGCCCGACGTGGAGGGTGCGGGCGATCATCTCGTCCTTGGCGCCGAGGGCGAGCATCCGGATGAGGGCGTCATCGGAGGTCCCGGCGGTCGCCTCCACCTCGGGCGCGATGGACCACATGAGCTCGAACCACGCGGCGAAGCACCGGATGAGCGCCGGGTTGCGGATGAAGAAGTACGGCGAGGCCGGGTCCGCCCAGACCGACAGGGTGATGACGGCCTCCTCGCCGAGCAGGAGGAACTCCGTCGACACGTGGTCCGAGACCCGCTGCAGCTGCCCGGTGCCGCGCTTGGCGGCCAGCTCGCTGCGAGCCAGCTCGGTCTCGAGGACCCCCGGGTGGACGAGGGTGCGCTGCAGCTGCCCTTCCACGGCGCGGTTGCGCTCGTGCCGTGCATTGACCTCGTCGCTGCCGGCACCGACGTCCATGACGAGGATGACGTTGTCGGTGCGCTCGACGGTGCCGGCGAGCCGGTCGATCATCGGGCCGGCCATCTCCTGGGTGAGCACCTGGACGCCGGGGTCGTCGCCGAGGTCGATGTTGTGCATCCGTGCGCGGAGGGTCATCAGGGCGTCCCCGATGTCGACGAGCTTGCCCCTCGCCTCCTCCACCCGCTGGGTGTCGGCGGCCAGGTACTGCTCGAGCCGGCGCAGCGGTTCGTCGTCGTACTCGGAGGAAGGAGACATGATTGGCATGTTAATGCCACTGGCCGTTCAGTGCCGGGTTTCACGGGTCTCGTACGGCAGAATGGTGCTCACGCGGGGGCGCCGCGGATGGAATCAGGGGACTTCACAGCGGCGCCCCCCATTACTTTTTCCCGGCAGGGCGCCTCGTGGCAGCAGATCTTCCGGATGCGGGACACCGGCAGCGAGCGAAGGGCGTCACGACCACTGGTCGTGACGCCCTTCGTCGTGCTGGTCGTCCGTGCCGATCAAGGCGCGGGGCCGAGCTCAGCCGAGGAGCTCGCGGGCCGCCTCCGCGGAGGAGTCGGCGAGGAAGGAACGGCAGCGCTGCTCCTCCTCGGTCTCCTCGATCTCACCGGCGGCCTGGGCGAGCGCGGCGAGGGCCCGCAGGAAGCCGCGGTTGGGCACGTGCGCCCACGGCACGGGCCCCTGGCCCTTCCAGCCGGAGCGGCGCAGCGCGTCGAGCCCGCGGTGGTACCCCGTCCGGGCGTAGGCGTAGGCCTCGATGCTCCGGCCGCCGTCGAGGGCGGCCTCGGCGAGGACGGCCCACGGCAGGGAGGACGAAGGGAGGTCTCGCGCCACGCTCGTGGCGTCCTCGCCGGCGTCGATGCGCGCCGTGGCGGGGTCCTCGGGGAGGGTGGTCTCCGGGATGCCGAGCAGGTTGTCCATCAGGCCTTCACCGACGTCCCGGCCGAGCGGAGGTTCTCGCAGGCCTCGACGATGCGCGCCGCCATCGACGCCTCGGCCTCCTTGCCCCACGAGCGGGGGTCGTACTGCTTCTTGTTGCCGACCTCGCCGTCGATCTTGAGCACGCCCGTGTAGTTCTCGAGCATCCAGCCGGCGACCGGACGGGTGAAGGCGTACTGGGTGTCAGTGTCGACGTTCATCTTGATGACGCCGTAGTCGACCGCGTCGCTGATCTCCTGCGGCGTGGACCCGGAGCCGCCGTGGAAGACGAGGTCGAGGGGACGCTCACCGCGGTCGGTGCCGTGCTGCGCGACGATGGCGTCCTGGCACTGCTTGAGGATCTCGGGGCGCAACTTGACGTTGCCCGGCTTGTAGACGCCGTGGACGTTGCCGAAGGTCAGGGCGGCCATGTAGCGGCCCTTGTCGCCGAGGCCGAGGGCCTCGACCATCTTCAGGGTGTCCTCGGGGGTCGTGTAGAGCTTGTCGTTGATCTCGTTGGCGACGCCGTCCTCCTCGCCGCCGACGACGCCGATCTCGACCTCGAGGATGATGTCCGCGGCCGCCGAGAGCTCGAGCAGCTCCTGGGCGATCTGCAGGTTCTCCTCCAGCGGAACCGCCGAGCCGTCCCACATGTGCGACTGGAAGATCGGCAGCCCGGTCTTGTCCTTGCGCTCCTTGCTCGCGGCGAGCAGCGGGCGGACGAAACCGTCCAGCTTGTCCTTGGGGCAGTGGTCGGTGTGGAGGGCGATGTTGACGTCGTAGTTCTTCGCGACCTCCTCCGCGTAGGCGGCGAGGGCGAGGGAGCCGCTGACCATGTCCTTGACCGTCGGGCCGGAGAGGTACTCGCTCCCTCCGGTGGAGACCTGGACGATGCCGTCGCTGCCCGCCTCGGCGAAGCCGCGGATCGCCGCGTTGAGCGTCTGGCTCGAGGTGACGTTGATGGCCGGGTAGGCGAAGGACCCGGCCTTCGCCCGGTCGAGCATGTCGCGATAGACGTCGGGAGTGGCGATGGGCATGAGCAGCAGCCTCCTGGCGCGGTGTGCGGTGATCTTGTCGCCGATCCTCGCAGATCACCCCACGCCCGACCACGCACCCGGGAAGTTACGCGCGGGTACGCATATCACTCGTCGGCAACCGTCCCGGCCAGCCCCCGAGGTCCCGGGGGTGCATGGCACGTCGGCGCGAGCAGCGATCGTCGTACCCGCGAGTCACTCCCCTTGCTCCCCTTGATACCTTCGCTCGCGGTGGATCGGAGCCGAGCACAGTCAGGGGGACTCACCACCATGCGCAGACTCACCCGGAGTCATCACCTCGCCGGCGCCGCAGCCGTGGCGCTCGCCCTCACCCTGGGCGCCTGCGGGTCGGACGGAGCCGACGACGGCTCCGGTGAGGAGGGCTCGAGCAGCTCCGCCTCGACCTCCGCCGACTCCTCGGGCTCCGGCGGCGAGTCGTCTGATGAGGGCGCCGCCAGCGGGTCTGACACCCTCGTCATCAACGGGACGACCGTCGACCGCAACTGGCGCCCGGTCTGCCAACGCAGCGACGACGGCAAGAAGGGCGCCATCGACCTGCTCGACCTGCCGAGCCTCGACGAGGTCCAGGAGTCGGGCCACATCGACGGCACCACCGCGGGCGCCGACTTCGATCTCGACGGCGACGAGGCGACCCTGACCCGCTTCCAGGCGCACAACGACTCGTCCGGGCGCGACGGTTTCGACGTCATCACGGGCAACAAGGACGACATGACCATCACCTACTCGGAGGAGGCCGTCCGCGTCGAGGGCACCGGCACCGGCACCATCGACGGCAAGGAGCGGGAGGACATCCCCTTCAGCATCGACATCGGGTGCAGCACCTGGGTCGGCCTCACCAACGAGGGTGACGTCGCCCCGCCGGGCTGACCCTCAGCCGCGCGAACGCTGCCACGCGATGATCCGGTCGAGCGCCTCGGCGATGGGGTCGGGGCCCGCCGCCAGGGACAGGCGCACGCAGCGCGACCCCTCGACCGGGTCGAAGTCACCACCGGGCGTCACCGCGACCCCGGTCGCCTCGAGCAGCGCGGTCGCGTACTCCCGGGCGTCGGCGAAGCCGGCGAGCTGCTCCCCCAGGTCTGCCCAGTAGTAGAAGGCGCCATCGGCGGGCGCCGCTGCGCCCCACCCGAGCTCGGGCACCCGCGCGAGGAGCACCTCGCGGGCCCGCCCGAAGTCGACGAGCGCCGCCTCGCACTGCCGGTAGGACTCCTCCGAGAAGGCCGCGACCGCCGCCTCCTGCGCCGCCGCGGGCGGGCAGAGCGCGATGTTGCCGGCGAGCGCGTCGACGGCCTCGCGCAGGTCCTCCGGCACGAGCAGCCAGCCGAGCCGCCACCCGGTCATCCCCCAGTACTTGCTGAAGGAGGAGACGATGATGGCGTGCTCGTCGACCTCGCGGGCACACACCCCCTCCGCATCCGGCCCGTCGCCGTAGGTGACGCCGTGGTAGATCTCGTCGCTCACCAGCCGCACCCCGTGCGCGGAGCACCACGCGGCGATCGCGGTGAGCTCGCCGCGATCGAGCATCGTCCCCGTCGGGTTGGCCGGGGAGGCGAGGACGAGCCCGGCGAGGGGCGCGCGGGCGTGCTCGGCCTCGAGCTGGGCGACAGTCGGTTGGTAGCGCTCGGCGGGGCCGGTGGCGATGTCGACGACCTCGCAGCCCAGGCCGGCGAGGATGTTGCGGTAGGCGGGGTAGCCGGGCCGGGCGAGCGCGACGCGGTCACCGTGGTCGAAGGCCGCGAGGAAGGCGAGGACGAAGCCGCCGGACGACCCGGTCGTCACCGCCACCTCGGTGGGGTCGACGTCGAGGTCGTACCACCGGCCGTAGTGCCCGGCGACCGCCGCGCGAAGGGGGGCGATCCCCAGTGCGGGCGTGTATCCCAACGGCCGGGCCTCGGTGTGGATGCGGGCGGCGGCCGCGTGGACCGCGCTCGGTGCCCCCTGGCTCGGCTCGCCGGCGCAGAGGGAGATGACCTCCCGCCCCTC